>NZ_UGYM01000002.1:4043357-4354384 GCF_900456975.1 Shewanella baltica
ACACGAGCAGAGGCGACGTCTTTGCTCATCAAGTAATTACCCACTTCACCCGCACGTACTTGTGACAGACGTAAGTTGTAAGAGTCTGAGCCACTGCTGTCGGTATAACCTAATACGTTAAGCTGCGTTTTGCTGTATTCCTTGGCCACAACCGCCATTGAGTTCAGCACGCGTTTAGCGCCGTCGCTTAACTCGGTTTGATCTACGCCGAAGGTGACTTCATTAGGCATGTTCAAAATGATGTTATCGCCGCTACGGGTCACACTCACGCCCGTTGAGGCGAGTTGTTGGCGTAATTTGGTCTCTTGCACATCCATGTAATAACCAATACCACCACCGACTGCCGCGCCTGATGCAGCACCAATTAAAGCACCTTTACCGCGGTCGCTTTTGCTCGAAGAGACTACGCCAATGGCAGCCCCTGCGACGGCACCAATCAATGCACCACTGGTCGCTTTAGCGGTTTGTTGTTCGTTTGAATAGGGATTGATTGTTGTACAACCCGATGCAACTAGCGCGGTCGTCAATACCACTATGGCTAACAGGGATGGTTTAGATTGCACTGCCTGAAAACACTTCATCATTTATGACCTCTTTATATGATTGATGACTGTGAATACCGCTCAAAGGGCAAGAAATATCACTTCACACTAAGTAATACGAATGACCTAGGGATTGCCACAAGGCAGGCAGTATATAAGCAATTACGCTCGAGACAATCCTTTATCCATATTCAATTCTGCTAATCCAGATTTTAGTCAGCAAAGATACAGATTTCGGGCTTCAATCTTGGCTTAGACCGCCCAGCTCCATATCAAGCCGATGGCACCGAAATAGTGCGTCTTGCACCTTTTTTGTCAGCACTAAAAAATCACGCCGTTTTAATTCAATATACAAACTAATGATTTTAAACATTAAAATTAAAATTAGAATATTGGCACGAATTTTACATACTACTAAGTGAGTAGACAGTTAGACGCGGTAGAAATCGCCGAAAACTCAAGTCGACTTCAACAGGATTAATCCAAATTAAATGGACCTATCGAGACAGAAAATGAACTCGAGAATTTAAGGCCATGAAGGAGGAAGTATGAAAACAGTCATGAACTTTATCGCACTATGTCGCCACGAATGGATTTGTCTGCGCCACCTAGGTCTGAGCCAGTGGGATTTAGAACAGCGTCAATATCATCAATAAAAGGCAACGCAAACGGTCATATTTTAGTTAGAAAGCAGTAAAAGAGGGAACGCTCATGGGAATCGCAGAAAATAGTCTCAAGCTACATGTTATCACCGAGGTTAAAGTGCAAGGTCGCTTACTGTCGGATGTTGCACGTCAATACGGTTTATCTGCCAAGGCAGTCTATCAATGGGTGCGGGAAAGCGATCTGCAACCCCAGCAAAGAGAATGCGCATTAATGAGCGAGATTGCCCAACTGCAGAAAAGGATTAAACAGCTCAATAACGAGCTACGCACCATAGGTTAAGCGCTGCATGGCAATTGAGTGCCAGTACAACAAGTTAAACGTGCCCGAATAGACAAGGCCGGACGAGATTGCATATCGCCCTGCTGATAACGCTAACGATGTAAAAGATGTGCTAACAACAATAATAACAGCGCCCTTTTTAGTCCGGCCTTGTCGTCCAAATTGATGAACCCAGCGAAGATTGGGAAATAGTATTAAAACCGACAAACCAAACGAACAAAGACAATGCAAAAGTTTCGGCAAGACTGGGGAGGGAGTTATCTCCCCCAAGATCAAATATGTGAATTGTGCTCCCCCAAGTCATGAACATATTTCTCTCTCTAGTCTTGTCATTTTATTCACAGGATCAATGATGATCCAGCGCTATAACGAGTGTGGCGCGCCAAGGAAGGCTGTGATTTAGTGTGCTGTTTTATAGATTGACTGAAGAGTTACCAAGGTTTCGGCAAGGATTGAGGGAGTTGTCTTCCCCAAAGATTAAATATGTGAATTGTGCTCCCCCAAGTCATGAACATATTTCTCTCTCAGCTCTTGTCCTTTTATTACACTGTTCGATGATTGCTAGCTTGTTTATAGCAACAAGGATGGACCCAGCTCCAATCGGAGATTAAGCCAAGGGTTGGCTAACGCCAAAAATTAAATAACAATAATAAAATCAGTAATAAAATCAACAATAAAAATAATAGTGACACTTAATTTTTAGCATAAAAAAGACGCTACTTTGAGCGTCTTTTTTATGGGCGAAAAACGACTGACAATTAATAGTCTTCTTCGTTTGCCTCTTGGATCCTTTGTTTACGCTCTTGCGCCTCTTCAAAGGCCGCTTGAATTTCCTCGAACACGGCACTGACATCGGCTTCGACCAACACTTCGGTAAACTCACCGGTTAATGGCGTTTCAGGCTTCAATTCACCCGCTTCAAACAGGGCCCAAATCTCTTTGGCATATTGTGTTTTCAACAGCTCAGGAGCATACAAGCCATAGTATTGGGTCATGTTATTCACATCACGCGCTAACATCCATTTGGCATGGTTATTCGCCGCGGCATCGACGGCCTGAGGCAAGTCGATAATCACTGGCCCTTCACTATCGACTAACACGTTAAACTCAGACAAGTCACCGTGCACTAAACCTGCACAGAGCATACGTTTGACATAGGTCATCACCAACGCATGATCGTTCAGGGCTTTTTCTGCCGACATACTCACATCGTTCAATCTCGGTGCGACATTGCCCTCGGCATCCGTCACTAACTCCATCAGCAACACGCCATCAAAACAACCATAGGGCGTTGGCACGCGCACACCCGCATTCGCTAAACGATAAAGCGCTTCAACCTCGGCATTTTGCCAAGCTTCTTCCTGCTGATCGCGACCAAATTTAGAGCCTTTCTCCATCGCACGTGCACGACGGCTGTTGCGGACTTTTCGGCCTTCTTGATACAACACAGCTTGCTTAAAACTGCGCTTGTCCGCTTCTTTATAGACTTTGGCACAGCGGATATCATCACCACTGCGTACAACGTACACAGTGGCTTCTTTACCGCTCATTAACTGGCTAATGACCTCATCGACCAGTCCTTCATCAACCAGGGGTTGGATTCGTTTCGGAGTTTTCATAGCGCCCTTATACCTTACTTAGGCATGATATGGAATACTGCGGGCAAATCTTCATACAAAAGCGGTCTCCAGCGGAAGTTTGATGAATATAGTTCAGGATTGTTAAACGAATTTTAAGTAAAAACTAATGCACTTGCGTGTTAAACACAATACCAGATTTACTGAGGACTTTGGCAAAGAAAGAGACTGAAAATGAAGCTTAAACTAAAAGAATATTCTTTTCCGCCAACCTGTATAAAGCAAGAGGTAAAACCACTGCCACTCTCCTACAGCGAACATTCAAATTCAAGATCGCTCAAATAGGTATCCTAGCTAACATTTAGCAAAAACTTAACTCACACAAATAAGGCAATCACACTTCCCACGGTCGCCGCCGCTTTCAATATTTGGCCAGCGCTGTAATACGTGTCGTTCGAATCATTCGCGTCATTAGGGGCTGTATCGGGAGTAGGCGCCTCAGTTTTGCTCATCGCAGCAACATCGGAACTGGGCTCAGCTTTGGGAGCCGCCAAGCCCAATGCGCCATAGGTAAAGGATTTCAGTCCACTTGGCTCCGCCGTATCACTAGATTGATGAACCGATTTGGCCGTCGGTAATGAAGCAGAATGCGCCGATGAAACGGGTGAAATCATAGCTAACCCCAAAGCAGACATTAAAGTGTTAATCGCAAACTAACACAATATCAGCCTGTTATCATGCATTCATCCACTAAACTGTGATGGATTCTGCCCAACAAAATGCATCTATGACAGTATAAACGGCGGTATATAAAACTAGATCTCCCCCATAAGAGCCTTTATCCTAAACGCCACAGCATATAGAGAACTTGTCCATGCATTATCCTAGCCTTTTCCTCGCCCTTTCGGTCCTATCACTCACTCAATGCAGCAGCTTATCGATTGAAGAATGCGCCAATAGTGATTGGTTTGCCCTAGGAATGGCCGATGGCAACCGTGGGACTAGCGCAGGGCAATTGAATCAATATCAAAAAGATTGCCGAGAATTTAATCTCAGCGTCGATACCGGACAATGGAAACAAGGATACCAGCAAGGGTTAGCCAGTTACTGTCTTCCCGAAAATGGCTACCGCGTGGGCTTAGCGGGAGAAAGCTATTATGGGGTTTGCAGCAATAACGCCTTCGTTGAACGTTATAATCAAGGCCATCAACAATATCTGACTAACAAACGCTTATCTGAAATAGCCGATCGCTTAAATGCCATCGATAGAGAGATAAGCAGTCTTGATGGCAAGATCAATAATCTCACCGATAAGGCCGACTTATTGAAACAGAAAAACAGCCTACTCAATGAGAAGAACCAACTGTTAGATGAAAGATCTCGCCTACGCAGACCCGATATGCGCTTCGAATTCAGATTCTAAGCCATAAAAAAACACTGAGCCCAATTGGACTCAGTGTTTAGGTTAATCACATAGGTTATGTCAGTTTCACAGTCCGCTATTTTTGTGTTAATCCAGCAGTGGATTTAACATTGACTCTTTGGCTAACATCGGCCAATTTAGCTTTTTTTAACCCTGATGGGCGAAGGAAAAAACCATAGTAAAGTAGACTCGCCGACGTCCATGCAATAGCTAAACTCCATAAATCATGGCTCAAGAAATGGGCACCGCGTAACTCTTGGCCGATACCGAACACTAGGCCTAAACTCACCCCGAAAATCAAACCAAACTTAGCTAAATGCGGACGATACTCACGCAAAACGTAATACAAGGCAACCCAAGCAAACCCTCCGCTGGCATGGCCGCCAGGGAAACATTGGCCAAATTCAGCGCCTTCAGGTAAACGGGCAAACAGGGAGGAATGCAGCATACGGCCGCCAAACTCAATCACATCCCACGGGCAAGTCATATGGGTAAAACTCTTGCCAATGCGTACCAGCAACACACTGGCCAATACGCTACAAAATAGATAAATCAACCCTTTGCGGTACGGCTTAATCCTGTCACTTCGAAAACTAAAGGCAATGCCGACTACAACGCTCACCGCCAGCAAGATAACAAAGTTACGCCCAGCAACGTGCAATACATTTTCGGTCAGCCAATGGCCTCTTAATGGCCAAGAGTCGACGCCACCCTGCCAATGAAATAACAAGGTCGCCACTTTCATATCGGCGTGAGTCCATTCAAGCCCAAAGATGATCACCGCAAACACTAAAAGTGGCGCGATTAAATGCCCTTTGGCAAAATCGATAAATGTCATCCTAACATTATTTTTCAAATAGTTACTCACTTATGAATCCAATGACAAGAACATTTGGTGATAGCGTAGCGCTGAATTCTTATCTAAAACTTAAGAGATTCAATTGCGCCATCGCTAACACAAAATTTACATCGTAATACAACTAAATTTATTCAAAAAACTCACAACATGAGTAAAAAGACTATAGTTTATAAATAATATTGCGCCTCTAGGACTGAGCATTCATGCCATACAATCTCGCCATTAATCAGTCTCAAAAAGATCGTTTATTCGCCGACATTGCTATCGACACAGACAAAATCGTGGTTCCCCAAATAATGGTTGATAACTGGCAACAAACCTTAGATTTGCTCTCTGAATTGGTCGACACTCCCGCGGCTTTAATCATGCGTGTTCATCAAACCGATATAGAAGTGTTTACCTCGAGCCGCACTCAGGGGAATCCCTATAAAAAACACGACAAAGACAGTTTAGGCCACGGACTTTACTGCGAGACAGTGATAAAAGGAGGCAAGGAACTCCACATTCCGAATGCCCTAAAAGATAAAAACTGGGATAAAAATCCTGATATAAAACTCGGCATGATTGCCTACTGTGGCTTACCTTTACGCTGGCCCGATAACAGCGCCTTTGGCACTATCTGCATGCTCGATAACAAAGAGCATAATTACAGCCAATCGTTTCGCAGCTTACTCGCTCGTTTTCAAAATGGTATCGAAGCCAACCTCGTCACCCTCTATCAACAGGCAAAGCTGCAACTGCACAACCAAGAGTTAGAGCAAAAAGTGCAACAACGCACCCATGAACTCGCCGAACTCAGTGGCAAACTCATCAAAGAAATCGAAAATCGGACCTCCACCGAAACCTCACTGGAATACCATAAAAGCTATGATCCACTGACGGGATTACCGAATCGCATCAATTTGATTAATAGCCTTTCGACTATGCTCGAAGAAGTGAATCGCAAGGAAAAGATTTCAGTACTCTATCTGGGGCTGCGTAATTTCAAGTCCATCAACGACAGTTATGGCTATCTGATTGGCGATAAAATCCTCACCATTCTCAGCCAACGTTTACAACACTATGCCGATGAAAATACCTTCATCGCCCGTATTGCCGGCGCCGAGTTTGTGATTATTCAAGCCCATAAACCTTCGAACAACGAAACCAACAGACTCATCAATAAAGTGCTTAGCTGCTGTAATACCCCATTTGGCGTGGCGGATTTTGTGATCACGATTCCGTCGAGCATGGGTATAGCTCAAGCGCCCATCGATGGCATAGATGCCGCCATTCTGCTGCAAAAAGCAGGGGCTGCGATGACGATCAGCAAAGCCGATGGCTCAACTCACAGCTTCTTTAATCAAGATACTCAAGCGGCTTTGAATCTACGCTATCAACTGGAATCTCACTTAGTCGATGCATTGAACAAAAACGAGTTAAGCCTTCATTACCAACCCTTTATTAACTTAAAAACTCAAAAAGTGATAGGCGCCGAAGCCCTGCTGCGCTGGCACAACCCGATTCTAGGCAATGTCGCCCCAGACAGATTTATCGCCTTAGCAGAACGTAATGGGCAGATTATAGATATTGGCAATTTTGTATTGCATACCGCCCTAGCTCAGGCGGCAAAATGGTGTCGTGAGCTAGATCAGGAGTTTAAAATCGCCATCAATATCTCCCCTTTGCAAATGCGCAATCCCCGTTTTAGCGAGCACATAGCTGACTTACTCACCCTCTATCAATTGCCACCGACCGCCCTAGAGCTTGAAATCACCGAAGGCATGTTGATGCAGGACGAGCACATTGCCCACAACGCCATCCAAAAACTGCAGGAACTCGGGATCCGCATCTCCTTAGATGACTTTGGTACTGGCTATTCATCCCTAAGTTATCTACAAAAATACTCTTTCGATACTTTAAAAATCGATCGCTGTTTTATCAATAAACTCGAAGAAAACGAACAAGATAGGGAGCTCACTAAAGCGATTATTGCCATAGGCAAGAAACTGAACTTAGTCGTGATCGCCGAAGGCGTGGAAACCCTAGAACAAGATGCCTTTATTCGTCACGAGGAATGCGACTTAGGCCAAGGCTACCTCTACGGTAAACCCATCACCGCACAAGAGTTTGAGCAGGAATTTATCCATAAAAAAGAGCATTAAGTTCATCCTTAATGCTCTTTTTATCTTACGAATAAAAATCGACTGCACAATGCTGCGTGAATTGTTATTTCCACAGACAGTTATAAATTACATTGGGATAGATATGTGTTGAAGACTAATGTTTGGGACCAGTAATTTTAGTCGTTAGCAGTTTAGCGTTTGCTGATGTCAACTCATACAGGTTTACCACGGTATTAGCGTAACCTGTAGATTTAAAAGCCTTACGCAGCACACTTTTGGGACAATTCCGAGTTAGACTTTTAGCTCGAATTAGTGAGTTTCGAATTTAAATATCTATGTATAACAAACTTTTAACAGGGAAATGGTGTTTGGCTATAATTTTGGAACATAGAGATAAAAGCCAAACAGTATTTGTCCCTGTTGAACAGCTTGTATGTTACCGCTTCTTGATTACGTTACCGTATCTATCTCTCCAACCTTCAATTTCAGGCGTTGAGAGCAAATATGCGTGAAAAGTGATAATACCATGTGTTTTTCTAATAGTTTCAGCCCACCAAATACCCACAATAAAACCGAGACCTGATGCTCCGTACACAATGTTCAATGCCGTATTGAATTCGAAAAAATAAAAGCTAAATAAACTGGGCATACAAAATAATGCTGTTGCCGAAAGAATTATTTGGAAATACAACCAAGCGAATATAAGCCAAGCTGTTAAATGTAGGTAGCCCTCAAGTGGCTTAATTATGATTAATTTTAGATACTTCATGCAATTCCATTTGGTAACATAACGTCTTAGTATTTATGCGCTGCGCTGTTTGCAGGGCATAAATCGCTTGTTCACTAAATCTCAAATATGGCCGCTGCCACATCCATGTCAATTGGTATAAATGATGCTATAGGAATTTACTTTTTTGCGGTAGCGGTTTTTTATCCAGTTTGATGGGTAATCACTTGATATCGTTTTAGCTTTCTCATTTTTAGCGCTTATTTTTTGCTGATGAATCGCTATCTAACGACTCAAAACTCCAAGGAATACACCTCCCCTCGGAGTTGCCGCAGGGCGAATAGACAAATTGCGTGAGTTCGGTCATGGATGACCGACTAGCTTTCGCAGGTGCAGGGACGCATCCTTCGGAAGCGATAGCAAATTTGGCCATGAGCACAAGGGGCTTTCAACTCCGCTAGGGGCGTCTTGGAGCATCCAAGGAGGATAGGACGAGCTGTCCTCCTTGGTCGGGTGTGGGGTGAAGCCCCACGACTTTGATTTTGATTAAAGCATTCAAACTACGAAACACACTTTGGGGCAACAGCTTCTAGCTAAAGGAGTCGTTAGGATTATTAAAGCAACAACCATCAACGGATAGTCGCTGCTTTACATCTCACTCATAGGGATATGGAAACGAGACTAGTCTGCTTTGATGACTGCTTGTTTTAGTATTTCTTGGTCATTTTTAAACACCACTAGCTCGCCTGGAGGGCTATCGCTGGTGCCTAAGACGGTGACATAACAATGATACTGGTATGGGCCGCTGCGAAATTGGAATGAATGATTCCCACCGCTACCATCGAATACGAGCTTGCCTTTATTCAGCACTAGATCTGGCTTTTCGCTCAATGGCTTACCCTTTGCCCAAGCGGCATAACGGTATTGATCATTCCCCATATTATCGACACGAATCGTAAACTTAGCGGTTTCCCAAGTTAATTCTGGGCTCACAAACTCACTCACGCTCGCATGTAATCCCGTTTTTTGCTTAGCGATCAGCTCAGCTTTCAATTTTGCCTCTGCGGGTGTTTGGTAGTTAATGGCTATGATCTTGCCATCAAAATCCAGCCATACGACACCGCTGCCGAGCATAATGCCGCGCCAGCCCATAATCTGCCAATCAGCATCAATCTTAGAATTCGCAATCAGTTCAATTAGTTGCGAATCGAATACTTGATCGAATCGTGCGACCATTTCCTGGGTATTTTGAATCGCTGGGATCGGATATTCACGTTTAAGTGGGTAAGCCAATCGCTTAACAATGGCTTCTGGATCGTTCGCCTTAGCCGCATCGATAAGCCCTTGCACCAGAGGAATATATTCCTTTGGCAAAGCCTCATCGGCGGCATTCACTGTGCTACTCAAACCCATAGCACCAAATATCAAGGCGGCATAACACGCGATTTGCATTAGTTTAGCTTGGCCGAAAACTGCTAATTTTATTGCCTTTAGTGGTGAGGCGAGTGACATCTTTATCCCTTACATCCAAACGTCTCTACTGAGACCAAAGGCAAAGAATAACATAAATGCACAGGACTAAAACCTAAGCTGATTGACGCAATGCCTGACTAAGCCGTCAGCAACAGGTTAGCGTAAATCGCCAGCGCGACTGACATAAAGATGACACCAATAATTGCATCGATAATCGGTGTCAGTCGCTGCAATTTAAGTTGCACCTGCGCCTTAGATAACATCACAGCCAAAAAGCCAAACCATGCCAGCGACAGCGATAACAACAAGACAGCGGAGGCAATTTTAGTGCTAGTGGTGACGCTTGGGGTAATCAAGGCCGAAAACAGCGTTAAGAAAAACACCAATGCTTTGGGATTCAATAGATTGGTATAAAGCCCAGTCAAAAAACCTTGCCTGCGCGACATAGCGCCACCTAAGCCACCAGCAATAGACGCAGTGCCTTCAACGTCAGCAGAAAGAGCATCAACATGTGTCCCAGCATTTGTACTGGCACTCGCTTTACGTTTAGCCAGTATCGCAAGGCCTGCACGCAGGGCACCAAACCCCATCCAAGCTAAGTAAGAAGCGCCCACAATTTGCACTAATAGATACAGGGTATGCGAACTTTTAATAAGCAGACTCACGCCAGTCAGACTTAAAATCGTGTGGGCTAAAATGGCGATTGAAATCCCCACGGCTGCGGCAATCGCCGTGCTTCGCGACTGCTGAGTCGCAATCTTCACCATAATAGCGAAATCGGGTCCGGGGCTGATCAAGGCAACCGAGTGGATCACGGCCAAGGTGAGTAATAAAGATAAATCCATAGAAATGCGGCTCCGCAAAAAAGGTGATAAACGATAACTGAGGCTGCCAGTATGGCCATTTGTCGCCGGGCTGAATTGTAATAAATTGCATGATTCTGTTTTATTCGAATCAGCAATCGTCGAAAGACGGGGGAAAACTAGAGCATACGTCGCTGAAATTGCACCGGCGATAATAGGAATGCCTGCTTAAAGGCTTTATTTAAATGGCTCTGGTCAAAAAATCCGAATTGCTGCGCCACATCCGCCACTAGAGCGCCATGACTTAAGGATTTTTTCGCCAACTCTAAACGCACCCGCTTGAGATAAGCATGGGGTGTCATCCCTGTTGCCTGTTTAAATTGCCGCAAAAACTGAAACTTACTTAAGCTCACTTCATTGGCTAAGGTTTCAAGCTGAGTATTATGCCAAGGCTCATCGTGAATTCGCTGCTTGACTAAGCTCACCTGCAACTTAGATAACCCCTGCGGTTGATTCGGCTTAGTGATGCTAGATGAAACGCCGCTGGGGTAACGATCCAGCAGCAGATGAATAAAGTTCAGTAAATGGGACTCGCCCACGAGCGCACTGCATTGGCCTTGGATCAATAGCTCGTGTAGCTGAATAAAGTATTGATAAAGCGTTGGGTCATCCACCATGGGCGCGCTGAAAAAGTGCTCCTTCAACCCCAGTTCTTGGCTGACTTCATTCATGTATTCCACGGGGATCGACATGACTTTCACCCGATAACCGTCGGCATCGCGGCTCTGGCCATCGTGGGTTTCGTCGGGATTTAAGGTCGATAGACTGTGCTGACCGAGTTGATAACTGCTGCCCTTATTCACAAACTGCTGCGCACCTTGGGTGACCACACCTAAGTGGTAATCCAGATGCACATGTTTATCGAAGCTAAAATGCGTGAATTCCGCCTGACTCAGTTCTATGCCTGATAAGCTGGGATGGCGCCAATAGTTAATGTTTTCAATGGGTGTTGCTGTACTCATCGCTCGCGGCTATTACCTATAACATCAGTTTTAACACTGGGAAAACTCAAATCCACTAAGGTTCATTCTAGCCTTCATTGTCAGCGCGGCAATAGTAAATTATTGCAGTCATATCGTTTGCTGGAATGTGCGCATAGATTCGCGCTGAAGAAAAACAAAAACGCCCAACTCTGTGGGCGCTTATAAATGCAGACTGGCTTACGTTATAAGTTTTACTCAGCGCTAAGCTCGTCAGTATCACTTAAACTTAATATCAATTAAATCGATTAATGCGAATGGCTGCCGTGTCCGCCTTGAGCTTCAATCGATTGGCCTTCGCTATTGTAAAAACCGCTACCGCCATGTTCAATAAAGCCTTGGTTGATCATCTTAGCGATAAAAGGATCGGACTCACTGTCGCCAACATCGGCAAAATCAATATCTTGATAATCTTGGGTTAATACCACAAAAGCATCGCTATCAAATGGCTCTACGTCCACAAGCTTGTAAGCTAGATTCGGCTGAGATTGACCTAAGATAAACTCAGCGGGCAGTCCGATAGCATCAATCCATACCAGCTCACTCTCTAAACCGTTAACCTTGCCTTTAAAGCCTTGAGTCGCAAAACACGCCTCTTGCTTAGCTTGTGTCTTGGTCATGTGGATCGGCAATGCTGGCGATACTACATGGTACAACTGGTCGCGATCGTGCTGAATGTTGAGTGCGCGCAAATCACCTTTGCGGTAAGTCACAGAACGTTTTTCAGCGGGGAAATAACGCACGTACTCGCCATTGCTCGACCATTCTTCAAATGTTGAACCATCACGCTGAATAATAAAGTCTTGTCCATTACGGATGAGGGTCATTTGCCATTGCTGGCCCTTGCCATTGGTCACTTGATATTGAGCCTTTAAATGCTCGGCTTGTAGCGTTGGACACTGAGCCTCTTGCGCTGCCATAGCAACATTGGGCAGAACTAAGCTGGATAACATTAGAGCCAATAGACGGTTTTTCATTAGACTTCTCACTTGCTGAACAGGGTAAACACTTAAGCTTTTGTAAACGCTTTGGTATGTTAAATCGTTAGGCTAAAGGCCGATGGATGACGTATGCCATCCATCGGCACTGCTTTTACTTAACTATTTCTGCACTATGTCTTACTTCACTATGCAGAGACTAAGCGGGTCTTACTTAACGGCAGCCGCTTCAGCTTTAGCCACTAAATTTGCCGCGCGGTTCATCACGTGGAAAATGTGGTTCTGCTCAACCGTACCTTGGATAAGATCCGAACTTGGGCCGCGGGCGAAAATCGCCACGTCTTCCCCTGCATGGGTCTCATCGCTTAATGGCACTAGGGCTTCTTGATGGAATCCTGCACTTTGGGTATCAACAAAGTTCAAGTCCTTACGGCCTGCGTCCACTGGGAAGTTGTAACGCTCATCGCCACCTGTAGCTAATGACGCATAGCCCATGCCGTTAGCGTAACCGACTGTGGTATATGGCAAACCGTTAGCATCGGTAGAGTTAGTCACTTCAGCAACGCCGTTGGCGTCGTTCGACTTCACTAAACCTAGGATAGGGTTACCGCGAGTTGGATAACCTGCGATGGTGAACACATGGCTGTGATCCGCTGTAACCATTAACAAGGTATCGTTTGCCGAGGTTTTTTCCATCGCCACACGCACCGCTTCAGACAATGCCATTGTGTCATAAAGCGCACGCGCCGCATTACCTGCATGGTGAGCGTGGTCGATACGGCCAGCTTCAACAATCAGCACGAAGCCTTTTGAGTTTTTCTTCAGAATATCAATCGACTTAGCCGTCATTTCCGCCAGTGATGGCTCGCCAGTCACGCCGGCTTCTTTACGATCGTAGTCGTATTCCATGTGCGATGAGTTGAATAGGCCAAGCAAATGATCTGTGCTTGCCGCATCCACACTGAGGAAACCGTCCCTGTCTTGCACGTAAGCGGCGTTAGTGTATTTGGTCATCCACTCAGCAGTGAGGTCGCGACCATCGTTACGCTTACCCGCTTTACCTTCTGGATCAACGGTCGTCTTAGGAATAAAGGCGCGGCGACCGCCACCCATCATCACGTTAAGACCGCTGCCATAGTTAAAGTCGAGCATTTGCGCGGCGATATCTTTACAGCCGTTAGTCACAGCTTCTGCTGGCAGGTTTGAATCGGCTTCCCAATCACGTTCTGGCACATGGGCGTAAGTTGCCGCAGGGGTTGCGTGGGTTAAACGCGCAGTCGTTACCACACCCGTTGCCATTCCCGCCATTGCAGCAAGCTCTAATGATGTCACGAGATTTTGATCTTTAGTCGAAGCACAGTTAGCACGAACTACGCCTTCAGCTTGTGAAATCACGCCCACGTCGGTTTTTACACCTGTCATCATCGCTGACATAGTGCCTGCAGAATCCGGCGTTTGGCCGTCGACGTTATAGGTTTTAGAAAGACCCACATAAGGCAGAGTTTCGAAAGATAACGAGTTTTCTTCACCCGTTTTGCCTTTTAGCTGGCCTTCTAAAATACGTGCGGCAGTAATGGTCGATACACCCATACCGTCACCCACAAACAGGATCACGTTTTTCGCGGCGCCAACATCATTGTTAACAGTTAAGCCTTCGGCTTTGGTCACGCGAGCTTGTGCATCGACATACCACTGATTCACAGCAGTCCAATCTTTGCCATTGCTACCGTTAGACCCATTTGATCCATTGCTACCCGGTGTTCCCGCGGTACCGTTATCACCATCGCTACCGCATGCGGCTAAACCCAGCATGGCTGAAATCGCGACTACTAGTAATTTCTTATTCATTTTTTGCTCCAAAAGTGAGGACTCAGTAACTAATACGTGATTAGTACTTAGTGCCGCCAAGCTGCTGCGCTTGGTTGATAATGTGGAAGATCACGTTCTGCTCAATCACGCCCTGAACCAGATTCGAACCTGGACCTCTGGCATGTAAGCTGATGTCTTCACCGGCGTGAGTCTCACTTTCCATTGGGATAAGCGCTTGTTGCATAAAATCTTTATCTTGCGTATCGACTGAGGTTAAGTCGTCACGCACACCCACCACAGCACCAGGGCCGTTGGTATAAGCCAGCGTGGTGTAAGGCTTGTTGTCATTCGCCGTCGCTAATGTGCCATCGACGTTATGCACTAAACCTAAGATAGGGTTACCGCGTTTTGGGTAGCCTGCGATAGTGAACACATGGCTGTGATCCGCTGTTACCATGATCAAGGTATCATCGCTGCTCGTCGCATCCATTGCCGCTTTCACTGCGTTAGATAATTCAACCGCATCGGTCAACGCGCGGCTCGCATTGCCCGCATGGTGACCATGGTCGATACGGCCAGATTCAACGATCAGCAAGTAGCCTTTGTCGTTCTTCTTCAAAATATCGAGGGATTTAGCGGTCATTTCAGTTAGTGATGGCTCACCACCGACGTCATCAGCGCGGTCTGCTTCGTATTCCATGTGTGATGGATTGAATAGGCCGAGTAAATGATCTGTGTTGGCAGCATCAATGGCGTCGAAGCCTTTTTTGTCCCACACGTAAGCAGATTTGCTGAAATTATCGACCCAAGCTTTAGTTAAGTCTTTACCGTCTTTACGTTTACCGGCTTTGTTCTCGCCATCTTTCACTGTTGTGGGTAGGAAGTAGCTACGTCCGCCACCTAATGCCACAGTTAACGAATTGGCTTCATCACGCATCACTAATTGGCTTGCGATGTCGGTACAACCGTTCGCAACCGCTTCGGCAGGTAAGTTGAAATCGCCTTCCCAATCGCGCTCAGGGGTTTTGGCATAGGTTGCCGCTGGCGTGGCGTGGGTTAAACGCGCCGTAGTGACTATGCCTGTTGATAATCCTTTGGCATTAGCAAGGTCGACCAGTGAAACAAGTTCATTGCCTTTTGAAGACAAACAGTTACCACGTAAGCTGGTATCTGAAATAGAGATAATACCCGCCTTGGTTTTAACGCCTGTCGCCATGGCTGTCATAGTGCCCGCAGAATCTGGCGTTTGTTGGTTAGTGTTATAGGTTTTCACTAACGCCGTGTGGGGGAACTGTTCGAAACTTAAGAAGTTTTCTTCGCCGCCTTGATTGTCAGCTTTATCCTGCCCTTGCAGAATACGGGCTGCCGTTAGCGTCGAAATACTCATGCCGTCACCGACAAATAAAATCACATTTTTAGCGGTTTTTTTAGTGTCGACTTGGGCTTTAGCCACCACGTTTGCCGCACTGTCTTTAAACCACTGGCTGTCTGTTTGTGTTGCGGGCAGGACTGCAGCATGAGCTACAACCGTCATTAAGCTGCAGGAGATAGCTGCAGCGATCCGTTTAATATTCATCACGTTCATCACCGATTTATTATTGAGTGTATGAGGGTATTCCCTGTAGAGGCGACCCGATTTTCAGGCATTTATGTGACGAATAGGCGTGATTTGGATGGCGGTTTTATTGCAGCTAAGTGTCAGATTTATTTCAACTAACAATATGCAAGACGTTAAGTTTGACCACCAGCAGATCACGTTTTAATGTCCTAGTGATGCGAGTTCATGGAAACGGATGATTAAACTTGAATAAAAATGAACCCATTTATCAGGCTAGCTATACTCTAGTTAACTCAACACGGCTAGGAACAGGTTATGCAGCGACGGAGCAATATGCGCATTTGGAGTGTGTTGATAGGCTTATTTTTTTGTATCTCTGTTCATGCGACCAGTAAATCCACAGCAGAAACTACAGCGGTACTTGCTGATAAACCTATCATTACCATGGCGTTTTATGAGGACCCCAAACACAACTTCTACTTTAAATGGGCTGAACTGATTTACACCCAAGCTTTTGAACGCTTAGGGTATGGCTTCTCCTATCAAGTGGTTCCCGCTGCCCGCGCCAGTAAGATGGCGGACTCAGGAAAAGTGGATTGTGAGCCGGGGCGCGTATTTCGTTATGGCGAGAAGTTTACCAACCTCATTCGCATCGAGGAACCGGTTGTCGATACCCATTTAATTGCCTTCGCACACAATCCCAAAATCAAGATTACCAACTGGCAAGCACTGCAAAAGAGTCGATATAAGATCGAATACTATCGAGGCGTGTTCCTCGCAGAACAAAAGCTAAAGGGACTCATTCCAGAGGAGCGCCTGACGGAATCCTCATCCCCTGTGAGCTCTTTTCGTAAAATGCTCCGCGACCGAATCGATATCTATATTGATACAGAGGCAAGCTCATTGGATCTATTACAAACCCCAGAATTTCAAGGTAGCGAGATCATCGCGATTGCCACCCTAGAAGAACTCACTAGCTATGGTTACCTGAATAAACGTCACGCGGCACTCGCCGTAAATCTTGCTCGGGAGCTAAAACAGATGAAACAAGAAGGCATATTTGAAACCTATAAACAGCAGGCGCGAAAATCGCTTAATGATGTAATAAATAATGGCGATACCCCACAATAACGCAATCAGTATCGCCAATCTTTTTTAAATTATTTCATTGACTTAATTTCAAAGCGTTTTAGTGTTATCTAAAGTATGTCGCTGACATATATGGCTTAACTGACAGTACATTACTTAATTGGCAATACATTAATTAACTGACAGTGCATTGCCCAACGAAGAGGCTGACCCGCAACCAAGCGGTACTTTGATTTAGCATGTGGAACAATCAATCTAAGGAACAGATGAACAACAAAATAACCTTCAAAAATAGCAGGCAAATTGATTCACTCCTTCTCCCTAAGCTGCCCACTCTAGAGTGGCGCCACTGTATTGGTTGTGGAGCGTAAGGATGGGGACTCAGTTCGCGCGCACATTAGCTATTTTACGGCAACGAACTCGCTCAACCGTTGCTAAGGTTCTGTTGATCATCAGCATGTTTATCGGGATCTGCATCGCCCTCGTCGCACTTGTGTATATTCAAGGCAATATATTTGATGGTGTACGCACCTATGTCCGCGGTGAAGGCTTGTGGGCCAAGGCGCAAAAAGATGCGGTACTTTATCTCACCCACTATTCACACACCCAAAATGATGTGGACTTTCAGCGTTATCGTGCAGCGACGAGCGTCATGGAAGGCGATCATCGAGCTAGACAAGCCCTACTCGCCACACCCATTGATGAACAAGCCGCCAAACTGGGTTTTATTCAGGGCCTCAATGACGAACGCGATACCGACTCACTGATCTGGTTCTTCCGTCACTTTCAATCCAATTCCTATATGCGGCAAGCGATTCAGCTGTGGGGCTTAGCCGATCAACGCTTCGAGTTTGTAATGCAACTCGCCGAGAATATGCGTATTGAAATCAATCAACTGGGTGGGAGACCCGAAGTCCTCGCGCAATACCGCCAGCAATTGATTGATGTAAATGAAGAATTACTCAGCCTAGAAATTGAATTTTCCGCTGTGCTCAGTGAAGGCGCGCGCTGGGTCAAGCAAATGACCTGGTTGATTAGCCTTGGCGCCCTACTGCTGTTTATCAGTATTGGGATCTTCGCCAGTCGGCAGATCATTCGTAACATCGCCAAGTCTGAACGGCAGTTACTGATCAGTGAATCTCGCTTCACTAGCCTGAAAAACTCCGACACCATAGGGATTATTTCTTGGCAGCTCGATGGCACCCTCCATGATGCCAATGATCATTTCCTCAATATGCTCAATTTTGACCGCGCGGATTTGACCTCAGGCTTAATCAACTGGCGCTCAATTACCCCACCAGAATATGAAACACGAGATGCCATTGCGATTGCAGAGTTAGAACAGTTTGGTCACTGCCAACAATATGAAAAACAACTTATTAGCAAGAGTGGTGCCTTAGTGCCTGTGATGCTAGCGGCCAGTTTTTTAAATGGCAGCAAATGTGAAGGCGTGGCCTACTTTATGGATCTCACCGCCAGTAAACAGGCCGAAGATAAACTCAGGCTCGCGGCAACCGTGTTTAATGCCAGCACCGACGGCATAATGATCACCGATCCCCTGCTGAGTATTATTTCTATCAATCAAGCCTTTACTCATATTACTGGCTTTACCCAGCAGGATTTGCACGGCGATGCCAACCACTTCCTCAATGACGGGCACAATAGTGATGACGCCCGCCAAGCCATGCTAAATCTGCTTCAACAGGGCGAGCAATGGCAGGGGGAATTACTCAAACAAGTTAAATCGGGCGACTTACTGCCGCTCAGTGTGCGCATCAATACAGTGCGCAATGAGCATGACCGCCTGACTCATTTTGTCATTGTGATTACCGACATTGCCGAACGTAAGGCAGAGGAGGAATATCTGCGTCATATCGCCCATCACGACGCCCTGACTAACCTGCCTAATCGTGTGTTATTCCACACTAAACTTGAACAAGCCATAGTGCACGCTCAAAGGTCTGATGATATTTTTGCAATCCTTTTCTTAGACTTAGATAACTTTAAGCCAGTGAATGACCAGTTTGGTCACGATGTGGGAGATAAACTATTACAGGAAGTCGCGAAACGGCTTTCATCTGGGATTCGCCAAATGGATACCATCACTCGCCTCGGAGGCGATGAGTTTGTGATCCTGCTAGAACACCTTGCCAATACACACAGAATCGGCCAACTGATCCCTCAGATAAGCCAAGCTATTTGCGCGCCTTACACTATCAATGGTCATCAAATCCATATCGGTGTCAGCGTCGGTTTGGCGATTTATCCAGAAAACGGCACAGATGCAAAAAGCCTGATCAATCATGCTGATCAGGCCATGTATTCGATGAAAAAAACCAATAAGACTCACCTGCAAAGCCTAGGTTAAGCCTTACTGGCTGGCGAGTTTACGCCAACGTAATCCATCACGAATCACCTCATACCCAGGGAACATAGCGGCAATCACTAGACTATAACTGAGCCATTTATCTAGCTGCAGTAACGTAAATATCCCCTGCAATTCAGGTCCTTGGTTCTGTACTTGGGTTTGTAATAGTGGCGAACTAAATGCCAGAAAGACTAAGAACGAGGCATAAGCAAGATTGATCCCCATATTCACCAGTAACAATTCATTGGTCCACACTCTGCGGCGTAGTTGCCAGAGACTATTGCCCATAGACAGCAAAATAATAGGGCTAAACCATTGCAGTAATTGCTGAGTATTGGCGCTAAAAATCACGGTACGTGTAGCTAATTGCTCGCTACTCATCCACACAGAACACCAGATCACGAGCAAGAGGAAGAGATACGTCGCCAGATCGGCAAACACATCGCTTAAACTAATATGCTGCCAACCGGGGCCGACCTTTGGCAAATTCTGCGGCTGCCATTTTTGACAATTACTGCCAGATAGCGGTTTTCCTTGAGCCGAAAAGCTCCAAAAAGACAAGCCAATTGCAGTAAACGCAAGACAAGCATCGCCGATAAAACCTTTGGCAATATGATGGATAAATCCGAATAGATTTCCCTCTGCCGAGCCCAGCCATTGCGTCGTGCCGCCTACCACCTGCAGCACAAATAAAACACCAAGCACCATGAAAAGTGTATGTTTAAAAAGCGGAATATCCTCAGAGGCAATAATAGGCACTGCCGGTACAAATTGCTGCGCGACCTTACAGGGATGACCCATTTGCTTTAATACATCGGCAATTTGCGATTCGGTCAATTCACCTTGTTCAGATAAGGCATCCAATTGGTCGCAGATATTGGCTTTTAATTCACGACCAATTTCCTGACGTTTGTTCTCGGGCAATTCACGCTGCACCGCGGCGATATAGCGATCGACTAATTCCATATCAAATCTCCTCTGCGCTCTCGTCTGAGCAGTTAATATCAGAGCCATTAGTGTCAGCGCTTTGCTCCAGCAAAAAAGCCAAGGCGCCATTAAGTTGCTGCCATTCATCGGTAAGTTGACTGAGTAACTCAGCCCCCAATGACGACAATTGGTAATAACGACGCTCACGCCCTTCGGCCTGTCGCCACTCACTATCCAACAATCCTTGATCGGCTAGGCGGCGCACTAAGGGATACAGAGTCCCCTCGTCAATATCGATACCGCCTTCCTGCAACTGTTTGCGGAGCGAATAACCGTAGTGGGGTTGTTTTAATAATCCCAGTACCGCCAACACTAATACCCCACGGCGCAACTCGAGTCGCATTTTGACTAGCTGTGAACTTGTCATAGTCGAATTCCTATCCTGAACACTGTGTCACACACACTGTGCACCACACAGCAAATACTATGCAGCACACAGTAAGATTGCAAGTTCTCATTGCACACTTTTTGCTCTTTATGTTCAAAATAAACACAAGCAATTGTTTGTATTGAATTTAGAAAAATGCCAACCGTTTCTGCTATATGCTCACATATCCCCTACTCCATACGCTCAAAGCGAATGACTCACACATAAGCAAATTCAGGATAAAAAATTGCAAAACTTCCTATGCTTGAGTAACTTAGCAGCCAACACTGGATAATCGACCAGTCAACCTAAGGACGGTTTACTCCTCAAAGGGGATAAATCGGATCGACTCAAGTAAGTGTTGATATTCAATAACTAAAATATTAAACCGTTAAATTAAGGACATAGAAAATGCTCATGGATAGAGGCGTGCTGGTACGCTGGAACGATGAAAAGGGATTTGGCTTTATTCAGCCTGAAAAAAACGCCGCCCAAGATGTGTTTATTCACATTTCAGTGCTGAAAAAGATGGCGAGAAAACCCATAGTGGGCGACAGCATTCTGTTTCAAACTGAAGTGCAAAATGACGGCAAAAGAAAAGCGGTTATCGCCTCGATTGAAGGCGTCGCTGTTATTGCAGCGAGTGCTACACCGCGCTCCCACTCTCATGTCCAATCACGCAATGAAAACTTCAACTTCAATAACAAAAACAAAGCCCATTACCATAGCCCACGAAAATCTTCATTTAATACAATAATCCCGCTGCTAATAATCGTGACCATAGTTATCTTTGGCTTTAAACAATACCAAGAGTTCAATGAAGCTCCTGCAATCGATGAAGTACCAGTCCTCACTAATGAGGACATTCAGAGAATGCCCATGTATGAAACTAAAGTGATAACTCAAACACCTGCAACGCCAAGATTCCAATGTGAAGCGGGTAAAACCCATTGCAGCCACATGAGTTCCTGTACTGAAGCGACTTTCTATATCCAACATTGCCCCAATACTCAAATGGATGGTGACGATGATGGCATTCCCTGCGAGCGCCAGTGGTGCAGTTAGCGATACGACACCCATTAATTCATACCCATAACAACTTCTAAATGGCAACGCATGTACACCGATATCATTACGCAAATTGATTCACCTGAGATACTGGAGTCCATGTTAACTGAGCATGCGGCGGTGCTGTTGTTATTTGGCGCGCCGGACTGCGGTGTGTGTCAAACGCTCAAACCAAGAATTGCTGAGATGTTAGCGCAAGCGTTCCCGCAGATGCGGATGGCCTATATTGATTGCCAAGCCCAAGGTGAGATAGCGGCGAGCCGCAATGTATTTGCCTTGCCTGTGGTGGAATGTGTGTTTTATGGCAAAACCTTTGGACGTTTTTCCAAGGTGTTTTCGTTAGCGGATATTCGAGGGGCGCTTGCCCGCCCCTATGGTTTAATCGTGACGGAATAATCCAAATTAAACGATGATATTATTTGTTTACCAGCGGCCTAAACCCAGCGTAATGCACTGACTTATCGAGCTTAACCTGTACTACTGGCGTGCTTATAAGACGTGTTGAGCCAGGTGCTGCTTTAGCTTTACCGCTGCAACCACAGCCGTCACCTGTAGAATGACAACATCCGCCCTTGGCGGCATGTTTGAGTGAAGCGCGACCTTGGGATGCATCAGTCAACCTAAGATTCAAATCCGCTGTTTGTGCAAGTAAAGTCGCCACTGTTTGACTGGCACTGCCTTTACTCACGCTAATCCCCGCATCGAGCAACTTTCCCAACATGCGCTCACCGATATTCTGTACAAGTACAATATTGGTACCCTGTTGAATAATCAGCTCTAGTAAGGCTTTTTTAGCACTACAGTCACCTTCAATTGCCGGGTTATCGACCAGCTTGATCAGCTGAAGCTGTTCGTTATAAAAACCAATCTGTAGGGCTTTAGTAAAGTGACTGGCGAGGCGTTCGCGGCTCATCGGCATGGCAATAATCATGATAAATCCTTGTCTGTTTGGGTTGGCAGTCTCAAGGCTTGACCTTGAGTAATGGCCGTCGCCACCTTTTTACGGGCATTGGCGAGAAGGTAACCAAAGGTTTGCCGAGAGATCCCCATCAAGGCTGCGGCTTCGATCTGGCTTAATCTTTTCACATCACCCAGTTCGAGGGCCTCAAACTCATCGGCTTCTAATTGAATATGGGTTAATTCAACCGCAGGGATCCCATTAGGCTTAAATAGGCTACAGGGCACACAGCTCGATAATTGACGGCATTTTTTGGGTCTTGGCATAATGTTTATATCTTTAACTAATTTTTAAATAGTCTTTATCTATTGAAATAGTGTTTTAGATCTTAGTGCACGTTTATGCACACATAGTGAAACTCGGGCTCACTTAGCCAACGCAGTAAATGGATATAAACGATTCGCAAGCTTGATGGCTAAGTTCAGTTGATGAACCACAATAATCATCGAGTTTCTGGCCTAGGCCAGAAACTATTATTCACGCCAGTGGCATAACAAACTGCAACACAGCTCACAGTTAGTTATATCAAGCATGGCTAATTCAACGCCTTAAGCGGAGTGCAAACCCAAGCAACTGCTTGTGCATTAAATGGATTAAGTCATTGTTATAGCTATTATTCAAATAAAAATTCCGTTATAAAAACCCAGCCATAAAACCCGTCACAAAAAGCCTATAAAAAAAGCGCCACTAGGGCGCTTTCGGTATTTTCAACACTAAAGCCGATTACAAGATCAGGCTATTATTGCTGCGGTCGGCGTCGGGTAATTTATGCTCGGGATCCAGTGTCGCCATCTTCACAGGTTTAGTCACGGGTAAGACAATCGTTGGCGAAACACGGTGCATCCAGGTTTCAACCGGAATACGAAAATCTTCACTCGTTCCATCAACATATTGCAAACTCAGCGTGGCAGGCATGACCAACTTTTGTTTACTGGTCAAACTGATAGCAGTGCCTTTTCCATGTTTATCATCCACAGCTTTTACGCCAGTAACCGCCATATCCAACTGCCAATTATTGAGATACCAGCCACGCCACCACCATGCGAGATCTTCACCAGCGGCGCTTTCCATAAAGCGGAAAAAGTCCGATGGCGTAGGATGCTTAAACGCCCAAGTAGCAATGTATTCTTTAAAGGCGGGATCGAATCTATCAGGCCCTAAAATCTGCTCACGCAGCAAGACCAGTCCTAAGGCACCTTTAAAGTAACTAACTGAATGGCGATAGGTTTCAGCAACCGCTTCCGAGGGTGCCATCAGAGTTGGCGCTTCTGCATCGGCCAACACAGACAAGATTTCATCCACAGGATTGCCGCCCTTAGGCGCATATTCGCTGTCGCGTTTAGGTGCAAACTCGCCTTGATTGAAAGCATCCGAGGCATACACATCGATAAAGGTATTAAACCCTTCGTCCATAAAGGCGTGGCGACGCTCGTCTGAGCCCACAATCATAGGGAACCAGTTGTGGCCGAGTTCATGGGCGGTGATCCAAAACAGCAGATCGTCCTTATCGTCCATGCCATCAAACACTATGCCGGGATATTCCATGCCAGCGCCCTGACCGCCGAGGTTGACCGCTGCAGGCCAAGGATAGGGATACCATTGGGAAAAATGCTCGATATTGGCTTTCACATACTCAGTGGCGCGATCCCACTTATTCGAGCCCACACCTTCGGCGGGATAGGCGGACATCGCCAGCGACGTTTTGCCATTGGGTAGATTAATCCGCGCCGCATCAATTACAAACGCGGGCGATGCCGCAAAGGCCACATCGCGGGTGTGCTCCATACGGAAATGCCAATCTAAGGTTTTGCTCGCGCTAGGTCGACTGTCGGTTTTGGTAAGATCTTCTAAGGTGCGGATATACACAGTTTTATCGCTTTGCTTGGCCGCGGCGAATCTCTGCTGCTCGGTTTTGGTTAGCACATCTTTAGGATTCACTAACTCGCCAGAACCCACCACCCAATAGTTACCCGGCACTGTGACCGTGTAATCTATGGTGCCGTATTCCAAGTAAAACTCAGAGCCTATGTAGGGATTGTTGTTCCAGCCATGGAGATCGTCATATACCGCCATGCGTGGAAACCACTGGGCGATTTCAAAAATCTTGCCATTAGTCGACGGCGTGACTGAAGTACGGCCGCCCCAAGTGCCGGGAACTTGATAGCTATAATCGATTTGCAGTTGTAGCTTGCCGCCGTTCGCCGCTAGAGGCTCGGCCAAGTCCACCCGCATACGGGTATCATCGATTAAGAATTTAGCATCATAGCGTTTACCGCCAATCAACACTGTGACCTTATCGAATTGATATCCATCGGTAAATTGACCACGACGCCATTCGGACGCCACAGTACTGCGGGAGTCCTTGCGGTACATGTTTTGATCTAACTGCACCCACAGCGTTGGTAAGGCATCTGGACTGTTATTGGTGTAAGTGATGACTTCTTTGCTGCTTAACTTATCGTTTTGCGTATCGATAGTGGCGTGCAAACTGTAATCAACGCGATTCTGCCAAAACATGCTGCTCGGTTTACCCGCGCCATTACGTAGCGCTGTCGCGGGATAGGGTAACGACAGCGGCGCAAATAAGGTTTGTGGATCAAAGTGTGAAGGTTCGGAGGTGCTGGGCGCAGCAACGGCAAGCGCCGAGCAGCCAGCCCACAGGATGGCAGTTGCCCTGAGCCAATGAGGCATAGTGGAGATTCCTTTATTATTTTTAGATAGATGCACACAACAGCAGTAGCGCTTTAGACTGACGCTAAACATGGGCTATACGATATCAACTCAAGCCAAATGAGGCAGCCCTTAAAATGCCTTTGAACACCGAGGAATTGTTACAAAGGGTGTGCTGTACGGGTTACATCGAGTGAAATAGTAAGCTTGTGATAGATAGATCTGGTGGCAGATAGCTGGTGATAGATAGCTTGTAATAAAAGCTCAATGGGATGGCAAGCCTTAGGCTTTCCATCCCAGCTTTGCATAACAACACTTCCAACACCGATATACATTACAAGCTCAGCAAACAGCTAAGTAGCCGTGACTCGCCAGCGGTTGCTGATGCTTGCTTGCTAAGACGGGCTCAATCCTTGGACTCGCTATCACTCACCTGCACCGAATAACCGTCGCCCTGCTTAATAAAATCCACGAAATGATGGATAGCGGGCAGCGCATCTTCCCTATGGTGCGACACGTAAAGCAATTGGCTCAGATGATGCTCGGCTATCATCTCCAACGCCCGCATCACTAAGGTGCGATTGATAAAATCTAAGCCCTGATACGGCTCATCTAAAATCAGCAACAGTGGCTGTTTAATCAGGGCGCGACCTATTAGCAATAATCGCTGCTGACCATAATCGAGCTTCTTAAAGCTCGTGCTCGCCAGCCCCGTCATGTGCAAAATAGCCAACCATTCCTTCGCCAAATCTAGCTGAGGTTTAGTGGGTTTCTGGTATAGACCAATAGAGTCAAAAAAGCCTGAAAGCAGCACATCTAATGCCGAGCAACTGACGCGATACTGTAAGTGCAGCGCCGACGATACTATGCCAATCCGTTGTTTAATCTGCCAAATACTCTCGCCGCTTCCGCGAGGTCGGCCAAAGAGCGTGATGTCATTGCTATAGCATTGGGGATGGTCGCCTAAAATCAGCCCTAGCAAAGTGCTTTTGCCGCAGCCATTTGGGCCGCGAACTTGCCAATGTTGCCCCGCCTCGATGCGCCAATTCACGCCACTGAAAATCAGCCCACTGACATATTCCACTTTGCCATTTTTAATCTCGACCAGAGGATCAAACGCCTCTGCGTTGTGTCTTTGCCGCTCCATCAAGGCCAAGAGTTCATCACTACGCTGCGCCGATAACGCATTCAACTGCGCCATCACAGGATGATTGTGCCATTGCTCAATCGACATCGACGGGCTGAGTTTGTGCACACTCTGCCCCGATTTGAGCATCTCGCCATTAAACAGCGCCACATGGCTGATACACGGCGGCAATTCTTCTTGGCGCGAAGTGATGATCAGCAACTGAGTATGCTCAGCCACTTCACTCAGCAGCTCAGATAAGCTCGCCTGATGTTCAACATCGAGCCCAGCATAAGGGTCATCTAAGATCAGCAATTGCGGTAATATTGCCAGCGCACGCGCCAACATGACTCGGCGCGTTTCGCCCGTAGATAACTGCCGAAAACCACGCAGGCGCAGCGGCTCAAGCCCAACCTTTTGTAATAGTGGCGCGAGTTGTGCGGCATCTTGGCAGCATTCCAACACTAAGGATTCGACACTCGAACCGTAATCCAACTCGTCTTTTTCTAACTCGCGCTCCAGCAATGCTTGTTGCAAGCCAAGTGACACCCAGCCGATACGTTGCGGCAGGCCAGCAATCGTCCCTTCATCGGGCTGAATATCACCGGTTAATATTCGCCCGAGCAAGGAACCACAATAACTGTCGGTCGCGAAAATCGCCCAGTGTTCAGCAGGATGCAGTTGCCACTCATCGACGACTAGCACCTCATTATCACGCCCATATCGCAACTGTTTAACCACAATACTTTTGTCTTGGTTCGCGACAACATCAAGCATAACCACAGTTCCTTTCTATTTTTAAGGGATGATAAAAGCGGCATGGCGCAGCTCCGCACTATCTAATGCAACAAATATCCACGGCCAAAATATCTAGAGCCCCAACATCCAATGCAACGGCTCAAGATGCACAATGCACGACAGTCGCTCAGGTTTTTATCGGCAGATTTGGGGGAATACGTCACCAGAGTAAAGCTTATTGGGGATAAAATCTAATGCGCTTAATGGCATAGGCAAGGCGTGGCAAAATCCAACGAGTACCCATGTGTGGGGCAACCACTCTGGCAGAATTGTGATAAAATCGGCACCTGTTTAACTTTCATATCAACAAGGTAATGCAATGAATCCCATTATTGCCATCTTAAAAGAACACAACGTCAGTGACGCTAAAATCCAAGAACTGTTTCAAACATTAACCGAAAATCCATTAATGGCGATGGGTACGCTCGGTCAATTAGGCATCCCAGCCGAAAAATTACAACAACTGCTGGGGCTAGTGATGCAGAAACCGGCCTTGATCAAAGAAGCCGTGCTTGAACTCGGTTTGGATTTCTCAAAAGTAGAAGCCGCAAAAGCCCAGCTACAAAAATAAGCGCAGACTTTTCAAGTTTGTAGCTATTTTAGTGGAAAGGGTGACTGCCTCGCCAGCCCCTTCCCACGCACTCAACCACATATACTCTCCGTCACTATTTCAAGCCCTCATCCTCAAACCAACCTAATATCTTTACTCGCAGCATAACATTTAGAGTACGCAACTCCATTGTAAGGCGAGTACATGAGATCTGAGTCGCCCAAGCCAGAAATATTCTGATACAGTGTAGTGACTCTGCATTGATACAAAAAGGAATTATGCATGCGCACCTTTACAGCCATCTTTTTATCCTTACTTATTACGCTGTTTGTCGTGGGGTGTAATGATAAATCCCAGCCGCAGCCCCCCTCGGAGCAGCCAGTAACAGACTCCAGTGTGCCTGTTGCGCCCTTGGGCCAGACAACAGAGACTAATGTCGTAGATGCTCAACCCAGTATTTCAATAAAAAAAGGGATAGTTATGTATCAAGGAACGGTTAGGTATATGAATTTAGAAGGCGGTTTTTGGGGCATAATTACCGATAGCAGCCAAAAACTCTTGCCACAAAATCTGCCCAGTGAATATAAAAAAGATGGACTGCGCCTTAGTTTTAACGCAAAAGAAATAAAGGGCATGATGACAATTCAGCAATGGGGGACACTATCGAGCCTAAGCGATATTACCGTTATCGGCCAAGTCGATAGTAAAGCAAGCGACCCTCGGATTTAAAAGGTTCTCATCCCTCATTAATTGAAAAGTTTAGGGCTGTTATTATCAACAGGCCCTTTCCTATAATGACGAATAACGTGCCCTCATCAGTAAAAGATACGGCCATGGTCATTTTTACAACCTTGTTAAAGAATCAAAAAACAGGCTTATAGACCCAGCTTCACTGCGTTTACTCTGGTCAAAACGCCGATAACTTTCTATAGTGACAAGAAATAAATATTATAAAGCAGTGAGTGGTTGTGCCAGACATTTATCCTTTTTTATCGCAGCGCCCCCATAAACATGCGGCGGTGATTGTCGCCCTCTTACTGCTAACATCAGCTCTTGTGATCTCTCCTTTTATTTCAATACCTTTACCTGATATTGCCCCATTTTTACCTGTGTACGGCACCACAGTAGTGCTACTCGAAAGTATCACAGCGTATTTATTGCTGTCACAGTTTGCCAGTAATAGGCAAGTTTTCGCAGGTTTTGTCGCCAGTGCGTATTTGTTTCTTATCCCCTTAGTCACAGTTCAGCTTTTAGTGTTTCCAGGAGTCTTTGCCCCCAAGGGGTTACTCAATGCCGGAGCACAAAGTGCAGTTTGGATCTGGGTCTTCTGGCATGCATCGTTTCCAACCTTAATCCTGCTGGCTTTGATGGCTCAACAGAAGTTAACAACACAGCAAGTTGCACCGATGCAACTGAAATATTGGCTGTGGGGTTTTGTATTAATCCCAGTGTTGTGCAGTTTAGCACTGGCTTTGTTTGCAACATGGGGTAGCCACTGGTTACCAATCCTGATCGCTAAAAATAGCTATAAACAGTTATTACACAGCCCTTATGCCTTACTCGTATGGGGACTAAACGCAGTGGCTTTACTCTGTATGATACGGCGCGCCCGCAGCAACAATGTGCTCTATACATGGCTGAGTGTGGCGCTGCTGGCCAGCCTGATTGATGTCACGTTAACCTTATTCGCTGGCGCCCGCTTTAGTCTAGGTTGGTACGCCGCAAGGATTAGCAGTTCGGTCTCCTCTATGGTCTTACTCTGCGCCTTACTATGGGAAGTCAACAGACTGTATGTCGCAACCCAAAGGGCGAATGAGTCGCTGTACCAGCAGAGTGTCAAAGACACCTTAACAGGCTTATTTAACCGCCGTTATCTAGAATCTCAGCTAGCAATACACATAGACCATGCGAAAAGGCATAAAGAGCCACTGTGCTTGTTAGTGCTCGATGTCGATCACTTTAAAGCTTTTAACGACCAGCATGGCCATTTGGCTGGGGACGACTGCCTAGTGGCCGTCGCAAAACAACTGGAGCAGAGTTTATATAGACCCGCGGATTTCATCGCCCGTTATGGTGGTGAAGAGTTTGTCGTGGTATTGCCGCATACCGATGCAAAAGACGGCATGCAGATAGCAGAACGATTGCGGCTAAACGTCAGCGCAGAAAAGATTGAATATCAAGGTCAGTTACTTAGCGTCACAATCAGTATAGGTTGTGCAGTATTGCGGCACAGTGAAGAGACCGCCCAAAGCTTACTGATTGCAGCCGATAGCGCCTTATATCAAGCTAAAGCCGCTGGCCGAAATTGCGTAAAAGTCGCGGTCGACGAACCAGACATAACTCCCCCATAGCCATGCTCATCAGCTCAGCCATTCGATTAACCGCGCTTAATTAAATGGTTGCTCAGGCATAAAAGGCAGGTGACTACCAGCGGGTATCATTTTCACATGGCTCACCATCATGGTCGCCATCCATCTTTGTATTGGGGCAGTATTTAACGAAAAACTCCGCCTCTGCACGTGAGGTCATTTGGCTGCAATACTGACGACCATCACACCTGAAATTATGAGACATTATCGCCGCAGCCTCCTTCGCTTTATCAATAGCCTGACTATCGATAATCGGCTCTTGTGCAGCCTCGTAGGACTCATACTCCGCCTTGCCGTAATAATGCCAAACACCGTAGCCAATGAGCGCTAATAACAATATCCGTTTCACCTGACATCCCCCATTATTTTTGTTTTTCAGTATGCGAGCTTAAGCCAGTTAGCTCAATACTGCTATAGCTACAGACCCTTGTGATTGACGTGCCTGCGGAGTTAATACGTCGTTCATCATTGAGTTTTAGTGTTGTATGGATTAAATACTGGCAGTTTGCATCACTGTCGATGGATTCCAACTGTATAAAAGTAGGTAGCTTATTTGGTTTATATTCAAGGAGTAAAGGTTCGATACCAAATTCATTACGTAACCACTGCAAGAAAATGTCGTAGCTGTCATCAAACTTAAGTTGCCGCTCAATGCGTTCTTGCCAAATCCCATCCTTAATTTTCACCTCTCCGATTTTTGGATCTGGGGCATTACAACCATACACCGAACTAAATATCAGCAATATCACAAGCAAGCATTTCAACATCGAGTAACCTTGTTATCTAATTTAATGGTTCAAACAAACAGTTTAAAAAGCCAAAGCGGCATACTAACAATAAATGCAGAAAAAGAGAGCGACGATACCACAGAGGTCGAAAATTGATCCTTATCTTCCCCCTTTGTCTCGGCCAAGAGGCACTAGATGAAATGGCATGAGCGAGACATGGCTGCCCAAAAAGATATGCCTGTCCTCGGTTTCTTTCTCAGAAAGAAATGTGTCTGTCCTCGCTTTCGATCTTATCAAAGGTTGACAGACTATTTTGCTGCTCGTTTGCAGCTTAACAGCCGAAGTAAATCAAGATCGTGGTGCTTCACCCCACACCCGACCAAGGAGGACTGCTCGTCCTATCCTCCTTGGATGCTGCAAGACGCCCCTAGCGAAGTTACATGCATTAGTTACTGGTCTCATACTCCAATAAAAATTGCCTAACGGCTCAGATGGGACATCCCTGTCCCCCCGAGCCTGCGCCATCATCCATGATGTCGCCACGGCATTTTTATCTGCGTATTTCGACAACTTCGCAGGGGAAGGTGAACTCCTGTCGCTTTGGTGTTGCCTGCTATTTGCTAAAAAATGTGCACATCCCGTCTTCGATAAAAGCAGAAAAAGCGAGCGACCAAAGCACTAAGGTCGAAGACTGATCCTTATCTTCCACCATTGGTTCCGCAAAGAGACATTAAATCAAATGGTATGAACGAAACATAGATGCCAAAAAACGATATGCCTACCCCACTTTCTGCATTTTGCCTGTCCTCGCTTTCTACAATTTATCGCCATCCAACCCTAAAGAAGCTTATCCTACTCAACTAAATGATTTATACACCTGTCTAATAGCCTTTAGCTGTTCTGTATCATTTGTGAGCTTATCTAAGGTTATGTTAATCGCAAACTGGTAACTTTGGTTTTACGCTGAGAAGACTTTTAACAAATATTTGTTGGAATTGGCATGCTCTGTAGAAGCAAGAATTCCATGTCACAAATCAGTCGGGATTAAATTTAGCCTGCCCCGTTTATTTGCAGAAAGTGGCAAATGGTCTCAGGCATGAGGCGAGTAATAATGTGGCCCTAGCTTGCAGTCTGAAAGTCAAAACCATGGACGGTAGCCGTCACTAATGGCAGAGATAGAGTTGAAGATGTCTGACTCTTTCAAAGTCAAAAAGGCTATGCCTGAACACAGCAATGTCAGTTACAAAGGAGATTCGGATGGCATCAGCAGAACACGATTATCAGCTTTTTATTCAATGGCTTCATCAACCTGACAGAGAGACGCCAGAGGACGTTCGCCGCTTTGCTCGGCTCGTACTGGACAACTTTGAAAGCGTCTGTGCAACTACCCGTCATCGCAGTCAACGGTCAGTACATTTGGTTGACCTAGCACGTCAACGGTTCACCACGACAGATCCAGATCAACCTCAGATGGACGCCATTGCGGTAGGGGCTGGATGGAGCTGGCAGACATTGTGCCATATCTCTCTTGGACCATTCAGGGGCTTTAGGAATGTTGAAGACTTTGATCTCTCACGACGCATAGTATTGTTTTATGGCCCCAATGGCAGCGGCAAGACAAGTCTTTGCGAGGCGCTCGAGTTTGCCCTGCTCGGAGCAGTTGATGAGGGGGCACAAAAACGGATCGATGCAACTCAGTACCTAAGCAATATCCATGAAGGTCGGTTTGTACCTCCTCAGTTAGCGGCATTGGACGCACAAGGTCAGCGAGTTGTCGTTCAAGCGGATGCCGATGCATATCGTTTTTGCTTCATTGAGAAAAACCGTATTGACTCCTTCTCTAGGATTGCTGCAAAACCTACAGGCCAGAAAACCGAGCTAATAGCAGCGTTGTTCGGTATGGACGACTTCAATGAGTTTGTAGGGCAATTTAATGAATCGATTGATACACAGCTCTCGATTCAGCCTGTTCAAGGTCAGGAGCTAACACAAAGACGCCAAGCAATTGCTCATGACACCGAACTACTTGTTGGTGAAGCAGCCTCTATCGCAGCATTCGAGCGGGTTGAGCGAGAGTACGCAGATGCTTTCCAGACAGGATTGACATATGCGCAGTTGCAACAGGCGGTGGGTTCTGCCGAGGTTCCCTGTCGATTACAGACTTTGATAGAAATATTAAATCAACCTGCGCCAGCCCTTTACGGCATACGGCATCAGGACCTCCTTGCTGCATTTAGTGTTGCAGATGAGGCTCAAAAGCTCGTTGAGGAGCTTGTTGGCAAGTTGGCATTACAGCAAGATGGTGCAGCATACCAAAACCTCTACTGCGCAGTTCTTGAACTACAGGCACTTTCTCCTGACCATTGCCCAGCATGCGATACTACAATTGTTGGGGAACTACACGTTCATGCCAATCCTTTTATAAAGGCTGAACAAGGTCTGGTACATCTGCGGGAGCTGACTCTGCTCAAACAACGATACCAAGCAGCTATTGATCAAAGGCGAGTCGCCTCAGATAACTTGCGCAGGTACTTCGCTAATTTTTCCCAGCGTGTTGGAGCCACTGTCAATAGTGAGCATGAGCTACTCCGCTATCTGGCAAATCCAGGTTTTCAACCTGATACTGCATGGTGGAAGATCGGGTACAACCCTACTGCCGGAGGCGTATCGCTATCACAACAGGCGGTCAACTACGCACTTCAGTTAGAGGCGGCTGATACCGCTATCCAGCAAAATCTTAAGCAACGTGCCCAACTTATTACTGAGCGAGATCGTCTTTTCGAAGCGCGTATCGCATTGGCTGAGCATGCTGAACGACGCAAACAAGCTAGTGTAGCAATTGCAAAGGCTCGTCAACGCGTCGATGTTTTTGAAGCACAAAATACGGCACTGATCACTGCAGTTGTGGAGGAGGAGACCCGCATTGCAGCGGAGGTAAGAATTCAAGTTGCCTACAATAAATTATTGAGTCTGCTACGGCATTACCGCTCGGAGTTACCTGGAACGTTGATGGCGGGTTTGAACGACTTGGCTATGGAGCTGTACAACGAATTCAATGTCCGTGATGCAGCAGAAGATAAGCTGGCAGCTCTACACCTCCCTGTTACTGGGGACGGTCGTATTGAGTTGAGCTTCCAAGGCTCTCCAGAAGCTCGTGTTGATGCTCTTCAGGTTCTGAGTGAAGGGCATGTCAGATGCCTTGGGTTGGCCATCCTATTAGCAAAAGCTTCTCACATCAAGGCACCTACAGTGATCTTCGATGATGCAATAAATGCTATCGACCATGAGCATCGTCAGGGTATTCGGGAGGCATTGTTCCAGAGCGAGCGCTTTGCCAATACGCAGATCATCGTGACCTGCCACAGCAATGAATTCATCAAAGACATCCAGAATCATATTGATCGTGCCCAGTGGTTATCTTACACGTTCCGTCATCACACTGGGGATCATCATCCGCGTGTTCTGCGGGATTTGCCTGCACAAGCCTATCTTATAAACGCTAGGGCTGCTATTGACCGAGGTGACCATCGTGGGGCTCTTCAACCATGTAGACAGGCGTTAGAAATGCTCGCTAACAAGATATGGCGATGGCTCGGGCAGTGTAACCAAGGCGTAATTAGTGTCAAGTTGGCAGGCATCGGAGATCAACCCTCGCTACGAAATTTGTGCGACGGTCTTCGCGCAAGACTGAATGGTGCACGCACATTCGAACATGTTGATAAACAGCCTTTACTTGATGCAATTAATCAAATTCTCGGAATACCTGAGCAGACATTGCTATGGCAGTATTTAAATAAAGGGACACATGAGGAGCAGGATCGAGAAGATTTTGATGAAGGTGTGGTTGAACAGTTGGTTGCTTTAATGGAGACAATAAATAGTTTGAGGCTACGTAATCCCTAAAAAACTCACAAGAAAATGCAACAAGCAGATTGAAAAGATGGAGCTAGTGGCTCTCTGTCCTTTAGAAATTAACCTGCAACACCGAGACCACAGAAGTTCACCATCCCCTGCGAAGTTGCTGAAGGGTGTTGAAGAAAATCGCGTAGCGCAGACAGGACGTCTGCGTAGCTTTCGGGGTACAGGATGTACCATCGGAAGCGTTAGCGATTTTCGAATAAGCACGAAGCCACTAACCAATGCATATAACTTCGCTAGGGGCGTCTTGGAGAATCCAAGGAGGATAGGACGAGCAGTCCTCCTTGGTCGGGTGTGGGGTGAAGCCCCACGACTTTGATTTGCTTTTAGAAGCAATCAAGAATGATGAGACAACCTGAACCACTATTACCAGACCAAAAACAAAACCCCGACTCAGTTACCCGAGTCGGGGTTTTCATTTTTCTCTTACAAGAATTTAGGTTTAAGCGATTAAGCTAAAGACCGCAGATGTTTTTGTGCAGGATAAAACGTTCAGTACAAGGCGCTGTGAGCGTAGCATACGTTGTGTGTATGTGAGCGAGCAGCAACGCCGTAATCACCGATTTAAACCAGCAAAAAAGCAAAAATTACATCATACCGCCCATTCCGCCCATTCCGCCCATGCCACCCATACCGCCCATATCTTGGCTAGCATTTTGTGGGATCTCAGCAACCATAGCTTCTGTAGTGATCATCAGACCTGCGATTGACGCAGCGAATTGCAATGCACAACGGGTCACTTTAGTTGGGTCAAGGATACCCATTTCTAACATGTCTCCGTAAGTGTCGTTACCAGCGTTGTAACCGAAGTTACCGCTGCCGTTCTTCACTGTGTTAGCAACAACTGACGCTTCTTCACCCGCGTTAGTGGCGATTTGACGCAGTGGCGCTTCCATTGCACGCAGTGCGATAACCACACCGTGTTTTTGGTCTTCGTTTAATACTTCAACTTCAGCGATCTTAGAAGCTACGCGAACCAGAGCCACACCGCCGCCAGGAACCACGCCTTCTTCTACCGCAGCGCGAGTTGCATGCAGAGCATCTTCAACGCGGGCTTTTTTCTCTTTCATTTCAACTTCAGTCGCTGCGCCAACTTTAATCACTGCTACGCCGCCAGCTAGTTTAGCCATACGCTCTTGCAGTTTTTCTTTGTCGTAGTCAGAAGTTGATTCTTCAACTTGTTGTTTGATTTGGCTTACACGAGCAGCAATTTGTGTTTGCTCGCCGTTACCATCGATGATGGTAGTGTTGTCTTTAGTGATCACAACACGCTTAGCTGTACCTAAATCTTCCAGGGTTGCTTTTTCAAGCTCTAGGCCGATTTCTTCAGCAATAACAGTACCGCCAGTCAGGATTGCTACGTCTTGCAGCATTGCCTTACGACGATCGCCAAAGCCAGGTGCTTTAACGGCAGCCACTTTCACGATACCGCGCATATTGTTCACAACTAAAGTTGCTAATGCTTCGCCTTCAACATCTTCAGCAACGATAAGCAATGGCTTACCGGTTTTTGCCAGACCTTCAAGGATAGGTAACAGCTCGCGAATGTTAGAGATTTTCTTGTCGACTAACAGTACGAATGGGTGGTCTAACTCAACACTGCCGGTTTCTGGCTTGTTGATGAAGTATGGAGATAGGTAGCCACGATCAAACTGCATACCTTCTACTACGTCCAATTCGTTTTCTAACGCTTGGCCTTCTTCAACTGTGATTACGCCTTCTTTGCCGACTTTTTCCATCGCAGTTGCGATGATTTCGCCGATAGATTCGTCAGAGTTTGCAGAGATAGTCGCAACTTGGGCAATCGCTTTTGAATCTGCACAAGGTTGTGATAAGGCTTTTAATTCAGCAACAGCAGCGATAACGGCTTTGTCGATACCGCGCTTCAGATCCATTGGGTTCATACCGGCTGCAACGGCTTTTAAGCCTTCAACTACAATAGCTTGAGCCAGTACAGTTGCAGTAGTAGTACCATCACCGGCGGCGTCGTTGGCTTTAGAAGCAACTTCTTTCACCATTTGCGCGCCCATGTTTTCGAATTTGTCTTCTAACTCGATTTCTTTGGCAACAGACACACCGTCTTTAGTGATCAGTGGTGAGCCGAAGCTCTTGTCTAATACCACATTACGGCCTTTAGGGCCTAAGGTCACTTTAACTGCGTTTGCGAGAATGTTTACGCCAGCCAGCATTCTTACGCGAGCGTCATTACCAAATACAACTTCTTTAGCTGCCATCTTGATTATCCTTTAAATTTTTAATGATTAATTGGAATGTCGAATTGATGCTGAGGATTAACCCACTACTGCCATCAGGTCAGCTTCCGACAGGATCAAGACTTCTTGACCGTCGATTTTTTCTTTCTTAACGCCGTAACCTTCGTTGAAGATCACCACGTCACCCACTTTGACATCCAGTGGCTTAACTGTGCCATTTTCTAAAATACGGCCATTGCCCACAGCAAGGATTTCACCGCGAGTTGATTTTTCAGCGGCGCTACCGGTCAGTACTATGCCACCCGCTGATGTTGATTCAACTTCTAGACGCTTAACGATTACGCGGTCATGTAATGGACGAATATTCATCTATGAACTCTCCTAATGATTTGATGCCCTACAATCGAGCCTATTTGTGATTAAAAAAACAGACACGTCGGTCTGCTCTTTTGCTGTCTGAGATATGGGGCTGATAGTGTCGAGATCCAAGGGCATTTACAAAAAAAACTTCAATTTTTTGATGTCGGTTTTTTCAAGTCGGCACAATCCTGCTAGAATCTCGCCTCCGCTCGCTAACAAGGCACTATTTTTCCATGAAAGACAGACACGGGCTGCTAACAGCGCCAATTGGTCGTGTACTGCTCAACATGAGCCTCCCCAACTTAATTGGCATTATGACCATTCTAGGTTTCAGCCTCGCTGACACTTTTTTTATCAGCCAATTGGGCACCGAAGCCTTAGCCGCCATCAGTTTTACCTTTCCGGTGACCTTAGTGATCTCGAGCATCGCCATTGGTATTGGCGCTGGAGTCTCGACCAATTTAGGTCGGCTTATCGGTTCGGGTAATGCCCACAAGGCCAAAGTATTCTTGCATGATGCCTTATTACTGACCTTTGGCTTGATTGCCAGTTTAGCCGCCCTGGGTAGCATTTTTATCGAGCCACTGTTTCGCTTACTCGGAGCAAACGATGACAGCTTGCCGCTGATCCACGACTATATGATTTACTGGTATGTCGGTGCGCCGCTGCTGGTGTTGTTGATGGTGGGTAATCAGGGCTTACGTTCCACCGGCGATACTCGCTCGCCCGCGATGATTATGGCATTGGCGGCGGTCATCAATCTGATCCTCGACCCATTATTGATCTTCGGTATTGGGCCGTTTCCACGCCTAGAAATCCAAGGCGCCGCGATTGCGACCCTGTTCGCTTGGTTGATTGCCTTATCTTTGTCGGGCTATTTGTTGATTGTTAGGCGCAAGATGCTCGAATGGGCGGCCTTTGACATCGACAGAATGCGCGCCAACTGGACTAAATTAGCCCATATCGCCCAGCCGGCAGCGCTAATGAATTTAATCAATCCATTAGCCAATGCCGTTATCATGGCGATGTTGGCACATATCGACCACAGCGCAGTGGCAGCCTTTGGGGCTGGAACTCGCTTAGAGTCAGTGCTGTTAATAGTAGTGATGGCACTATCGTCGAGCTTAATGCCCTTTATCGCGCAGAACTTAGGGGCAGGACAGCCACAAAGAGCGAAAGAAGCCCTGCTATTATCGATAAAATTTATTTTTGTTTTCCAAACCTTACTCTATATCCCGCTGATCTTTTTAGCTGAGCCTATTGCGCACTTATTCAGTACCGATCCGCTGGTGATCGAGTGGTTGAGTTTTTATATCTTAGTGCTGCCCTGCGCCTACGGACCTTTAGGTATAGTGATTATTGTCGCAACGTCGCTCAATGCTTACCACAGACCTATGAGTTCACTGGTGATCAACCTGTGCCGCTTAGTGCTACTTATGCTACCGTTGGCGGCCTTGGGATCGTACATAGGTGACGTGAAAGGCCTGCTGCTGGCGCTGCCTGTGACCAATATTTTGATGGGGATTGCCTGTTACTGGCTGGCGCAGCGGATCTGTGAACCGACAAAGGTCACAACCGCTAACGCCATGAGCTAAAGGGAAACGAGTTCGATTTTTTGCCTAGAAAGTGGCAAAACATCATCTGAAAACGCTTCTGAAGAGGCTTTGCAGGAGCGACGTGTACCTTGCTCGCTCATGTTAGTCGGCACGCCATTTGGCACTAACTCTTGCATTATGTAGTCGATAAAGCGTCGGCTGGCTAAACTCACATAACGTCTTGATGGATAAGCTAAGAAGCACTCGCCTTGGTGGGGCTGGATTTCAGGTAACAGCGTCACCAACTCACCGCTTTGGACATATTCCTCTACCACTTCAACGGGCGCATACACGATACCGCGCCCTTGCAACGCAAACTCAACTGCCACTTCGACACTGTTGGAGCAGAAATTGCCTCTGACTCTCACCTCTTGCTCTGATCCTATCCATAACTCATTGAAAATTTTTCCGTTGGATAATCGGAACAAGGAAACATTATGCGATTCAATTTGTTGTGGTGTTTTAGGTGTGCCGTGCGCCGCTAAATATTTAGGACTGGCGTAAAAACGTAAGTCAGTGGTAAAAATCGGCCGCACCACTAAATCTAAGGTATCCAACGCGGGCTCGACCACAAAAGCCACATCGAGATTATGTTTCACCATATCGACGGATTCTGAGCTACTGATGACTTCTAAGGTGAGTTTTGGGTGCATATCCATAAAGCGGAAAATGGCTTGCATCAAGATTTTCATGCTATGGATGGGGAACATTTGAATGCGCAGATGGCCACTGATCTCAGCATCATCATTGGTCATTTCAAATAGGGTTTCATCGAGCTGGGCCAGAATGTTTTGCGAGCGCTGGTAGAAATGGCTGCCCGCAGAGGTGAGCGTCATGGAGCGGCTCTGGCGGTGGAACAATTTAATATTCAGCTCATCTTCCAAGGCTTGCAAACGTCGACTCACGGTCGATTTGGGTAAGTTAAGTAAATCAGCCGCTTCAATCAAACTACCGGTTTCAGCAATTCGGTGGAATAACGCTAAGTCCTCTGTCTTCATTTTGGCCTTAAGTTCAATCTCATTATGTGGGACTGATAATCCCAAAGTATCCCGTTTATTGCAACTACTTTAGCTGTTATCTTCGCGCTCAGAAATGCTGACAACTTGTTAACTAGGAAATCGCTACCATGAAATCATATCGACTCTTGCCACTGGCTATGCTGCTTCCAGCCCTGCTCAGTGGTTGTTCGCCAGCGGAAAGTTCAGTGCAAGTGGACACTGTCCGTCCGGTTAAACTGTTTGAAGTGCTCAACGTAGAAGCTGGAGATTTCAGAACCTTTCCCGCCCGCGTTGCCGCCAATAGCCGCGCCGAATTGTCGTTCCGTATTTCTGGGCAACTCACCGAACTGACATTAGTCGAAGGCCAAAGAGTCGCTCAAGGTAGTCTGCTCGCCCAGCTTGACGATAGGGATGCCAAAAATAACTTAATGACCCGTGAGGCAGAGCACGAACTGTTAGCCGCCGACTTTAAACGTAAGGCCGAGCTGCTCAATCGTAAGCTGATTTCACAATCTGAGTTTGATAGCACACAAGCGCAGCTCAAATCGGCCAAGGCCGCCCTTGCGGCAGCACGCGATCAGCTGAGTTACACTCGCTTAACCGCGCCCTTTAGCGGCACGATTGCTAAACGTTTAGTGGATAACCACCAAATAGTGCAGGCTAATCAAGGGGGTGTTAACACTGCAAAACAACAACTTGCTCGATGTGAGCATTCAAGTGCCCGAGGCGATGGCAGCGGGGCTGAAGCAATATACCGATCAAGCTCACTTTGCAGCTAAAGTGCGTTTTAGCGCCTTTCCCGAGCAGAGTTTCGACGCCAAATTTAAAGAATACTCCACCCAAGTCACCCCAGGTACTCAAGCCTATGAAGTAGTGTTTTCATTGCCTCAACCTCAAGATATTCAATTACTTCCGGGGATGAGCGCCAAGTTAACCTTAGCCTTAGTTAAAGATCCAAGCGCCCTTGCATCCAGCATAGTGCCCGTGACTGCCATCGATAAACGCAATCAAGATGGCCAAGTGCAAGTATGGGTTTATCAAACCCAATCGGGTGAAGTCAAACCCACTATGGTGACGCTAGGACGCGTAAGTAACCAAGGTGTTGAGATTTTAACGGGTATCAACAAGGGCGATCTTATCGTCAGCGCTGGGGTGTCTCAATTATCCGCAGGCATGAAAGTCAAACCACTACGCTGGCAGCGTGGAGTGTAATTGATGAACATTGCAGAGTATTCGATACGCCACAAAGTCATCAGTTGGATGTTTGTGTTGCTGCTACTCGTGGGTGGCGGCGTGAGTTTTACCGGTTTGGGGCAATTAGAATTCCCCGAATTTACCATTAAAGAAGCTTTAGTGATCACGGCTTACCCCGGCGCATCACCTGAACAAGTTGAAGAAGAAGTCACACTGCCGCTCGAAGATGCCCTCCAGCAACTCGATGCCATTAAGCATGTGACCTCGATTAACAGTGCGGGCCTGTCACAAATCCAAATCGAGATTAAAGAAAGCTACGACAAAACCACCCTGCCACAGGTCTGGGATGAAGTGCGTCGTAAGGTCAACGACACGGCGGGCAACTTGCCTCCGGGCACCACTGCGCCGCAGGTGATGGACGACTTTGGCGATGTGTATGGCATTTTATTTAATCTCTCTGGGCCTGATTACAGCAACCGCGAGTTAAGCAATTACGCCGACTATCTGCGCCGTGAACTCGTGCTCGTGCCCGGGGTGAAAAAAGTTTCAGTTGCAGGCAGCGTCACCGAGCAAGTCGTGATTGAAATCTCCCAGCAAAAGCTGTCGGCACTGGGATTAGATCAAAGCTATATCTATGGTTTAGTGAACAATCAAAACGTGGTCTCCAACGCGGGCAGTTTAGTGATTGGCGATAACCGTATCCGCATTCATCCCACGGGCGAATTTAGCAATGTGCAGGATCTGGCGCGCTTGATTGTCAGCCCACCGGGTAGCACTGAGCTGATTTACCTTGGCGACATTGCCAATATCGAAAAGGATTACGACGAAACCCCGAATGTGCTTTACCACAACAAGGGCGAAGCGGCGTTATCACTGGGGATTTCTTTCTCTAGTGGCGTGAACGTGGTCGAAGTTGGACAAAAGGTCAGTGACCGTTTAGCAGAGCTTGAATCCCAACGCCCTATCGGCATGAATTTAGCGACGGTTTACAACCAGAGTCAGGCGGTCGATGAGACAGTTAACGGCTTCTTAATCAACTTATTAGAATCCATTGCTATCGTGATCACCGTGCTCCTGCTGTTTATGGGGCTGCGCTCGGGTATGTTGATGGGCCTGATCTTACTGCTGACGATTCTAGGTACCTTTATCGTGATGAAAGTGCTGGGGATTGAGCTGCAACTCATCTCCCTCGGCGCACTCATTATTGCCCTTGGCATGTTGGTCGATAACGCGATTGTGGTCACCGAAGGTATTTTAATTGGCCTGCGCCGTGGTAAAACGCGCCTCGAAGCCGCCAAGCAAATTGTGGCTCAAACCCAGTGGCCGCTATTGGGCGCGACTGTCATTGCCATTATTGCCTTTGCGCCCATTGGCTTATCGCAAAATGCCGCCGGTGAATTCTGCCGTTCTTTATTTCAAGTGTTGATGATTTCGCTGTTTATCAGCTGGATAACCGCCATCACCTTAACGCCGTTCTTCTGCCATCTGTTATTTAAGGATGCGCCGAGCGATGAAGAAGCCCAAGACCCCTACAAGGGCTGGTTCTTCAGCTTATATCGCGCAAGTTTAACCCTAGCGCTGCGCTTTAGATTGGTGAGTATTCTGCTGGTTGTCGCCATGCTGTTCAGCGCTGTGGTGGGCTTTGGTCATATTAAAAATGTGTTCTTCCCTGCCTCTAACACGCCGATTTTCTTTGTGGATATCTGGATGCCAGAAGGGACAGATATTAAAGCGACCGAACGCTTTACCGCTGATATCGAAAAGTTAATGCTCTCGCTGAACGAGCAAAAAGACGTAGGGCTAAAACACTTAACAACCGTTATTGGCCAAGGCTCGCAGCGTTTCGTCCTGCCTTATCAACCGGAAAAAGGCTATCCCGCCTTTGCCCAGTTGATTGTTGAAATGCAAGATTTGGCAGCCGTTAAAGCTTATATGCCAGAGTTAGAAACCTTGTTAAATCAACGTTTCCCACAGGCACAATATCGCTTAAAAAACATGGAAAACGGCCCTTCGCCCGCCGCCAAAATTGAGGCACGCTTCTACGGCGACAATCCTGAAGTGCTGCGCGCTTTAGGCGCCCAAGCCGAGGCCATTTTCCACGCCGAACCGAGCATGGATGGCATACGCCACAACTGGCGCAACCAAGTGCCCTTGATCCGTCCGCAACTGGAAAATGCCCAAGCGCGGGAAACGGGGATCAGTAAGCAAGATCTCGACAATGCCCTATTGGTTAACTTTAGCGGTAAGCAAATTGGTTTATACCGAGAAACCAGCCACTTGTTACCCATCGTCGCCAGAGCGCCCGCCGAAGAGCGTTTGCAGGCCGACAGCCTATGGAAGTTGCAAATTTGGAGTAGCGAACACAACACCTTTGTGCCAGCCACCCAAGTGGTGAGTAGCTTTAACACTGAGTGGGAAAACCCGCTGGTGATGCGCCGAGATCGTATGCGTATGCTCGCTGTAATGGCCGATCCTAAGCTTGGCAGTGATGAAACCGCCGACTCTGTACTGCGTAAAGTAAAAGACAAGGTCGAAGCGATCGGCCTACCCGCAGGTTATCACTTGGAATGGGGCGGTGAATTTGAAACCGCAGGCGAAGCGCAAACCGCGGTATTCAGCTCGATTCCCATGGGTTATCTGGCGATGTTTTTAATCACAGTATTCCTGTTCAACTCAGTGCGTCAGCCCTTAGTGATCTGGTTTACTGTGCCCTTGGCCTTGATTGGTGTGTCTGCGGGACTCTTGTTATTCGACGCACCTTTCAGCTTTATGGCACTACTCGGCCTGCTGAGTTTGTCGGGCATGGTGATTAAAAACGGTATCGTCTTGGTCGATCAAATTAACCTCGAACTCAGTGAAGGTAAACCCGCTTATTTCGCCTTGGTCGATTCCTGTGTCAGCCGCGTACGCCCCGTCATGATGGCGGCGATTACCACTATGCTCGGGATGATCCCGCTGATCTCAGACGCCTTTTTCGGTTCAATGGCGATTACGATTATCTTCGGTCTTGGTTTTGCTTCACTGCTAACACTCATAGTACTGCCAGTGATGTACAGCCTAGTATTCAATATTAAAGCGACAGCGATAGGAGGTGAGTCACCTAACAAATAACACTCAACTTTTTAGCTCCGCAATTGTTCCAAAAACGCTTCCCGGCGCGGCCGGTCAGTCACTCGTGGCTGGCTGGTCATTTCTAATACATGTCCCACCCCTAGCTATTGCGATCTGTTGCGCTTATCTGACTTGCCATTTACACTTGATGGCGAGCGACAAGCTCAAGGAAGTGATTATTAAATAAGGAAGTTATATGAAGCTCATCAAGCTAGCTGTGCTGCTCGGCCTCGTTTTTATGGCGTATCAAAAATGGTATGCGGTCAAACCCCTCGAATCCCATGTATTAACTTCTGTCCCCGTAAAAGTGCACATGTTACCTAATCCCAAGGCGCTACATAAAAACTCGGGACAAGTCAGCGTTGAAACCATCACCACTCAAAAGCAAGCTCAAGAACCGCTGGTATTGAGCGTTATCGCCTACAGCTCCCAGTTTGAAACCATAGACGAAGAAGACATTACCGAGCTTTCCTTCGATGACACCAACACGCTAGCGAAAAAGTTTAAAGAGATGCAGGGAACAGATGAGCTGAAATTGACGCGCGGATATATCGAACACGGCGGGCAGCGGGGTTATGAGATCAGTATGGATATGGGTAAAGATCTTGGCACTTTAGTGCAGCATGCCTATGCCTACAATAATCACCTGCTGATTTTAACCGCCAGCTATGATGACAACGGCCAAAACCGCCGCACCGCAGAAGCCTTTCTCAACTCAGTAGAATTTTTATAACGAGTGGATGAAATGCACCAGCGGCGCAGCTCAGAGGATTCTGAAGGCCGCAGGTATTGAAGCGAGGTTTGGGTAGAAGCTCAAACGAATAAACGCGCAAACCAAATTAGCTAAACCATAAAACAGATTAAGGCTTAGGATCTTTATCCTGCGCGTTATCTTGTTCTTTATTCTGATCTTTATCAGGCAGCTGATGGCTCGCGGGCTTGATATCACTCGGATCGACTTTATGTTCGAAGTCGCCCTCAAACACATTACCGTCTTTCTTCACGCTATCATCAAACGGCGCTTGGCCAAATGGGTCCTGCGGTTTAGGCCCAAAGGGACTTTGGCCCGCTTGAAAGCCACCGTGCATTCCGCCCTGTAACCCCGCCACAACCCGCAACTGCATGCGCTTGAACAGCAAGGCAGCAATGGGACGACGGGTGAATGGCGTCAGCAATAATAGGCCAATGGCATCGGTCACAAAACCGGGGATCACCAGTAAAATACCCGCCATGGCTAACATCATGCCTTCGACGATTTCTTGCCCCGGCGCTTCACCGCGAGCGAGTTTTTGCTGTACTTGCATTAAAGTGCTTAAACCTTGGCTGCGAACCAAGGAGACCCCGAGCACGGCGGTAAACAGCACTAAACCTATGGTAGTCCAAGTGCCAAGCACTTCACCCACACGGATCAGCACCGACAGCTCTATTACTGGGATCAGCACAAAGAGTAAAAATATAATGAAAAACATACCGACCTCAGGTTTATCTGACTATCTGTGTAAACTAAATGGGGACTATCCGGTCTTAATTCAAGTCAGGCTAAGCATTGCGACAGACTAAAGGGCTAATAACCTCTGATTGAGCAACGGATTTAACAACTGATATTTAGCTCACCCTTTTGTTAACGCGCTAATGTATGAGACCATTAAAACACGTAAAGTAGCCTAACTCAGTTGGCTTAAGCGAACTTTAAGATTCTTAAGAGACGATACCTAATACCATGCAGCATCAGTATTTAATGGTTAGCACTACCTGCCCCGATGAAGTACAAGCCAATACCTTGGCTCGGGCTTTAGTTGAGTCGCGTATTGCCGCTTGTGTTCATATCTCCGCCCCGATACGTTCAATTTATGCTTGGGAAGGGAAAATCTGCGAAGAACAAGAATTTAGCTTACAGATTAAATGTTTACAAAGTCGATATTCAGAGTTAGAACAACTTGTGCTTAGACTCCACCCTTATCAAGTACCCGAAATTATTGCCGTGCCTGTGACTCACGGGCTACCAGCCTACTTAGATTGGATAAAAGACAACACTCAGCCATGAAAAAACTACTCAGCCTTATTTTCACGTCTTTATTGCTCCTCACGCCCTTAGCGCACAGTGAAGGGGTTTTCGGTAACAAATTCGACTTCATGAAGAGTGAACCGGAATTGATGCCTGTCGATCAAGCATTTGCCTTCGATTTCAAGCAAGAAGGTAATCAGGTCAAACTCAATTGGGTGATTGCCGACGGTTACTACATGTACCGCGACAAGCTTAAATTTACTGTCAATGGCGCCGAGCTAGGCACAGTGGCGCTGCCCAAGGGCAAGCCCCATGAAGATGAGTATTTTGGCGAGCAAGAAGTCTATTACACCTATGTGGATATTCCCGTTGCGTTAAAACAGGCAGATGAAAATGCCACGCTTACCGTCACTTTTATGGGCTGTGCCGAAGGCAAGTTGTGTTATCCACCGACCAAACGTGACGTCGTGCTAAAAGCGATTGCCGCCAACGATGGCTTGATCGCAGGTGCCGAAGCGAGCGAATCGACCGCCGCAGCAAAGCCTGCCAGCACTGAGTCAGCCAGCAATGAGCCGAGCACGGCCGACAAAGCCAATACCCAACCTATTACTCAGCAAGATACCCTGAGCCAAATGCTGTCAAACGACAGCCTGATTTGGACCTTAGTGATCTTCTTTGGTCTAGGTGTCGGTCTGGCATTAACGCCTTGCGTGTTCCCTATGTACCCGATTTTGTCTGGCATTATTGTTGGCCAAGGGCAAAAACTCTCAACCGCGAAAGCCTTTACCTTGTCTATGGCCTACGTGCAAGGCATGGCAATCACTTACTCTATCTTAGGGTTAGTGGTCGCATCGGCAGGACTGAAATACCAAGCGGCGTTGCAACATCCCGCCGTGTTAGTGGTTCTGGCGATTCTGTTCTTTGTGCTCAGCTTATCTATGTTTGGCCTGTACGATTTAAAACTGCCATCGAGCTGGCAGGAGAAGATGAACTCAGTATCGAACAACCAAAAAGGCGGCAACTTAGTTGGCGTATTCTTGATGGGCGTGATTTCTGGCCTTGTCGCATCACCTTGTACTACCGCGCCGCTATCGGGTGCGCTCGTTTATGTGGCGCAAACCGGCGACTTACTCCAAGGCTTCCTAGCTCTGTATGTGCTGAGTATGGGCATGGGTTTACCTCTGCTGATTATCGGCACCTCAGGCGGTAAATTATTACCTAGAGCGGGCGCTTGGATGGACATCATCAAGACTGTCTTCGGCTTCCTGTTGATCGCTGTGTCTATCGTAATGCTCGGTCGCATTTGGACGGGTGTGGTATCCGATGTGCTTTGGTCACTGTGGGGCGTGAGCTTCACAGGCTACTTGATGCATCAGAACAAACTCAGTCCCTTCAACTGGAAACAAACTGTCCGTTCAGTGCTATTAACTCTGACGCTACTGGCGAGTTTCTCCTACGGATTCCAAGCTGTGATGGGCCACTTGGGTTTTAATCACAATCCCGTAGGCACTGCGGCGACGACCGAAGAAGCCCATGGCTTTAAACGGATTAAATCCATTGAAGATCTTGAGCAAGAAATCGCCGCCGCTGCCGCCCAAGGTAAGCCTGTGATGCTGGATCTCTACGCCGATTGGTGTGTTGCCTGTAAAGAGTTCGAAGCCATCACCTTTAAGGATGCCGACGTGTTAGCCCGCATGAATAAAATCGTGCTGCTGCAAGCCGATGTGACTAAGAGTGACAAGGTCGATGTCGCCTTACTCGAAAAATACAATGTGCTCGGTTTGCCTACGTTGTTGATGTTTAACGAACAAGGTGAGCAAAGGGAAGATTTACGAGTGACTGGTTTTATGGGTCCTAAAGATTTTGCCGCCCATTTAGATCATCTGGTGAAATAGTCACGATTTAGACTTAGACCACTAAAGCGATTTAACTCGCGCCGGTTTTAACCAGCAAGTGTATTTGCCGCAACACCAATAGAAAGCGGACTTTTTTCATTAAAAGTCCGCTTTTTTGTTCCAGTGTCATAGATTTCTTATACAATCACTCATAATTTTGGACTTTTTAGATTGGAGCATCATGGAACCCGGTATCCTCATTATCACACTCATCTGCGGCATGCTCGTCAGCCGTATAGGACTGCCACCGCTCATCGGCTACTTAGTGGCGGGCTTTGTACTATTCGTCCTCGGGATAGATAAAGAAAGCCTGCCATTGCTGCAAGAACTCGCCAGCCTAGGCGTGACTTTGCTGCTGTTTGCTATTGGTTTAAAACTCGATATTCGCAGCCTGTTCAAGGCCGAAGTGTGGGCGGGTTCGAGTGTGCACTTAGTTCTCTCAATCGTGGTTTTTGTGCCGATTCTGAAACTCTTCGGCTTACTGGGTTTAAGCCAACTCACGAGCCTTAACCTTGAGCAACTGACGTTAATCGCCTTCGCGTTAAGCTTCTCCAGTACCGTATTTGCGGTCAAAGTGTTAGAAGATAAGGGCGATGTCCAATCCCTCTACGGCCGGGTCGCCATTGGTATCTTGATTATGCAGGATATCTTCGCCGTACTGTTTTTAACAATTTCTAAGGGCGATGTACCTTCGGTATGGGCCTTCGCATTACTCTTACTGCCACTGGCTAAGCCGCTCATTTATAAAGCCTTCGACCGTGTCGGCCACGGTGAACTGTTAGTCCTGTTTGGTCTAGTGATGGCACTTGTGGTTGGCGCTTGGTTATTTGAATCTGTTGGCCTGAAACCCGATCTCGGCGCACTGATCATAGGGATCTTGTTGGCGGGCCACAAAAAGTCCTCAGAGCTGGCAAAATCCCTATTCTATTTTAAAGAACTCTTCCTCGTGGCCTTCTTCTTAACGATTGGTCTCAACGGTTTACCTACAGTATCGGATATCGTTCTCGCAGCACTGTTAGTGCTGCTAGTACCACTTAAAATCCTGCTGTTTGTTTACATTCTTACCCGCTTTAAGCTGCGTTCACGTACCTCTATGTTGGGCTCGTTCAACCTAGGTAACTTCAGTGAATTCGGTTTGATTGTCGCCGCCGTCGCCACCTATAAAGGCTGGTTACCTCCCGAGTGGCTAGTGATCATCGCCGTAGCATTAAGCTTTAGTTTTTTACTCGCCGCGCCGCTTAACGCTACCGTAGGTAACATCTATCAACGATTCCAGCAGCGTTTAATCAAGCTTGAAAAACGCCCATTGCATCCAGAAGACAGACCGATAGCCATTGGCAACCCACGCTTCTTAATCTTAGGTATGGGCCGCATTGGTAGCGGCGCCTACGATGAACTCAGGGAACAATTTGACGGCGAAATCCTCGGCATTGAGCACAAGCAAGACTTAGTCGATTTACATAAAGCCAAGGGCCGCAACGTAGTGCAAGGTGACGCCGCGGATACCGACTTTTGGGAGAAACTCGACAGAGCACCTAATCTTGAATTAGTGCTGCTGGCCATGCCGCACCACGCGGGAAATATGTTTGCGGTTGAGCAACTTAAGAAACTGAATTACCAAGGCAAGATCAGTGCGATTGTGCAGTACAGTGACGATGCTGCAGCACTTCGCGAATCGGGCGTACACAGTGTTTACAACCTGTACGAAGCTGCGGGTGCCGGTTTTGTGGATCATGTGATTTACGAGCTGTTGCAAGACTCAGAAAAAAACGCCGCGCAAGCGGAAGAAACAGCGCAAGTGGCTGATCCTAAAATTAATGCAGAGTCCAATAGTTAAGTGCCTGCTAATGCTGCATTGAATTAAAATCACGCCATAATAGGCCGCACAAACGAGCAGTAACCTCCTCTGCAAGTTTGTGCGGCATCCAACTAACTACTGACTAATCTTTACAAATCAATCGACTAGATAACGCACTGAATACGTTATTTTGACTTCCTATCACAGTCTCGATTTTCTCATTGCCGCCCATCGCCATTTCAGCAAAAAATCTCAGTTACATCACCGACTCAGTCGTGATATAAATCGATGACGGTAACGAAATTAGCTCAGCTTTTTTGGAATTTTTTACAGCATGTCAAACCCTGCGCAGCGCGCCACAAAGTTATTTGTCCAAACCTTTGGCACTAAAGCCGACGATTTATATCAAGCCCCTGGGCGCGTCAATCTGATCGGTGAATACACGGATTACAACGACGGTTTTGTACTCCCGGCAGCCATTAATTTTCATACAGTTATTGCGGTAAAACGCCGTGACGACACTAAGTTTCGTGCCGTTGCCGATGCCTTTCCCGGACAAATTAAAGAGTGGACCTTCGGTCAAGAAAACGACATGGACCCGCAAGATGGCTGGGTGAATTACCTCAAAGGTTTTACTGCGGCTATGGCGCAAACGGGCTTATTAGCCAAGGGTTTAGACTTAGCCATTGTGGGCGATGTACCACTTGCAGCGGGGTTATCCTCATCGGGCGCCCTCGTTGTCGCCTTCGGCACTGCCATCAGTGATACCAGCCAATTGCATTTATCGCCAATGGCGGTAGCGCAACTGGCCCAACGTGGTGAGCACAGATATGTCGAATCGGCCTGTGGCATCATGGATCAAATGTGCAGCGCCATGGGTGAGCAAGACCACGCACTGCTGATTGACTGCTTAGATCTCGATAGCGAAGCCATTCCTATCCCAGAAAACCTAAGCCTTATCATCATAGATGCCCATATTGAGAAACAACGTTTAGCCGCCACCAATCAACAACGTCGCAACGAATGCGCCCAAGCTGCCGAATACTTTGGCTTAGATGCGCTGCGTCACCTCGATTTACGTCGATTAGAAAGCGCAAAAGCCGATTTAGATGAAGTGTTATATCGCAGAGCAAAACACGTCGTCACAGAAAATCAAAGAACCCAGAGTGCAGCCCGCGCTTTAGAACAAAATAACATTCAAAAATTCAGCCGCTTAATGGCGGAATCCCATGCTTCACTGCGGGATGATTTTGAAGTGACACTGCCCGAATTTGATACCTTAGTTGAGATTGTCAGCCAAGTGATTGGCGAGCGTGGCGGCATCCGCATGACCGACGGCTGCGTGGTGGCCTTAGTTGATCATGAACTGACCGATGCTGTCGTGGCCGCCGTTGAACATGAGTTTTTCGACAAAACCGCAATTGATGCCACTGTCTATTTATGTTCCGCCAGCGCTGGCGCGGGCCGCATAGACAATTAGCCAGAACAGGCTTAAAACAAAGAAAACCAATACAGTGACAAGGCCGTCGATAACATACGAATTCATCGCTGAACTTTATGGTGTTGATGGCAAACAATAGGGTTAACATACTCATTTAACACAATAAGCAGTGAGCATATTCAACACAGAGGGAAGCTAAATGGTACGTTTCAGTGTTTTGGATCCTTGGACCGATCCCCGCGGCGGCGAAATCGAACGGGTGAGGATCGACAATGGCATACTCGCATTAGAAGTCATCAGCTTAGGCGGAATTATCCGCGCTCTGTGGACCCCAGATAAACACGGCGAACGTGCCAATATCGTCCTTGGTTGCGACAGCGCCGAAGACTACCTGACGCAATCGGCTCACTTAGGCGCCATTGCTGGCCGCTTTGCGAATCGTATCGCTAACGGCAAAATGCACTATCAAGGCCAAGATTATCAACTTGATGTCAACCAAGCGACTAACTGTTTGCACGGCGGCCGTGAAGGGTTTAACCGTAAAAACTGGCACTTAGGCCAACTGCCCGATGGTGTGCGCTTGACCTTAATGAGTCCAGACGGCGACATGGGTTTCCCCGGTAATTGCACGGTTCAGCTGGATTATCGCCTCGCAGGCAATAATCTCTATGTGGAGATCTTAGCCTCGGTGGATAAAGCCTGTCCCGTGAGCTTAACCCAGCACAGTTATTTCAACCTCGATGGTTCAGAGACCAATCACGAACATTTGATGCAAATCGATGCCAAGCGTTATCTCACCATGAATGATGTCAGTGTTCCCACTGGGATTGCCGAGACTACAGGATCAATTTTCGACTTGAGTCAGCCGATACGCTTAGGCGACAAACTGCATGCCGCAGAATTGGCGAGCACGCGCGGTTATGATCACTGTTATATGATGAATGACCCCGACGGTTCACTCGCCCGCTTCGGCTGTTTAAGCAGTCCAGTAAGTGGCCGCGCTATGACGGTTTATACCAATCAACCGAGCGTGCAGCTCTACTGCGCTAACTTTTTAGATGGCACTGTGGGCCGCAATCAACAGGTATTAAATCAACATCATGGCGTGTGTTTAGAACCGCAGATGCTGCCAGACTCACCGAATCAAGGCGAGCGCTTTGGTGATGATGTTTGGTTAGTGCCAGGCAAGGTTTATCACCACATCAGCCGATATCAGTTCGATGCCGATGCGTAACATTAGCTATAAACTAGCGGTATATTAACGGGTAAATCGAGTCGCGATAAAATAGCGATGAATTGAGGTTAACGCGCGGTTTCGCGGAAGGAAATAAAGCGATAAGGAATAAAATAAGCACTATTTTATTCCTTACACTCACAGTGTTAGCCCTTAAGCCGACACTGTGTTAATCATCAAAATCATCGACCCAATCATCGTCAAAATCGACGCCTACGGCATCGGATTCCACTTCTGGTTCAACTTCAGGCTTCGCCTTACGAACAGGCGCAGTTTCCTTCACGTTGTTTAGGTCAATACGAGCTTGATGCTTACTCATGAATTGAGCTCTAGCCGCCTTCCATGCACCACTAAACTTAGCCTCAGCAGCTTTTAACGCAGCCTCATCTAAGTCGTATAGGTTCACTTTGACGATATCTTCCACATACTCAATGATCGCATCGCGATCGGAATTGTATAGGTAGATACGTCCTGGGGAGGCATCGGGCAGCTGGTTGTCATGGACGACAATCGCGTTGCCTTTCGATGTTCTCAGCTCACCATACCAAACCTGTTTCTTTGCTGTGTTATACATATATGCTAATACCCTTAAATCAACACATACACTATGAGTTTTTTAGCCTGAATAAGCGAAGCATCGCTTGCTTTGATCCACGAATAGCGCCGGAAAGTCTCTGACGTTTTCAACTGGGTATTTTTACAGAATATTTCCGATAATCAATGCCTCATACCATGAAATTTTCACTAATTACGTATTAATTTCTGCCAAAGTACCCAAAAAGTTTAATCATTAACGACTTTAGTCTAAAAAATCGACGCGGCAAGTTTTATTCCCAATAAAAAGCAATCATATCGACTATGTTCGATGGGCATAAACTTTACGATTCGAAGTTGCCGTTCGAGGTTACCGCAAGGTTAAGCATCAGGTTTAACCATGACGATTTAACGACAGTAGCGCAAACGACTATTTACCCCTACGTTACTCAGCCACTCTTTTGCCTGAACGCTCTCAGACTTGCCTCAAATAGCCGCGACCTAAACGATGCATCGCAGCCGAGTCTAAATGACCGTCAGTACCACCTTGCCCCTGTGCTCACCCGACTCCATCAACGCATGGGCTTTCGCGGCTTCGCCTAATGGGAAGGTCGCAAAAATATTGGGCACAATTTTATGGGCGTTTAACAGCGGCCAGACTTTCTCAAATAATTCGGCGGCAATAGCGGCTTTAGCCTCCACGCTTTGCGGCCTTAAAGTCGACCCTGTCCACATAATACGTTTTGCCATCAGACGGAAAATCTCGACCTCGGCCTTAGGGCCACGCTGCATCGCCACCGACACCATACGGCCGTCCATCGCTAAGGCTTGTAAATCGAGGTTAATAAAATCGCCACCAGCGATATCAAAGACCACGTTCACGCCCTTATCTTGGGTGAGTGCCATGACAGGCTCAACAAAGTTTTGGGTGCGATAATTGATGACTTCAGCGGCGCCAAGGCTCAAGCAATAATCGCGCTTCTCATCTTGCCCCGTCGTGGCAATGACTTTTGAACCTAAGGCGCTGGCAAGTTGAATGGCCGTACTGCCGATACCACCCGAGCCGCCGTGGATCAGCACAGTCTCGCCCGCTTTCAGTCCCGCACGCATAAACAGATTGCCCCATACGGTGAAGAAGGTTTCTGGCAATGCAGCGGCCTGCACATAACTAAAGCCCGTTGGGATAGGCAAACAGTGGGCAGCATAGGTGAGCGCATACTCGCCATAACCCCCGCCCGGAACTAAGGCGCAAACCTTGTCGCCGATTTGCCATTGGCTCACGCCTTCACCGAGGGCACAAATATCACCCGCGACTTCAAGCCCAATAATCGGTGATGCACCCGGTGGTGGTGGATAAGCGCCTACCCTTTGTTTGACATCGGGGCCATTCACTCCTGCTGCATGCACGCGGATCAACACTTGGCCAGCCGCTGGCACAGGCAAAGGCGAGCGCGATAGCTGCATCACCTCGGGCGCCCCGGGTTGCTCAACATGGATATGGGTGTATTCGCTTGGTAAAGCTGACATAAAAGCTCCTTTGGGAATGGCATCGACCTCATCACAGATGGCTTAGCATCTCAGGGGTCGAGTGCTAACTGCGGAAAAGTGCATCTAACCTTAATGCGGCTAAGCTAGCGCGAATTCAAGCCAAATAGCCACTCTTATTCCACAAGGTATTCAATCAGGTATTTCATAAGGCATTCAATCTGGCCTTTCTAAGCCGTGGAGTCCCACAGACTCAGCTTCTGGCACGAGTCCTTTGAGCAATAAGCTGAACCTAAGCTGAACAGAAAAGATGTATCAAACAAATTTACAGGTAAATACTAGATATATTAAAAACTTACAGCCATCATTTGAACGCATTATTTGCTAGCTGCGATGTTTGTCGCGCTATTGTTATCACGCAAATAATCCAATGAGGTTTGATGCAAGCTTTGGTTCCACGCATCAAATAACGCCCAAGGAAGATCTGCTTTGCAGACTAGATAACTACGGATACACAATGAAAAACACACTGCTCTTCGCAGCTATTAGCTTAGCTTTTGCGACTCCCGCTCTCGCCCATGACACTCATACGAGTCACCCATTAGGCAGCAACACACCCAGCAATCCACAAGCGCAACCGGCACCACGACCACCCTCGGCGCCCATTAGCCAAATAGAATCCCATAGACCGCTACTGCGGGAGACGCCATTGATGGCATCCCCGAATGAGCCAACTATGACAGAACAGACAATGACAGAACCGCCTAAGATGCATTCACGCAAGAAGCGAGAAGTATCTGAGCAACCGCCACTTAAGTTACAGAGTCGCAGCGCCGCACTGCAGAGCAATGACTGCAGTGACTTTGTCGGTAAATCGGGCCAAGCCCTAGTGGATCAATTGAGCCAATCGACACCCGAGTGCGTCGGTAAGCTCTATAGCCTCAAAGGCAGTGCTGCGACCGCGCTGTTTAGCGAGGCCAATGTGATCAGTGTCGCCAACGCCATTGCCACTAAAGCCAAGGACTACACTGGGGTCGATGTTCAGCATCTTGAATCGCATATCTATTTTGTCCGCGCTGCCCTCTATGTGCAGTTTTACAGCCCAAATGATGTACCCGCTTACAGCAGCGCCGCTAAGGCCAGCTTAAAATCGGCCCTCAACGCTTTATTTGCGAACGCTGCGATTTGGACTGTTTCCGATGACAATGCTGGCGTGTTGAAAGAAGCCTTAATCCTGATTGACTCTGCCGAGCTCGGCGCCGATTTTAATCATGTCACCATAAAAGTGCTAACGGACTACGACGCTAACTGGCAAGCCAGTTTCGCCATGAACGCCGCAGCCAACTCAGTGTTTACCACCTTATTCCGCGCCCAGTGGAATGATGGCATGCAGGCACTATTCGCTCGTGACCAAGGCATTTTAGATGCGCTGAATAACTTCCAACTCGAACATCGTGACTTGTTAGGCACCAATGCAGAGTATCTGTTAGTCAACTCAGTCAAAGAGTTATCTAGACTGTATTACATTGATGCCATGCGCCCGCGAGTGACTCAGCTAGTTAAAAACATCCTCAGCAGCACCAGCAAAACCGAACCGAGCAAAGTGCTTTGGTACGCGGCGGCAGAAATGGCCGACTATTACGATCGTAGCCATTGTAACGATTACAATATCTGTGGCTTTAAGGCGCAGCTAGAGGCCGATACCCTACCTTTCAACTGGAAATGCTCCGACAGCCTTAAGATCCGCGCCCAAGATCTCTATCAAGATCAAGCCAAGTGGGCCTGTGATGTGCTGACCAGCCAAGAAAGCTATTTCCACAGTAAGCTCGAAACAGGCATGCAACCTGTAGGGCAAGATAACAACGATGATTTAGAGCTAGTGATATTTGGCAGCTCGTCTGAATACAAATCCTTAGCGAACAGTATCTTTGGCATCAATACCGACAACGGCGGCATGTACCTTGAAGGCTCGCCCGCCGGACTCAAAAATCAGGCGCGTTTTATCGCCTATGAAGCCGAATGGCGCACGCCGGATTTCCATGTCTGGAACCTGCAACACGAATATGTGCACTACCTCGACGGGCGCTACAACCTGTTTGGTGACTTTAGTCGCGGCACGTCGGCCAATACCATTTGGTGGATTGAAGGCCTAGCGGAATACATTTCTTACCGTGACGCCAATACCGCGGCGATTGCCATGGGCGAAACCGGTGAGTTTATGTTGTCGACCATATTCAAAAACAACTATGAATCGGGCCAAGACCGTATCTACCGTTGGGGTTATCTGGCGGTGCGCTTTATGTTTGAGCATCACAGGGACGATGTAAGACAGATTCTCGCCTACCTACGTAACGACCAATACGCGGAATATCAAACCTTTATGGATGGTATTGGCACACGTTACGACAACGAGTGGCAAGGTTGGCTCGCCAGCGGCTTGAGCACGGCTAACGATGGCATTGTCGATAAAGGCCCAAGTGATGTCGATGCCGAGCCCAGTGGCCGTGAAGGTAACTGGGCTGGTCCTGCGGGCACTATCAGTAAGGATTACTCGCCTTGCCAAGTGACGAACGAAGCCTACCGTTACACAGAATCGGCCAGCCTTAAAATCAATGTGCCGATGGAATGTATTGATTCTAAACTCGGCCGCGCCAGTTTCAGTTTTACTAATACCGATCGCTCGGCCCAAGATCTGTGGATCAAGATTGGCGGCGGTTGGGGTGATGCCGACATTTATTTCAATTCTAAAAGTTGGGCAAGCCCAGAACAAAACCAAGGCGCGGGGATCGGCAACGGTAACTATCAAGTCATTAAAGTGCAGTTAAACCCTGACGAATATTGGCATTACATTACCTTGTCGGGGGATTTTGGCGGCGTCGATATGCAAGTCAGCACCACTGAGTTGTTCGCTGATGTTGATCCCGATCTGAGAGATGGCGGCGTGGATCCTGAGCCACCAGCAAATTGCGGTGCAATAACCTTAGACTATGGCCAGCTCACACTGGGCAAAAACGAGTGTATCAGTGGTGGACGCAACAGCTTCTACTTCTGGGTTGAGGAAGATAATACTCAGTTCACCGTCACCACTAAGGGCGGCTCTGGGGATGCCAATCTCTACTTCAATGCCAGCGAGTGGGCCGACGCTGATAATGCCGATGCCAAGAGCACTCAAGTGGGTAATCAAGAGTCGCTAAGTTTTAGTGCCAATCGCGGCTGGCGTTATATCACAGTGGACACTGCCACTGAGTTTAGCGGTGTCACACTCACCCTCAATACAGGCGCGAGCAATACGCCTACGCCAGCTCTAATCGCTAATGCCTGCGCAACGCAATCGCCCTTGAGTCATGGTGAACTGAGTTCAGGCAAAGCCATCTGCACCACCGATGGCCGCAGCGATTACTATCTTTGGGTGCCAGAAGGTACGAGTCAGTTAAGTATCAACTCAGCCCACGGCAGTGGTGATGTTAGCCTGTTTTCGGGGACAACGTGGGCCAATGCTCAACACTTCGATGCAGCGTCTGTCACGCCCGCTAACACTCAAGAAAGTATCACAGTCGATGCACCAAGCCTGGGTTGGTATTACATCACAGTGCAGAGTGAACCCCAGAGTTCAGGAGTCGCACTGCAGGTTGATTTACGCTAGTTGGCTGTCGTTGTTTAAGCCAGAACGTTTAAATCTGCTTATTTAACTCTAGCCACTTAACACTAGAGGCTTAAATCAAGCAGCTGAATAAATAGCAAAATCCCTGCCATGGCAGGGATTTTTATTGGCTAAATGCTAACGAATACTCTTTTATATAAACATGAAGTTATAAGCGCATCTCTTCAAGCACTTGCACTCTGTCCTTGGCCTTTGCTTCATAGTCATTTGAAAATCGCTCTGCAATTTCAAGGCTCTGCTGATAAAGCGTTAACGCTGTTTTCGCATCGACCGCGCCGCCCTCGCCTTTATCTAATAAGGTTGCGAGTTGGAAGTATGCATTGCCTAAAATATCCGCCTGCAAACCTTGCTTGGCACCCAGCGTCGTCACTCTTGCTAACCAGTAGCGCGCGTTAACCGCATCCCGACGGGTTTCCGATAACAAGATATTGGCAAATTCGGCTGCGGCATAAAGATCCCGCTCGGCGGCAATCTGCCAAAATTCCTCACCCGCAGCAAAATTATCTGCCAAATAGTAATAATCGCTGGCCGCCGCATGGGCCAGTTCAGGCTTAGCCTTCACACTCAGACGATAATTTTCCAGCGCGGCGTTAGCATCAAAATACGGCGAATAAGGTAACAGTTGATAGAAAGCCATAAGGCTGCTTGCCTCTGGCAATCCTTGGTCAACTAATTGATTTAACTGCTGCCACGCTTGCGTTTCTCTGACCTTATCCTCACCCGTATTAACGAGGCCACGTTCGATGCCAGACAAAGGCAAATGGATTAACTCAAGCTTTGCCTCTTTGTCACCAAAACTCGCGGCGCGCCCGAGCCAATAGGTTTTTTCATCAATTCGCCCCGCGTAACCGGCTTGATCCAGCATCCAGTGCAAGGCTTCAATATCGCCCGCCTCTGCGGCTTCACGGTAATACTCTTGTGCCTTAGCCTCGTCCTTAGGTAAGGCGTGGCCCAACTCATAGATACGCGCCAATAAACGCTTATCTTCGGCCTTGGCACTTTGAGCTAAGGTCTTGATTTGTGATTCAGGTTTGCCATAGGCATACAGTTTTACTTCACTGTTGGCATAAGCATATTGTGTGCCGTCGGGATACTTCACTTCAACCGTATCGGGCTGATACCAAACATCGACCTCGTAATGCTCGGCAATCTGTGGATTAAAGTTCACCCGCATTACCGCCTCCTCACCGCGCCGAACCGCTTGAGTATACGGGCTGGCCCACAGGCTATAAGTGCGCTGCAGGCTACTCTTCAGCCGTGCCTCGAAGGGCTTGTCTTCCTCTGGATAATGAATAAAAACCGGATAGTAAACTGGGGCTAACGATAACGGCGTGGTCGCCAGCAGTGAGTTATCTGCCTCGCTGCCTGCATAAATAGGATCGATATTAAGCTCATGACTTAAATAAAAATCATCGTGGGATGACACTTGAGTCGGCAACGCCGTTTGGCTGGCAAGCTGAGCCGCATCTACCGAGGTGCCCTGCAACTTGGCGAGGTAATCCCGTTGCAGCGTTTTAGCTCTCTGCCACAACGGATGATTCGGCAGTATTGTCACATCGAGCATTAAATCCTCGAGATGCCACTGGCAATCACCGCCACCATTTAAGGCTAAGGGCAGCGAAAACTCACTCGCTTCACTGCCGCTACTGATGACTTGTCTTAGCACTGAGGTTTCTTCGAGTATGGCGCGATAGGGATTGGCAAGATCGCCACTGGGAAAACGGATTTCCTTGCGGGTACAAATCGATGAGGCGTAATAACCGACGAGTTCTAATTGCGTATTGGCGGGCAACACACCGACAAACTCGAAACGCTGGCTGTCCGCCGGCGCCGTCACTTGATCGACTGGCAACTCACTGCGAAACAAGGACTCCCAAAAAGAGGCCATGACCGGAGAGGCAAACATCAGCCCAGCCGAACAAGCCAAATACAGGGGCGTCCTGTGAAAGCACTGTAACAAACTCATAATGCCAGCTCTCCGTCGCTGATGAGGCAAATCCACTCCACTAAAACACTCGCTTAAATACAAAAAAGATCATTAAGTTATCGAAAAAATTAAGCCAACGCGCTTAGCTATTGGCTTTGATCATAACGTATTTGCGGGCAAGTTGAACCCATGCTGTCGATCTAGTCTCGATAAACCCTAACGAACAGGCGACTAAGCTTTGGCGCTGCGCAGTCTTGCAAGTACATCCTTAGCTTTGAGTTCGGCCATAGCGACATAGGCCACAGGCACTACAAATAACGAGAAGAAGGTCCCCGCTAACAGGCCACCGACTAAGACTAACCCTATGTTGGCTAACCCTAATGAGCCAGGCCCAGAAGCCAGCGCTAAAGGAATGGCACTTAAAATCATGGTTAAAGACGTCATTAGAATCGGTCTTAAGCGAGATTTAGCACTGCTTCGCGCCGCCTCAATCGCACTCAAACCTTGGTCTTGTTGCTTGTTCGCAAACTCCACCAGCAAGATACCGTGTTTGGTCACTAACCCCACCAAAGTTAATAACCCTATCTGCGAGTAGATGTTCACGCTCTGGCCAAACAAGGTTAAGGTCAACAGCGCGCCAACAATACACAAAGGTACAGTCAGTAAGATGATCAAAGGATCGACGAAGCTTTCAAACTGCGCGGCCAAAATCAAATAGATAAACACCAGTGCCAGCAAAAATAGCGACTGAGTGCCCGCTTGTGAATCCATTAAATCTTTCACTACCCCATTGTATTTAAAGCCTTGGGCATCGTTGAGCAGTGTTGGCAGTTGCTCGTCTAAGTAAGCTTTGATTTCATCGGTGGAATAGCCGGGCATAACGTCCGCCGTTAGCTCGGCGCTATCAAGGCCCATAAAGGTCTTAATGTTCGATTCTGCCGTGGTCTGCTTAATCGACACAAACTGCGATAACGGCAGGGCTTGCCCAGATTCTGAAGTGACGTACAGCTTATTCAATACTTTGAAATCACTGAGCTTATCTAAGTTCACTTGCACTTGAATCGGATAAGTAAAGCCATCGGTGGCATGTAAATCCGCCGCCTTAACTGAGCCAAGGAAGGTCGACAGCGCATTCGTCACATCACCATAGCTGACGCCCGAGAGGATGATGGCGTTGCGATCGATAGACAGATCGTAGCGCAGCTGATCCCTCAGCACTGAGTTACCCACGTTGTTCAGCCCAGGATAATCCTCGAGTAACTTTTGCACTTTGGCGGCAGTGTCATTGAGCTCGTCCTTGTTACGATCTAAGGTCGTCAATTCTAATCGCAGGTTATTGGCAATACTGAGATTATTCGCCGAGCGAATACTAAAGGACATGTTATAGGCAGAAACGCTTTCCTTTGATTTGCTCATCAAGTCGCTGATCACCTCATCTATGCCCTCGCTGCGCTCACCCCAAGGTTTAAGCAGCACATGGTTTACTGGCTCGCCCTCGATGTAAGACAGGTTCGCCCCAACAGCGGGATGCTCATCCATCACGCCATTAAGCTCAGCATTATGGTTCAGATGATACTGGCGCCCCACACCGGTTGGGCCATTCGACGCCACATCGATAAAACCTGAATCTTCCGCAGGCAAGAGTATTTTCGGCAACTGCCAGTAGGCGATACCCGCAAGACCGATAAGCACCACTGCCGCGCCTAGCATTAAGCGCTTACGGGTAAACCACTTATCCAGCTCTTTGATATACATATCGTTTAACTGCTGCAGCGCATGCTCGACTCGGCTAAACCATTTCGGCTGCTGCTCAGTGGTATTGATAAGATAGGCGCTCATCATAGGCGACAAAGTCAACGCCACCACCCCAGAGATCATCACGGCGGCGGCCAAGGTGAAGGAGAATTGTCTAAACAGATCGGCGGTTAACCCCGACATTAATCCTATCGGCAGATACACGGCCGCGAGCGTTAAGGTCATGGCAATGATCGGGAAGATGATTTCCTGACAGCCTTTAATCGCTGCATTAAAAGGCGTTTCACCGTTTTCGATGTGGCGATAACAGTTCTCCACCACCACAATAGCATCATCAACAACCAGACCGATGGCCAAAATAATCGCTAGAATGGTCAACACATTGATGCTAAAACCGAGGGCCGACATCACGGCAAACACCCCAATCACACATACGGGAATGGTAATAATCGGAATCGATGCCGCCCGCAGGCTACCCAAAAATAACACCACAATCAGCGACACTAAGATCACCGCCTCAATCAGCGCGGAAAAGCCTTCGTCGATGGAAGCCTCAATAAAGTCGGCCTGATTGTAGGCCAAGGTCATTTCTAACCCTTGGGGCAAATGCTGCTGCATACGCGCAATTTCGGCCTTAATGTTCGAGGCCACAGTCACAGGATTCGCGTTACTCAAAGGTAAAATTTGCAACGACATAGCGCTATGGCCGCCAATAGACAAGATACTCGGCGACAGACTTTCTTCGCCCATCACCACATCGGCGACATCGGCGACTCGGATGATCTTGCCTTCGCTGACCTTGATCACTAAGTCCTTCACATCTTCGAGTGTTTCAACTTGATTCAATGGGTTAATCGAGAAATCCCGCGATTTACCTTTAATCGCGCCCGAGGTGAAGCTGGCATTGTAGGAGCCTAACGTGCCCACCACATCGGCGGCCTTAATGTTCAGCGCCTTCATCTGCTCGGGGTTGAGCCAGACTCTAACCGCTTTTTGTGAGCCGCCATAGGGCCCCCACACAGCGCCAACGCCTTGCACTTGCTTGAGCTGCGGCACTAGCTGCTGGCTAATGTAGTCGTACATGGCCTGCTTTTCCATGCCGCCCGCGTTCACAAAGGTAATGATATTACTGGCAGAATCGGTGGCCGAGGTATCGTCGGTAACCGTTGGCTTATCTATCATGCTCTGGGGAAAATCGTTAATCCCTTCGACGCTGCTGCGCAACTTATTCATTAAGTTGGTGTATTCGATATCGCTGGTATCGTCATTGAATTTAATAGTTAACGAGCAGCGCCCCTCGCTACAGTCGGTCGACATAGTATCGACCTTGTCTATGCCCGAAGCCGCAGCAATCAACTTATCGGCCACATTGCTCGACATAAAATCGGCGCTCGCCCCTGCAATCGATGCATTCACAGATGCCGAGTGGGTGGTGTGCTCAGGAAAATATTGAATATCGAGTTTTTGAAAGGCAATCAAGCCCAGTAACACAGCCATAATGCTGAGTACGGAGGCGAAGATAGGATGACGAATACAAACTTCGGGTAAACGCATTATTCGGCCCCCTCAGTGCTAGGTTCAGGACTTGGAGTAGCACCCGCACCTGAGTTGGAACTGGAGGCTGCCGCTTTATCGGCCGTGTTTTTATCCTGAATGACTTTGATCTTGCTATCGGACTTGAGGTTTTGCATGCCCGTCTTAACCACGAGATCGCCTTCGGCTAAACCTTCGGTCACGACCGCATAACCGTCGTTGGTGTTTTGCGCGAGTTTAACCACTTGTTTTACGGCGCTATCGCCCCGCACTAACCAGACAAAGCGTTCGTCGTTATTGGCGATAATCGAATTTTGCGGCACTAATAAGCGTTTTATCCCACGGCTATAGAACTGCTTAATATTGGCGAACATGCCGGGCGCTAGTTTGAACTCTGGGTTGTCGAGGGCAGCGTGCACTTCAACTCGCCCTGAGCTTTCATCCACCGCTGGAGCGACATAGTTAACTAATCCTTTGAACACCTTATTGCCATAGGCTTCGACCGTCACATTCACCTTCTGGCCTTGTTGCGCCTTACCAAAATCGTTCTGGCTAATGGCATAACGGACTTCGACGGGATTTAAACTATAGAGAGTGACTAAGGCTGTACCTGCGCCAATTTGGCTACCGATGGACTGACTAAAGCTTGTTAGCTGACCGTCGAAGGGCGCCTTGATCAAGTAGTCGTTCATGGTCGCTTGTTTCTGGCGAAAATCGGCATCGGCCAGATTCACATTTTCCCGCAGCTCATCCACATCTTGCTTGGCGAGTGCGAAAGGCTCTTTGATCAGCAGGTCTTCAATACGCTCAAGCTTAGTTTTCGCCAGTACTAAGGTGCTCTTAGCCTTGTCTAAATCGGCCTTGGCCTTAGTGTTATCTTGCTCGGCAATCACTTGGCCTTTCGTCACTTTGTCGCCGTTACTAAAATGGATGGCGCTGATTTTTTCGCTGGCGTTGAAGTTGAGTATCGCCGAATCGATGGCGTTAATTTTACCGACTTCATTGACGACATCGGCAAAGGAGGTTTCTTTAATGGCCTCGACCGTCACAGGGATAACGTCGACCTTGTCCGCCGCAGATACGGCTATAGGGGTTAAGGTGAAAAGACTCGCCAATAGAAACGTCAAAGGCGCAAATAAGGGCGCCTTTGGGAGATGATGGGGGCTTTTTAATGAAATATCGCATGCACTGCGTGCTCGTTCAGTCACTCTTTGTATAAACAGCGTTTGTGTAAACAGCGTTCGTGTAAACATAGTATGCAAACCTATCGTTCTTACTATTCAACGGACATCCTATCCGACAACAGCAAACCGGATTGAACCCAAGACTAATACCAAGTCCCCCAAATGCCTGTTTCAGCAATTTGAGGTTATTTGGGTATACAGCCTATAGGCATAATCCCAGTCAGTGCCAGTAAAAACTCGGCTACACAACCAAACAAAACAATGAGTTAACGATAAACTTATTAGAGCAAACTTAAATCACACAAAGACATATAAAACACAACAAACTAGAAACAGATGTAAAGCCGACCTGTTAGCAAGCCACTATTTGCCTTTTAGCAGCGCTCCGATGGCCTTTTTCACCTCTGCAAAACAGGGGCGCTGAGTCACATCTAACTGCATACATTCGTCCTTAATCGCACTCAACTTTCTATAGTGTTCAGGGCCAATCGAGGCACTCACATAGGCCGATGTATCCACATAGGCCAACAAATCCTCAATCAAGCAGCCCAGCGCGCGCACTTCAATCGCCTCCATTGCCAAGCGCTCTACCGTCGATAGATTACGTAAATTGGATGCCGCGCCAAAATCACCAAACAACAAGTTCATCTGTTGATTAACCATAATGTTATGGGCATAGACATCGCCGTGGCTCACTTGCTTAGCGTGCATGTGCGCCATCGCATCGGCCAATTGGAGTGCAATCTTAGTCACGTCATCAAGGCTAAACTGGGTATCAGCATGAAAGGTATCGCGGGTGCAAGTTGCCAAACTGGGCGGTAAACCTAAATTGCTAAACCCGGGCGGGATGAGCTCCATCACTAAGCCCAATTGATCCTTCTGGCTGATGTGCGCCACCACCTTAATAAGGCTCGGGTGATCTCCCGTTGTGAGGCAGCAATCTAACTCGTCGGCGGGATAACCATCGCTGGTCACTTCACCCTTAAAGAGTTTTACTGCAATCTGCGATGAACCCGTCGCGGCTATCATGGCCTGATTCAACCAATCGCCACGGTAAATCACCCCAGAAGCCCCTTCGCCCAGCTTCTCAGCCAACTTGATATCATGCAGAGTCACGTTTGCCACTGTGGCCACATCGGCATGGGGATCAACTAAGGTATGGCTGAATGGATTACCCGCAAAAGCGAGCCAAGTCAGCTTAGGCAAACCCAATAGCCAAGCTGGCAGCGCTTGCAGTTGATTGGCCGATAGACGCACTAATTCTAAGTTACGGCAATTGACCATAGACTCGGGCAAAGCCGTTAACCGGTTGCCCGCTAATGCTAATTTTTGCAGACGAGGTAAATCGCCCATAGCCGCAGGTAAGGTTTCGATTTGGTTATCGGTAAGAATGAGCCAGCGGGTTTGTAGCGGTAACGCGGCGGCAGTCACAGTGCGGATTTTATTCGCCTTAAAGCCAATCATCTCTAAATTCGCACAGCGCCCTAATACCTCGGGTAAGTGTTCGAAGCGGTTATTAGAAGCAAAGAGGATCCTTAAGCGCGATAAACGGTGCAAGTCCTCGGGCAGAGTACTCAGTTGATTATTCGACAAATCGAGGATTTCGAGGCTATCGGCTAAGTCAAAAATCTCCCGCGGAAACTCGGTTAACTCCTCGACCAATTGTAAACGCGTGATCCCTTGTAACTGCCCTGATCTTAACTGCGCTAACGTCTGCACTTTGCTACCCAAGTCAATGAAAAATCGCCGCTATGGTAGCGCATTAATGATTAAAGCTAAACGCAAGATATACAGCCAAAGGGCGGCGCGATCGGCGCTAAACGGACGTTAAGCGGGCATTGCAAATAGGGGGAAACCGTGGGGAGCTATCCAGAAACGCGAAAACAGATTAGCATGTGCACCAATATGGAATGCCCAGTTAACTCATCACAGGACAATCATGCGGAAACATTTTCGCCAAACGCACTCTTTTACAGTGCTAATGCTGGCCATGTTCGTGGCCCAATTGAGCGGTTGCGCGACCACGTCGGCAAGCTCATCGACCACAGAATTCAGTGCCCCAGCAAATGATGTGAGTAACGGTAGCGACCACTCGCCACAACACCAGCAGCACACACCACCCGCAGTGGTTGAGCAGTACAGCGACGTTTGGGAAAAGATCCAACACGCCAATACCATTGACGTACATGACGATGCCGAAGTGCGCAAACAGCGTAACTTTTTCGATGATAAACAGAAATTTATGAACCAAGTCGGCGAACGCGCCGAGCCCTTTTTGTATTACATCGTCAGCCAGCTAGAAGCCCGTAACATGCCATTAGAATTGGCGTTATTACCCATAGTCGAGAGTGGTTACAATCCACTGGCACAGGCAAACGGCCCGGCTGGACTGTGGCAGATGATCCCCGCCACAGGGCGTAATTTTGGCTTAACGGTTAACTCTGCCTACGACGGTCGCAAAGATGCGCTGGCCTCAACCGATGCCGTGCTCGACTATCTACAGCATTTATACGACACCTTAGATCACGACTGGATCAACGCCGTCGCCGCCTACAATACCGGTGAATTGGTGATTAAAGCCGCCATCGACAAGAACAAAGCCAAGGGCAAACCGACGGACTTTTGGTCGTTGGGCATTCCCGCCAAGCGCGTACAGACTGTGCCTAAGTGGCTGGCCTTTATTCAAATTATTCGCGCACCCAATCATTACAATCTAAAAGTGCGACCGATTGCTAACCGCCCTTTCTTAGATAGAGTCCCTGCGCCCAATGGCGTGGATATCGGCCAAATCGCCAATGCGGCAGGGCTGAGCAAGGCAGAATTTAAAACCTATAACCCGGGCTTTCGCCAAGGCGTGATCCCGAGCAAAGGCAAATATCAGATCGCCTTACCGCTGGAAAACATAGGCCAATATCAGGAAAATCACGACAAACTCTACGCCCAAAAACGCTATGACAGCCAAAGCTATATCGTTAAATCCGGCGACAGCCTAGGCACAATCGCGGCTAAGTTTGATACATCAGTCAAGGCATTAAAACAGGCTAATAACCTGACCTCTGATCGCCTCAAAATCGGCCAAGAGCTCACACTCTTAACGCCAATGGCAGCCAATGATAATGAGCCAGAACCCGCTAAAGCCAACACTAAGGCCGATAGCAAAGCCAAGTCATCGACCAAAACAAATGCCAACGGCACTAAGCCCAACGGCTCAAAATCGGCCGATAAGCCAACGGTAAAAGCCAAAACCTACAAGGTAAAATCCGGCGATTCGCTGGATAAAATCGCCCGTAAGAATAAGGTCAAACTGGCTGATTTAATGAAGTGGAACCAGCTCAATGGCAAGAGCATTATTAAGCCAGGCCAAGAGCTGAAAATCAGCGAATAACGCTTACGGCGTTAACAGCAAAAAGCCCAGCAAAGCGCAAATTAAAAACGCTGTGTTGGGCTTTTTTGTGTCCCACGCTTACAGGAAGAGTGGCTTGTGGCTTGTGACTTGTGACTTGCGAAGAGTCACTTCAAACCCATCTTTTAAAATAAGTCACTTCAAATACAACGCTGCTATTTTGTGTCTTTCTTCGCTAACCCAAGGGGATACAATTGCTGCTTAAACATGCCAACGGGCATGTAATCACCGACAACACCATATTGCTCAGGCCACTCCTTCTGACCTCGAACGGCGGTTCCAAAGAAGTAATCTAAAAATGAAAAGTGGGCAGCATAGTTACGATCGATAGCCGCCTTATCGGAAGCATGATGCCAATGGTGGAACTGCGGGCTGACGATTAAGTAACGTAGCCAACCGAAGTTAACTTGGACATTGGCATGATTAAAGACCGCCTGCACGCCAACGATAATCACATAAATACTGATGATGTCTTTAGAGAATCCCAAGATAAAAATCGGCGTGAGCACCAAACAACGGGTAGCAATCAACTCAAACATATGTTGCCGAGATCCCGCCAACCAATCTAAATGTTTCGCGCTATGGTGCACCGAATGGAAGCGCCACAGGAAAGGGATCTCATGGTAAGCGCGATGCGCCGCATATTGCATTAAATCGGCGACCAATAGGATCAACAGCAGCTGCAACACAAAGGGCAGACCCGCGATAAAGCTTTGCACTGTGCTGGAAATGGCCCAAGAAAAGCTCGACTGCACAAATTGGTTTGCCACCAATAATACAAATCCAATCGCTAAATGATTCACCAGAAAATGATTTAAATCCCCTTGCCACTCGGGTCTCAATATTGCCTGTTCTGGTTTATGGGGTAACCATTTCTCGATAAAAATGAAAATTAACGTTGAGCCTAATAAGTCTAAAATAAACCAATCTAACCCCAGTGAGACCTTATGATTGGCAAAAGGCTCGACCTCGACTTGATGACCACCAAAGGCAATCGCCAAGCTCACAAATACCCAAGCCACAAAGCCAAATCGTTTATTTTTATTTCGAATAAAATTTAATAAACCTAAGCTGCCCGACACCACTAAGGCGACAAATATCAAACTGCGAATAATATCGACGTTATAACTTTGGCGTAATTCGGGGGTAGTCAGGTATTCAGGGAAATGAAACGCCAATACACCTAAAAACGATAATATGGCTAACATGCACGCTATGGTGCCGCTAATACTGCCTTCACCAATTTGGAAATGGCCATCTTTAAATCCTTTGCTAATCACAGTGAACTCCTTTTCCTATGCTGCTCGCGTTATCCACACAACCACCACTCAGCTTAATTTTGCCGATTAGCCTACATTAACCCCACAACCACAATCAATAAAAAGCGCACGCTAAGAGAATAATGCTGAATCTATTAAGCCTCTCTAAAACCAACACCTAAAAAACAGCCCAAAAAAAGCGCTACCTAAGTAGCGCTCTTGTATTAGCTAAGTTTACTCACCTTAGCGGTTTGATCTTAATCAAGTTATAACCAAAGCTAGTCGCAGGATCTTTATTCAGCACCATAGTGACATTGTCTTCATTGCTGAAATCCATTAAATCGGAGGCATAGACAACGGTTTTAGTGCCGTTTTCGACTGCGATGACTTTAATAGAATATTCGCCTGCAGGTACAGTCACTGACTGAGGGCTCGCAGGATTGACCGCAGTGATCTTATTTACCGCAGTTTCAATCGTGTCATTTGCTTTTAAGAAATATACAGTGAGATTGCTTTTATCGGCAAAACTCACAATGTCAAACTTAAAGCTATAGGGACTTGGAGTCTGAGTTTGCTTCATCTCCATCGCCTTCACTTGGCTGCCCTGCTCTGTCGCCTGCTCGTAAATGAAGATGGTTTTAATATCATCTTGATTAAGGGTGATCAGCACATTGTCGAGTAATTTATTTTGCGTACCGTGATCGAACACGCTCACACCAAAGTCATTAAACTCGGCGCCTTGATAGCTAGTCACCCCAAAAGATGGCACTTCGCTAAACAGGGTATCTTGCTTACTGCTGGCCACTTTCACATCGATAATGTGCGAGCCTAAACCGTTAAAGACGCGATAATCGACACTCGCTTCTAGCGCCACATGGTTGCGAACATTGGTGGTTGAATCGACGCTGTCTAAGGTGATTTTTGAATCCGAAGCGCCAAAACCTTCACGGATGATCAACTTATAAGGCACCTTAGCACTGAATTTAATGTTCGCAGTCGTGTAAGACACATTGGTCGTTCCCGCAGGAGCGAGGTAAACCTTATATTCCCCCGTATCCATCACTTGCGGCTGCGACGCTTCACCGTAGGCCACACTGCCTAACATCACGGCATCGGCAAAGGTTTGTGTCGACTTAGACACATAGGCATCAAAGGCTTGGGCATGCACAGCAGTATTCGCAATCAAAAGCTGCATTTTACTGTTTTCTGCCACTTCATTGAGCTTATCGAGTTCAGTGCGGGAATAGTTGATATTGAGTAATTTAGGTTCGGCAAAATCACCATGCAATACAAAGAAATGATCTGTAGCGACTTTCAAATCGATATCTTCTTTATAGATGGAGATATCTTTGTCAGAGGCGTCCTTAGCCATCACTTCAATCGCACTCACGCCCGCCGTCGACGTAAAGCGCGGCATAGTGTCCCCATAGATCACGCTTTCATAGGTTTTATCGGCGACTTTTAGTGCCGTTGCTGTGCTTCCGGCCGAAGCGTTATAGAATTGCACATAGGTGGCATTCTGATCTGTGCCATCTTCATTATTGCTGTCTGAGCCACATGCCGTTACCGCTAAACAGGCAACAGTCACCGCAGCGAATCCCTTTAGCTTACTTTTTATCATTGTTTCCCTCATTGACTGACATAAAATTCAGTTCAGTCTACCCAGATATCCAATGACAACAATGCCTTTTTACCTTAAAAACAAAAACAAATATTTCACAAACTCAAACACTTAACAAGCATTTCAATAACACTGTAAATAGTGATACAAACCACACTTTTTGGCCTCTTAATTGATACAAATGCATTTGCCGATACTTTTGCTCACATCTCAAAAACGCTTCTACTGCGGTGGAAAATGGCTGGTCTATCGAACAGCTCTCTTTTAGGCTTATTGCGACTATGGATAAACCATCCACAGACGGTACAAACCTTGTTCGACTTATGCGATTGGGTTACTCTCGCATCGCCAATTAAGCCTTTGGGATGGATAGGATTTGCAAGGGATTCTCAACTACTACAAACAATGTTTTCAACACGATAGTGCCGAAATCAACCTCTGGTCTAGCCACAAGCTTGCTGAGCAAGAAAAGCTATTACTCCAACATGAAGACGAGTTAAGCAGTGGCTTCCTACCCCGTTTACCCGTGCCATTTGCCCAAGCCTCTGCATTAATGGCGCGTAGTACCTTGTATCTACGTGAAAAAGTACTATTGCACTGTTGTTTATTTTTCTGCGGCACAGTCGAACTTAATGGCGAAAAACGTAAAGTCGTGACACCACTCCTTTACCGCGAATGCCAATTACAGGCAGATGGCGATAACATTTACCTGCAGGGCAATGACACATTTTCTGGTCAAGGGCCATTCACCATCAATGAAGCCCTGTTAGAAAAATTAGTCATTGAAGGACACAGCTTAAGTCAAGAGTTACGCGATAATCCAACAGATGTCAGTGGCTGGATAGCTTGGCTGCGGGCGGGCCAAGCCGATGTTGATACCAGTCATTTATTTCATTTTCCCAAACTGATCGATGAAGCTGAATTCACTAGCTTATGCCGTAAACGTGGGCAGTTTATGGTCAGTCGGAGCCAAATTATTCTTGCAGAGCGTTCGCTCGCTAGTCGGGGCATTTTGCACGAACTCGACAAGCTAATAACAGCGCCCTCACACTCTGCGCCGCTTAAAGCGCTATTCGCAGAAACCCAACAAAAAATATCAGCAAGCGACAATGCAGACACGCAAGAGGCTTATCTTCCAGGGCTGTTAAGCCGCGCCCAAATTCAGGCGTTAAAGATAGCGGCCAATCAAACTTTGGGGCAGATCTCAGGCCCACCCGGAACAGGTAAAAGTTACACCATAGCCACAGTGGCGGCGGAGCAGGTATTAAGGGGGAAATCTGTCCTCATCGTCGCCCACACAGATGTTGCTGTTGATGTGATTGCCGATAAGTTAGAGCAACAATTCCAGCTAGGTAGCAGTCTTATCCGAGCCGGCTCGCCGCAGTTTATTAAAGTCCTTAAAAACCAGATAGATGAAATGCTCCATGGTCAGCACCCAGCGACTGATGAAACCATTTCAGATATCCTACTACTCAATGCAAAACAGCAACTTAATACTGTGGCCCGTCAGCAAGCCAAAATGGAAGCCAGTTTTATACACCATTGCCGCCATGCCATACGTCGCGGCCAAAAACTGGCGACCTTACAACAAGGACAATCGCGCTGGCGCTTAGGATTTTATAATTGGGCATACCATGCGGGGATCAAACAATTTGCCCAGCAATGGAATGTGCTTGATAAATTAACGACACTGATAGCGCAAAAAGAAAGCTTAAGTCTCAAATACTTACAATTGGCCACTCACTATCGATTAAACCAATTACTCAAACATAAGCGCAGTACGCTGGTGAGTTTTGCCAGTGCACTTCGCGCTCGGCAGTCCGCTAAGCAAGTCGAAGGTTTCTACAAAACGGATTTTGATGCCCTAAAACAAACCTTTCCTATTTGGTTATCTAGCCTTGCCAGCTTACATAAAGTGCTCCCTATGGAGCAGCAAATGTTTGATTTAGTGATTATTGATGAAGCCACTCAAGCCAATATTGCCGAATGCTTACCTGCATTGCAGCGGGCAAAGGCGGCACTGGTTGTTGGTGATAACAAACAATTACGACATTTCTCGTTTTTATCCCGCGCGAAGCAAACCCAAATCCACACTCAGTTAGGACTCGCGCAGGATTGTCGCGGGTTAATGAGCTACCGTGATGCGAGCATGCTCGACTTAGTATCACAATCCCTCACGAGCCAGTCCCAAGTGGTATTTTTAAATGAGCATTTCCGTAGCAAACCTGAGCTGATCCAATTTAGTAATCAGCAGTTTTATCAAGGCATGCTGAAAATTATGCAGCACAGACCTTGCACGAGTTCAGGGCACTTACACCGAGTCCACATTACTGGCAGCCGTGATAATAAGGGAATTAACGTAATAGAAGCGGAGGCATTAATTGAAAAGTTAGCTCAACTAATTGATGAACAAGAAAATGTATTAGTGCCTTCCAGCATTGGTGTGCTTTCCTGTTTTCGCAATCAAACTGAGTATTTATCCCAGCAAATCCTCGCGCGCTTTAGCACGCAGCAAATAGAACGTCACCAATTACGGATTGCCACCCCCTTTGGTTTTCAAGGGGAAGAACGCGATATTATGCTGCTGTCGTTTAGCATTACTGCCAACGACAGCCGAGCTGCGGTGTATTTAAATCGAGCCGATATGTTCAACGTCGCGATTACCCGAGCCAAACAGGCGCAATGGCTATTTTTATCGGTACAAGAGCATGAACTCCCCAACAATAATTTACTGGCAACTTACTTAGCATCGGCGGGCCAATTTCAAGCGGCACATCATTATGTCGATGCCCTCGATACCTTTGGCCAGTCGGTGGCACACGCGATTGAAGAAAAAGGGATTACAGTATGGCGCGCCTACCATATGGCGGGGCTGGAACTGGATATTCTGTGCCGTTATGGTGACCAATATTTAGCGATAGATTTAATCGGTTACCCAGGACCTTGGGCGGACTTTTTCGATATTGAACTGTATAAACTCTTGCAGCGCGCAGGCATTAAACTTATCCCCGTGAGCTATGGGCTTTGGTGTCAGCAGCGGGAACTGTGTATCCAACAAATCTGCAATCAATTTAAGCTAGAACAATCGAATTAAACAATAAGCATCTCACGGATGACATCCCCGTTGACGACCGATGAAATAGGCCAAGACGGAACGTTGGAGTTAGAACAAAATATCCCCTGCACTGGCTAGCACAGGGGATATGGCGGTGAATGATCAATCTTCTATTCTATGCACCAACACTCATTGCTGGGGTTCAAGTGGTGCAGGAAGGACTTGGATGGTTAAACTGCCATCAGCTGGCAAATATTGCTGTGCCAGTTTACTGAGCTCTGCCGGTGTCATCTTCTGTGCCAACGCTTGTCTTTGTTTAAAGGTGGCAAAGCGTCCAGGATAACTCTGGGCATTTGATGCCAAATCTAACCAAAAACCATTGCTCTGCGGCGCGGCTTGCATCCATTCAAGCACAGGTTGGCGGGCTCGGTTAAGTAAGTCTTCGCTAATCCCCTGCGGCTGCTTCACTTGGTTAACTGCAGCGGTGAAATACTCGGAAACCGTTGGCAACATGGCTTGAGTCGTCACGCTAAATAGACCGAGATAACCATATCCGCTGGCATTGAGATCATTGTAAGAAAAGGCCGATGGCGAATAACTCGCGCCCGCTTTTTCTCTCACATTTTCCGTTAATAGGATGCTGAGCACTTGCTCCAACAATCCCAGTCCAGCGTGTTGGCTTAGGTGAGTCATATCCGTTGTTGGCCACACCATGGCCAGCGCCGCTGAATCTGGATGACCATAGTGTGTTAACGTCATCTTAGCCGGCACTTTCGGGAACACAGGCACTAGCGATTGGCCATTTTCAGTGGGGCTGCGTTTGATTGCTCCGAGAGTTTCAGCCACAGCAGTAATGGCGCTGGCTTCGTCGAAATCCCCCACTATGGCGATTTCAATTGCTCCTTGCTCGACGGCTGAATGGAAACTCGGCGCCAGCTCTGCAAACTGACGTTTTAAAATGTCTTCCGGTTCACCATAACCATAACGTTTATCACCACTGTGGGAGATACGGTCAAACTGATTAGAAAACTCAGTTTGCGGGTTGCTATGGAGACTTTGCTGCTCGGCAATCACTTGCTCGCTGAACAATTGCTCGGCCTGCTTATTCATGCCGGGTTCAATCAAAAAGGCCGTCATTAAACCGAGCTGCGTGCGCAGTTCTGCAGCATTGGTACTAATCTCACCGCCAAAACTCTGCTCACGCACGCCTAGGTTAATGGAAATATCTTGCCCAGCAAAAATCTCCTGCAGGCTTTCATAATCATGGGCCTTGAGTCCACCCTGCACAAACGCACTGTTAAACAGATAAGATAAGCCATCTAACTCAGGGAATGGCACTTCACCAAAGCCTATGTTGAGGCTGACCAAAGTAGTGCCTTTATTAAAGTCAGTAGGCTTAAGATTAAGGCGTACGCCATTGGCAAACTGTAGCTGGCGAATGCCCGTTTCGGCATCGCGACTATCGGCCACTAACTTGCCTTGATCGCCAAATTGAGTGTATGCAAACTCGTCAATCGCCTTAGTTGCTGGCGCACTCACAGCTTGTTTGCGGCTTTTCTCATAGCTAGCGATAAGCTGTTTTTCAACATTTTCGATGGGCTTATTGCTCGTCAGATACAGATACGGCGTAGCATTCCATGTCTGATTAAACACTTGCTTTAGCTTTTGCGGCGTCACTGTCGGCAGTATTTTTTCAAAAAATGCCAGCTGCCACTCAGGCTCTACAGGCACGCGATTTTCCGCGACCGAATACACTAACCCCTCGGCAATATTCACACTGTGGATAGTAGTGCTACCCGCTGCGCTGAGCTGATACCCTTTGTGCATACGTTTGATTTGTTGGTCAATTTCCTGCTGACTAAAACCAAACTCTTGTGCTTGGCGCAGGGTTTGCTCCAATATTGCTATGCCCTCTTGCCAGTTATTCTCCTGCGTACCTAAGCTCATTTGAGTGCCATAGGCGATATCAAATTGATCCCCAACCTGCAGGCTAACGCCAGATAAACCTTGGCTATGCAGTAACTGCGACTCCATTCTGCGATACAAGATGCCGTGGGCGAGTTCAAGCAGTATTTCCTGCTCTCGCACGGCAGGGCTGTCGGCAGGGTATGCCATAGGCTTGAGCATACCGAGTGAAATCGAGGTCGATAGGCTAGGATCGAAAAATGCCGCCGCATCGACGCGTTGACGCTCTGCGACAGTGCCTAGCGCTTGCGGCTTAACCTTCGCCGCCAAAGGCGCGGCCTGCCAACTGGCAAACTGTTGTTTTATCTTTTGTTCAACTGCGGCTACCTCGATATCACCCACCACAATTAAGGTGGTGCGTGAGGGCGTGTAAAAACCTTGGTATAAAGACAGCAGCGTCTCGCGAGTAGCATTCTTGATGCTGTTCGCCTCTCCCACAGGTAAGCTCTTTGACAACAGTGTATCTGGCATTAAAAACTGTAATTGATTGCGGTAATTCTCCAGATCCGCACCGCTACGCTCACGCAGTTCAGCCAATACCACCGCTTTTTCACGCTCGATAAGCGCCGGGTCGAGTAATAAATTACTGCCAATTTCGCGCATTAAAAACAAAGCGGTATCGACTTTATCTTGGCTATTACTTGGCAAGTTGAATTGATAAACCGTCTGCTGAAACTCAGTCACAGCATTGGTATCGGCGCCAAAACTCAGACCAAGACGCTGCAATGTCGGGATCATCTCCCCCGCAGCCAAACCCGTCGAGCCATTAAAGGCCATGTGCTCAAGAAAATGCACTAACCCCTGCTCGGTATCGGACTCCACCACTGAGCCTACGTCCACCCGCATGCGTACTATGACAGCCTGCTCTGGCGTCTTATTGCTCACTAATAAATAGCGCATGCCATTGGCAAGTTCACCGGTATGGATTCGCCCACTCATGGGCAAGTCAGCCGTCCCCATCCACTGCGGCTCTTCGCTCGCCTTTAGCGGTAACGCCACACTTAATAATGCCAGCAGTAACCACTGGCGCATCAAACTAATCACCTTGAAATTGTTCATTAAAATTCGCACTTTCCCCCCAAAATCAAATAAGAAACCTAGGAAGCGCACACCTAAGTTTCAGATAAAATAAGCTTTCACTATAGTACCTAAAGCACTTTAAGTCACAAAATCAATACCTTATGCCGTACTAAAAATAGTTTATAGCCTTGATATCTAGTAGGAATATCTTGAAAAATAAGCGCGAGAGGGGATAGGGAAAAGGATAGTATTCAGTAAGCTAACAAAATTAGCTTATACCAACCGTATTAGTTCCCAGATGTTGGCAGTGACTTTAAAAAAGCAGAATATAAGTGATTAGAAATATATCCCGCTATCATATTCAGAAATTTAAACTAACAAGGTGAGAGCATAAATAATCATCGCCCAATAGAAACAAAACAGAAAAATCCATATCCAATTCAACCAAGTTAAGCGTGAATTATCAGGATATTCCACAGATTCAAGCGCAAAATTAACTGCTTTTTGAGCTTGATACAGCGGATATAAAACAGCTAATGGAACAAATATTGATGCCACAACTAATGATATTGGCAACGTATCAATTTGATTAAGAATTCCGCCAACGACTAACAATACAACATAAAATGTCGCCATAGCTGAGCTATTCCAGCGATACTCTCGATTATCTTCTTTAATGTATTCACTAATATAAACAAATAGAGAATGTGTATAAAAGATAGAAAAAAAGCTACGCGCTATTGGCCATGCATCTAAGTCATAGTAATTTTTTAAAGCCTGCCACTGTTTATAAAACCAATAAACTTGATAGAGACCAAAGGTCGCAATAAACATGATAATTAACTTGGTCAGTGATACATGAAACAGCGGTACCCCATGGGTTTTAACCTCTTCCTTTGTTAACCTAGCATTACTTTCTAGCGAACTGTTTTCCTGACTAATCACTTCTTCCATGGTGGGGGAAATTCCTTTATTTTTCTCAATTATCTCAATGTTAAATAGCTCTATTGCTTTCAATTACATAATCTAAAACTGACGCGAGTAACATTCTAATCCACAATGTAAAATTTGTTAACATAATTTAGGTGGTACTTGGCGTTATGAGTAACTAAAATACTGCTCAGAACAACGACAGCCTAGTTGCTGCTAAACGAGATAGGCGCCTGCAGAATGAGAGTGAAGAATGTTAATTAGATAGCGTGTCACTCCGACAGAACGTCTGTATCACTTTCATAGAAAAGGAAATATTATCGAAAACATTAACTATTTTTGAATACACGTGAAATCAGCGCGATAAACATAAGTCATGCATGTCATTTCGATAAGGCGAATAGTTTGTTGCAGCACATACACTCGGAATATTTGAATACCCTACATGGAAGTCGTTCTGTTTAGTGAATAGAAGAATCGGCAGTCCGCCTTGGTCGCCTCTTGATTGAAGCTCTGAATTGAACCCTCACTATTTTTAGCTTTCAAAATCACAACCAAGTCGAGATATCTTTACTCATGGCATCTAGGAAAAACAACGTCATGGATAGCTCCTCAATGACAAAATGCAAAAGCCCTACGAATATGCGCAGGGCTTTTTTTTTATCACTCAACTGAAATCCTAAAACTGTTGAAACCAACGTTGGATCTGCTGTGGATCTTTGCTTTTCGTTAACGATAGCATCAACAAAATACGGGCTTTTTGCGGGTTAAGATTACCTGCTGCAATAAAACCGTATTTAGCATCATCTATCTCAGCATCGAGCGTCGTTGCACCTGTGGGCACTCGGCTAGAGCGAACGACTAAGGTGCCTTTTTGACTCGCTTTAGCTAAAACATCGAATATAGAGTGGTAGATATTACCGTTACCCACACCGGCACTGACTATGCCATCAAAACCCGCTTCAACCATGGCTTTGGCTGGTAAATCACTGGCATTGGCGTAGCTATACACTATGCCTACCTGCGGTAACTTGTCGAGTTTGCTGACATCAAAAGGCGTTTGCGTAGTATGTTGACGCTCAGTATTACCCATGTACTCAATCTTGCTGTTATGGATCACGCCAAGCGGGCCAAAGTTAGGCGCGGCAAAGGTATGCACACCTGTGGTATTCGTCTTAGTAACGTCGCGGGCGTTCAATACGGTATCGTTCATTACCACTAATACACCTCGACCTTTAGATTCAAGGTTCGCGGCGGTTGCGACGGCGTTATACAGATTCATTGGACCATCGGCGCTCATGGCGGTTGATGGACGCATAGCGCCAACCAATACCACAGGTTTATCGCTCTTGATGGTGAGGTTTAGAAAATAAGCGGTTTCTTCTAAGGTGTCGGTGCCGTGGGTGATGACGATACCGTCGACCTCTTTATCGGCCAGTAACAGATTGATGCGCTTGGCTAACGCTAGCCAAACTTTATCATTCATGTCCTGCGAACCGATTTTAACCAGTTGCTCACCTTGAATATCGGCAAGCTGTTTCATTTCAGGCACAGCCGCAATTAAGCTACTAATGCCCACTTCACCAGCCTGATAGTTAGACTCAGTGGCCGATTGCCCTACTCCGGCAATGGTGCCACCCGTGGCAATGATCCGTACCTGTGGAAGCGCCTGCGCCGCAGAGGAGAGAACTAACCCTAAGGTGACCGAGAGCAAGAGCTTACGCATTGAAAAATTCATGCTTACATCCTTTTATTAATAATAAACGCTCCACAGTGTGCACTATTATTTAACTCTAACCGTGATAATTCTCACTAAAATGAAATAACAAATTTAGCGTTATCTAATTGATTATTTAAAACTTAAATAAAACACCATGCATTTATTATTGAGTAGATTTAACTAATCAATGATTATTCGCGATTGATAAAGTGAAAATTAAATAGCGTACGGTTTATTTAAATTCAAAAACACTTGAGTAAATATGTCGCCAATTGGTTAACGAATAACAAATCTATAGCTAATTTGCATCAAAAAGTAATAGCTCACACTAGCTAACCGAGTTGAGATGCTTATCTAATAAACAAAACAAATCTACCATTTCAAACAGTTAAGTGATCCCCATCTAAATCCTGTTATTGCCAAAGCGTTAAGATCTGTGTCGATAGTCAAGGAGACGATTCTCCTTCATGTTTTCGATGAGTTATTTTTGAAGTGTTACGCATACTTATGTACGCACCACAACTCAATACTCGGAGATATATCTTACTATTAACCGGATTTAATAGGATCGAAATGAAAGATACTAATAGCGTACGGATCGAAGAAGATTTATTGGGAACGAAAGAAGTGTCCAATGAATTTTATTACGGCATACATACATTACGTGCCATCGAAAACTTTAAGCTGAGTAATCAAAAAATTTCCGATGTACCTGAATTAGTCCGTGGCATGATGCTAACAAAGAAAGCAGCTGCCATGGCCAATAGCGAATTAGGCGCTGTAAGTCCTGAAATCGCTGACAAGATTATTGAAGCGTGCGATCTGATACTCACAACGGGCCGATTTGTGGATCAATTCCCAGTCGACGTGTATCAAGGAGGCGCAGGCACTTCAGTCAACATGAATACCAATGAGGTATTAGCCAACGTTGCACTGGAGATCATGGGGCTTGAAAAAGGCCGTTACGATGTCATCAATCCTAATGACCATGTCAACAAGTGCCAATCGACCAACGATGCCTATCCAACAGGCTTCCGTATTGCGGTCATCAACAGTACCGATATTCTGTTAGATGCATTAACTGACCTTATTAGTGCCTTCGACACTAAAGCCGCAGAGTTTAAAACCGTCTTAAAAATGGGCCGCACTCAGTTGCAAGATGCCGTGCCTATGACCTTAGGCCAAGAGTTTCATGCCTTTGCTGTCACACTGCGAGAAGAAATTAAATCCATCAAGCGTTGCCAAGAGTTGTTGTTAGAAGTGAACTTAGGCGCAACGGCTATTGGAACCGGCCTTAACACGCCAGTGGGTTATTCCTCACTCGCCATTAAACATCTGGCTGAAATCACTGGCCGTGCTTATGTGCCAGCGGAAGATTTAATCGAAGCGACCTCCGATTGTGGCGCCTACGTCATGCTGCACAGTGCAATTAAGCGCATGGCGATTAAAATGTCCAAGATTTGTAATGACCTACGCTTACTGTCATCGGGTCCACGCACAGGTCTTAAAGAGATCAATCTGCCTGAATTACAAGCGGGTTCTTCTATCATGCCAGCTAAGGTTAACCCTGTGATCCCTGAGGTCGTCAATCAGGTTGCCTTTAAGATTGTCGGCAACGATATCACTATCACTATGGCCGCCGAAGCGGGCCAGTTACAGCTTAACGTCATGGAACCTGTGATTGGTCAGGCGATGTTTGAGTCACTCAGTTTAATGGGTAATGCCTGTATCTCCCTACGTGAGAAATGCGTTGAAGGAATCACTGCAAACCCAGAGATCTGCATGGCCCATGTGATGAACTCCATCGGGATCGTGACCTACCTTAACCCCATCATCGGCCACCATGAGGGTGACATCATCGGCAAGATTTGCGCCCAAACGGGTAAAAATGTCCGTGAAGTGGTACTCGAACGCGGTTTGTTAACGGTTGAAGAACTCGATGACATTCTCTCGATTGAAAACCTGATGAATCCTAAGTATCAAGCTAAACGCAGCAGCAAAGCCAAAGTGTAACTCAGTGGGGCTGGGGAGCCTTCCCCAGCCCAAAACTCGATGATTCAAGAATAAGCCAGCGCATAGTGAATATGCGCAGGCTATTGAAATTAAAAACAAAATAGAGTTAACACTATGATTATATTAGAGATAATTATCGTACTCGGGGCCATTTACCTAGGTGCAAGGATGGGTAGCATGGGAGTCGGCTTTGCGGGCGGTGTCGGGGTACTGATACTAACCGCAGGGATGGGACTCAAACCGGGCAATATTCCGATTGATGTGATCCTCATCATTATGTCGGTTATCACCGCGATTGCGGCCATGCAAGTATCAGGAGGGATGGATTATTTAGTCTCACTGGCAGAAAAATTATTACGTAAGCATCCAAAACAAATCACTTTTCTGGCACCTGTAGTCACTTATTTCATGACACTCTTTGCAGGAACAGGCCACACCGCATTCTCAACCTTACCTGTTATTGCCGAAGTCGCAAAAGAGCAAGGTATTCGTCCCTCTCGTCCTCTTTCTATCGCCGTTGTCGCGTCCCAAGTCGCCATTACCGCTTCACCGATTTCGGCGGCTGTCGTGTTCTTCTCAGGCATTCTAGAACCCTTTGGCGTGGACTATTTAGTACTGTTAGCCGTATGTATTCCTTCAACTTTCTTAGCCTGTATGGTCGGCGCCGTTGTTGCTAACTTAATGGGTAAAGAGCTGGCTGATGATCCTATTTATCAAGACCGTTTAGCTAAGGGCTTAGTCAAAACACGCGGTAAAACTGAGATCAAAATTAAAGCCGGCGCGAAACGCTCTGTGATGATTTTCTTACTGGCGATTGCGGCAGTGATGGCCTACGCCACTGCGATATCTGACAAAGTCGGCTTGATTGTTGACCCTGTACTGCCACGCGATGCTGCCATTATGGTGCTGATGCTAACGGCAGCTGCGGCTATCACGATTTTCTGTAAGTTAGACGCAAGTGAAATCTCCAATGCGGCCACCTTTAAATCGGGCATGTCAGCCTGTGTCTGTGTGTTAGGTGTGGCTTGGTTAGGCGATACCTTAGTGTCGAATCATATCGAGGAAATCAAAGATTTAGCAGGCACCTTACTGCAAAGTCAGCCTTGGTTATTGTCGGTCACCCTGTTCTTTGCCTCCATGTTGCTCTACTCCCAAGGCGCAACCACTAAGGCGCTGATGCCTGCGGCCTTAGCCATTGGCGTGAGTCCTTTAACTGCCGTTGCCTCTTTCGCCGCCGTCAGCGCGCTGTTTGTATTGCCCACTTATCCTACGCTACTGGCTGCGGTTGAAATGGATGATACCGGCTCGACTCGGATTGGTAAGGCGGTATTTAACCATCCGTTCCTGGTCCCTGGCGTAGTGACGATTGCCACCAGCGTGGCATTGGCCTTCCTGTTTGGCGGCATGATGCTGTAGCGCAACTTTACCCAAAGTGTTCTAAGGGCTAATGCTAATAATTGGATTAACCCTCTTCTTTTAATCTGGATCTAAAGACTTTGTGTTGGCGTGATGCAGGTACATTCACGCCACAACAAACCTAGTAAGAGGTGAATTAATGTCAGCGAAAACGCGTGTTCCTACCGCCATTAACGGCGGACCATTTGGCCAAGCCTGGTCGGCTAAAGCAGACTGCTTACAAAGTGCGACAGGGCTTATATTGGGTATTTTCCTGTTATTTCATATGCATTTCGAGGCGAGCATTTTATTTGGTAAAGAAACCTTCTTTCACATGGTGCAATTCTTAGAAGGCAGTATGTTTAGCTCAACGGGTCATGGCTTCCCCATAGTGACCAAGATCATTTCAGTCATTATGCTGGTGATTGTTGCTGTACATGCCGCCACCGCACTTCGTCGTTTTCCAGTGCAATTAGGCCAATGGCGAGCGATGCGTGGCTTCATGTCGAGTATCAAGCATAGAGATACCCAAGCATGGTTCTGGCAGATGATCACCGGGTTCTTACTGTTTTTCTTAGTGTCAGCCCATCTTGCTACTATGATTTTAAACCCTGATATTGGCCCTCATCTTTCGGCAGAACGGGTTTACCACGATAACGCTTGGCTCTTATACGTGGTGTTTTTACCTATCGTGTTATTCCACGGCATCGTTGGTTTATACCGAGTGATATTAAAGTGGGGTGTGAGTAGTAACCGCCCACTTATCCGCACTATAGCGCAAGTATTGATCGTCTATTTATTGTGTTTAGGCACATTAAGCCTAGTGACCTATATCAATATTGGTATCGAATTAGTTCTGCCAGTACAACCGTTTATTCCTCAGTAATGGGCATGACGCTATCGGCGCACTTAGCCTGTATAGCAAGACAAACAACATACGGATCCTCCTCTGATACATAGTTGCCGCGCATCTATGCCCGAGGAGTGCAATGATAAATCCATGAAATGTTATCTAAATTATTAGATAAGGATCTGATTTGAAAATCATTTATACAGACTCATTAGTCATTGGCGCAGGATTGGCAGGCCTCAGAGTCGCGATTGCCACCAAAGAGCGAGGCCTAGATACCTTAGTGCTATCGTTAATTCCCGCAAAACGTTCACATTCGGCCGCCGCACAGGGCGGAATGCAAGCCAGCCTAGGCAATACCGTTAAAGGCATGGGCGATAACGAAGACATTCACTTTCAAGACACAGTCAAAGGTTCTGACTGGGGTTGCGATCAAGACGTCGCCCGCATGTTTGCCCACGTTGCACCGAAAGCGATCCGCGAACTCACCAACTGGGGCGTGCCTTGGTCGAGGATTTCCGCCGGCCCACGTGAAGTCATCATGAATGCGCAAAGGGTAACGCTCAATGAGGCCGAAGAAGCTCACGGCCTGATCAATGCCCGCGATTTTGGTGGCACTAAAAAATGGCGTACCTGTTACACCGCCGACGGCACTGGCCACTCTTTACTGTATGCAGTGGATAACCAAGCCATTTCTATGGGCATTCCAGTACACGAACGGATTGAAGCCCTGTCGCTTATCCATGACGGTAAACGTTGCCATGGGGTGATTGCCCGCTGTTTAGTCACAGGTGAACTGCGCGCTTATGTAGCCAAATCCACCACCATCGCCACCGGCGGTTATGGCAAGATTTATGAAATATCGACCAATGCCACCATCTGCGAAGGCATAGGCCAAGCGTTAGCACTCGACACAGGTGTCGCCACCTTAGGCAATATGGAAGCGGTGCAGTTTCACCCCACCGCCATAGTGCCTGCGGGGATCCTCACCACTGAAGGGTGTCGTGGTGATGGCGGTATTCTGCGTGATAAAGACGGCCATCGCTTTATGCCAGATTACGAACCCGAGAAAAAAGAACTCGCCTCTCGTGATGTGGTTTCACGCCGCATGACAGAACACATGCGCAAAGGCAATGGCGTTGAAAGCCCTTATGGCCCGCATCTATGGCTGGATATTACGCAGCTGGGCCGTGAACATATCGAAACTAACCTGCGCGAAGTGAAAGAGATTTGTGATTACTTCCTTGGTATCGATCCTTGCAAAGATTGGATCCCCGTCCGCCCTACCCAACATTACTCTATGGGCGGCGTGCGCACCAATGCCACCGGCGAAAGTCCACAACTCAAGGGGCTGTTCAGCGTCGGAGAAGCGGCCTGTTGGGACATGCACGGCTTTAACCGTTTAGGCGGTAATTCGGTGGCAGAAACTGTGGTCGGCGGCATGATCATCGGCAAATATGTGGCTGATTTTTGTGAGAATAACGATTTAGAAATTGATACCGCGCTGACTCAAAAATTCATCGATAAGTTACAGCAAGAAATCGATGGGCTGGTCGAAGGCAATGGCACAGAAAACCCCTTCCAAATAAAGAAAGAAATGCAACGCATCATGATGAACTACGTCGGGATTTTCCGTAATGGACCCGAGTTAGATAAAGCCATCAAAGGCTTGAAAGACTTACTGCTGCGGGCAAAAAATCTTGGTCTTAAATGTAAAAAACGTCACGCTAATCCTGAGTTAGTCGAAGCGCTACGCGTCACTCGTATGTTGAAAGTGGCCCTCACCGTCGCCTGTGGCGCAGAGGCTCGCACTGAAAGTCGCGGCGCCCATTCACGGGAAGATTACCCACAACGCAACGATAAAGATTGGCTTAACCGCACGCTGGCAACTTGGCCAGATGCCGAGTCACTGGAACCTGTGCTGCGTTATGAAGCGTTAGATGTGATGAAAATGGAGCTACCACCGGGATACCGAGGCTACGGCAACGATAACACTATTGCCCATCCTGATACCGAAAAACGCGTACAAGAAATCAATCAAGTGCTCGCGCGCTTAGGTGACGATCCCGATAGAAACACACTGCAGCGAGCCCTGATGCCATACGAGCTGCCAAGTCATCTGCAGGCTCCCAATGGACGCCTCAGCGATACCTTAGCGATCACTCCAGCCCAACCGGTAGGGAATAAACCACTATGAGCCGTCAAATCAGCTTTAATATCTTCCGCTACGATCCGCAAGATGGCCAAGACAAGCCAAAGATGGAACGTTATCAGTTGACTGAAACACCGGGCATGACAGTGTTTATCGCCTTGAATCAACTGCGAGAACAACAAGATCCCTCACTGCAGTTTGACTTTGTCTGCCGCGCAGGCATCTGTGGCAGTTGCGCCATGGTGATCAATGGTTTCCCCACATTGGCCTGTCGCACGTTAACGGCGAATTATCCCAATGGCGAAATCACCCTAATGCCGCTGCCCGGCTTCGAACTGATTGGCGATTTGTCGGTGAACACAGGCAAATTTATGCGCGAATTAGCCGAACGCTTAAAACTGTGGCTGCACCCTAAACCCGATGATCAGGACATTCATCGCCTCGAAAATCCAATGGCACCTGAAGAAGCCGCGCGGATCTATGAGCTGGAACGCTGCGTCGAATGTGGCGTTTGTGTGTCTGCCTGCGCCACCAAACAAATGCGTGACACCTTTGTCGGCGCGGTTGGCATGATGAAAATTGCCCGCTTCGAAATGGATAGCAGAGACAGCCGCAGTGCGGATGATTTCTACCATGTGATTGGCAATCAAGACGGCGTCTTCGGTTGTATGACGCTACTCGGCTGCCAAGATAACTGCCCTAAAGATTTGCCGCACATGCAGCAAATTGCTTACCTGCGCCGCAAAATGGCCGCAAGCATACTCTAGTTTTCCTTAACCTAAAGTCCCGTTGCGTTAGCGGGGTTTTAGGGCAACACCTTTCCCAAATCAGCGGGCAAATCATATCTGCCCGCTGCAGATATGCGACGCCTTGCCTCTGAGCGAGACGCCTCCTTGAGCACTATCACAAGTGCAGATCCTTACTACTAGCAGTACTGTTCCATCGGCAACAAAATCCATTAACGGCACGCTAGTAGTTGTTATGTAAGGAAACATAAATGAAGCAGTTCAAACTAACATCAGCCTTGCTTGTGCTGAGCTTTGCCACACCTATCTTTGCTGTTCAAGCCAATGATACCGCTGCAACCAATGACGAGTTACGCACTGAATTACAACAAATTCAGCAAAGACTCGCCATGCTCGAAGCCCAAGAAAAAGAGGCGTCGGTTTTATCGGATACTCAGTTTAATTTTTATGGTTCTTTACGCCCGACTTTCGGCCTAACCCACACTAACTCAGACGATGTGTGGGATGTGGGCGATGCGAACTCGCGAATTGGCTTTGCCGCAGAACACCAACTTGGCAATGGTTTAGTCGGGTTTGCGAAAGGGGAATTTAAGGTCGATATCAAAGATGACGGCGACTTTGGCGATGCGCGCAAAGCTTATGTTGGATTAAAGGGATTTTTTGGTAGCGTAGCCATAGGTAAACAAGCCGTCACCCAGGAGATCATTTCCGATCCCGTCGACATCTTTAACCGCTCAGGAACCCCACTCGCCTATGACAGTGCGAGCCCCTTCAGACTCAATAACCTAGTGACCTATCGTAAAGAATTTGGCGACCTGTTGTTTTCGGCCGATGCGCAATTCGACGGCAATAAAGGCAGTGGCGGCAGTGACTTCGTTAACGCGGGTATCCGTTATAAAACCGACCTAATCTATATAGCCGCAGCTTTTTATAACAAAGAGTTAGACGACGGCAAAGATGAGAACACTGTCGGTGTCACCCTAGCAAAAAGTTTCAATGCCTTGTACCTCGCGGCAGCCTATCAAAACATTGAAAAAGACGATATCGATGGAACCACATTGGATGGCTCAACACTCGATGTGGTCGCGTGCTATCCCATCACTGACAGCTATAAAATCAAGCTGGGCGTGTCCAGATACGACGATGGTGGCAATGACATCACCTCTGCTAAATACAACGCCTATAACACTACGCTGGAGTGGCATAAAACACCGCAATTCAGCACCTTCATCGAATATCAAAAGACAGATTTTGAATACCGCGAAACCAATGACCAGATCATGCTGGGCATGCGTTATAACTTCGATTACACGTTCTAGGTTTTATCTCAAGCGTATAGTCATGTAAATGAAGGGTTTAACGGCTTCACGGCATAAAGACTAAAAACATAAAGACCAGAAACAACAAAGCCACGACTCGCGTGGCTTTGTTCATTTAAGACGATACCGTCTTTACACTTCGATAAATCCTAAATTAAAACGGTAATGCACACATAAATAACAACCAGGGTGAGTGAGTGGACATAAAAACATTTTAATACAACGAGTTAAACAAAGAAAATCCAAAATAAATATACACAATTACTAAGTTTTGTTAATTAAAGGCATTGTAAGAGCTTTTAATTGACTTTAATCAACATTTCTAACTCAACTAAAAGCCAAGTTTTACTCCAATCTAGTTTGCCAGATTGTATACCAATACTAAAAGTCTTAGTTAACGTTTGAATCTGGTAGAATTCATAGCCAAAAGACTTCTCAACCACAAGATCAGTAGCAAGCTAATGATCCAATATATCATCAACAGCTGTACGACCATAAAAAAATTGATCATTTGTAAACGCATTTTTGGACATTTCTGCGTTACAAAGAGCGAACAAAGTTTGGTTTCCAGATAACTTCTAGTGTCCCAATTACCTACAAATGGTAGGCCAGATTTGCTGAACCACTACAACTATCTACAAAACTCCATTAAATCCAATTCTCTGGATACAATTGCATCCAATAATATTATAGATTTTGTTTCACAGTCTTTTGAGCTTTTAGGGGGATTTAGAGAAAAGGTTGTATCTACGTTCGATTCGCCATTTTAAGTTATAATCTGAGTATTATGGCACACCCATTTTTCTAGTGTTATTGAGTATTATGGTGTACCCATAATTCTCAATTTAGACTTTGATAAATACTATGCATGAGAATATGGCTATAAATCTAATCCTAAGGAAGGTATAAAAAATGCCCAGATAATTATGGTTTTTTTTGCTTTATGGTAAGCGGTAAATAAACCCCACATACTCAATCATAAAAATAGTTGTCATAGTACCTCACCAATTTAAGGAGGCACTATGTCATCACAAGAAAAACACCAGTATTGGTCTTCATTAATCGAGCAGCAAAAACAAAGTGGCATTAGCATCACTCAGTTTTGCGCTGAGCAGAACATAAGCTATCAAACCTTTTATACATGGGCCAAAAAACTCCGAACACAGCCGGAGCCACAACAATTGCAACCCCTCATTGTGACCGATACATCCGTCGTGAGTGAAAACGTTGTCACGCTAACCCTTGCAAATGGTTTGCGTGCTCAGTTGCCAATTCATTTAAGCGCTAGCCAAATCCAGCATTGGGTTGCTGCCCTACAATAATGACACCATCTGCTCAAGTTTATCTCGTCACGGGTGTCACAGATATGCGTAAGTCTATCGATGGCCTATCGCTTATCGTTGCACAACATCTTGAAATGGACCCGTTTAGCGAATCCTGGTTTATTTTTTGTAATCGTCATCGAGATAAACTCAAAATCTTGTTTTGGGACACTAATGGCTTTTGGCTTTATTATCGGCGGTTAGAAAAAGGCACCTTTAAGTGGCCAAAGCCAACACACGATGGCGCACTACATATCAGCAAGGCCCAGCTGAATTGGCTGTTATCGGGGTTATCTATCGAGCATCACAGAGCACATCGACCAATAACTAACCTAACAGTGTGATCAAAAAGGCGATCACATTTTTATGCTTGAACGATCCTTTTTCGCTGTCACAATAAGGAGAAATGAATACAAACTTCGCTAATAATGACAACACTTCCTGATGATATTGAGCAACTTAAGGCCATGGTACTGCAGCTGCAACAAGCTGCTGACATTGCACAGGCACAAGCGTCATTAGCCAAGGAAGAAGTGCTTGTTGCTCAAGAAGAAATCACCGAGCTTAAAACACAAATCCAGTTGTTAATTGAGCAATTAAATTTAAGTCAATCTAAGCGGTTTTCTTCTAAGAGTGAAAAAGTCGCCAAAGGCACCTTCAACGAGGCCGAGCAACAAGATATTGCTGAGCCATCAACGCAAACAACAAAGAAAACAGGCCGTAAACCGTTACCTGAAGCGCTAGAGCGTGAAGTTATCACACATGAGATTGACTCGCCTTGTTGTGAATGCTGTCAGTCTCCATTACACCAATGCGGCGTCGAAACCAGTGAAGAACTTAAAATTATTCCACAAAAAGTGACGGTTATCCGCCATGAACGGGTAAAATATGCCTGTCGCCAGTGTGAAAAAACACAAACAAGTTCACGCATTATCACCACCCCTAAGCCACCCAGTTTAATCCCTAAAAGTATTGGTAGTGCCGAGGCATTTGCCGCCGTTGTGACGGCAAAATACGTTGATGCACTTCCACTTTATCGCCAGGTGGATATATTAACCCGCTCAGGTATTGATATCAGCCGAGCGACCTTAGCCAATTGGTGTGTGCAATTAGGCATGAAAGTACAGCCCATTATTGATGCAATGCAGTCACAACTGCTCAATGAAAAGCTGATTTGTGCTGATGAAACCACCGTGCAAGTGCTTCGTGAAGAAGATAGAAAAGCCGAAACTAAATCGTATATGTGGGTGTATCGCAGTGGTGAGTTTGTCCAATCGCCTATCGTGATTTATGACTATCATCCAAGCCGTGCTGGCCGTTGCGCGCAAGCGTTCTTATCAGGTTTCTCTGGGTATTTGCTGACAGATGGGTACGGTGCTTATGGCACATTAAAAGATGTCACCCATGCTGGCTGCATGGCACATGTGCGTCGAAAGTTCACCGATGCACAAAAAGCGAGTGCGTCAAAAAAAGCAGGTAAGCCCGAAGTTGCACTGAGCTATATTGCCAAACTCTACGCCATTGAAAAACGCTCCAAACAACTCAGTGCTCTTGAGCGACAACAATTAAGAAAACAAGAAGCGGTACCAATATTAGCGGAGTTTAAAACTTGGTTGGAGAAACAACAGGTACTTCCCAAAGGATATCTAGGTAAAGCCATTACTTACGCCCTAAACCAATGGCCGAAATTATTAACTTATCTTGATGATGGCGATATTAGCATCGACAATAATGTCACCGAACGAGATATTCGCCCGTTTACAACGGGGCGCAAAAACTGGATGTTCTCAACGTCAGTCAACGGCGCGCATGCCAGTGCGAACTTATACAGTTTAGTGATGACCTGTCGCGCGAACGATATCAGTCCATATTATTACTTCAGGCACTTGTTTACCGAGTTGCCCAAGCGTCTACCTACCGACGATTTGACCGATTTAATGCCGTGGAATGTTGATCTAAGCAATATCGATTAACGCTTCACTGCTTCATTTACCGCTTACCATTATCTGAAGTGCGGTACTGCGCCTGATGATAACTGCCAGCAGACTGGCCCAGACTAGGCCGTCAACTATCGCTTTTTGCGCGGTAGCAAATCTCTGCCAGTTTGTATGTGATTTCAACTCTTTGAACAGCAGTTCAACCTGCCAGCGGCAGCGATAAATCGCCATAATATCATCGGCTGTGTAGGCCTCTGTCGGTAGGTTTGTTAACCAGATACAAAACCGCTTTTCTTCTGCGAACCAACGTCTTACAACTCGAAACTCCTGTTTGCCTCTGTGGACTTTGAGGTCAAGGATTTCAGCGCGGTTGGTACGGCGCGTTATGTCTTTGAGCTTCATTCCTGCAAGCTTAGGAAGAATGCGGCCCTTGCCATTTTTAGCTTCTACAACCCTTGGATTGAGTGACTTTGCACCCCGAACAATATAGAAACCATTATGGTGCTCCACATCAGCAAAAAACTCGAAATCAGGGTATCCCGCATCAGCCAGAAGTAGCTTGTTTTTCATCTTAAATGGCTTGGGAAGATAGGCTCTTTCTGAAGCCGTATCAGCAGTTATCGTCATCGCCGTCGGGTTAAAGGTTCGTAATGACATGGTCATATGGCACTCTATCGCAGCAGGATTGCGTTTAAAGCGGCTTGGGTAGATATCGGCTAACGCCTTGTGAACATGAAATGAACTGCCATCTTGAAGCAGAATATCATCAAAGCAAGACAGCTTCTTCGGAAGCAGAGCACATTGCTGGCGGGCAAATTGAGTGATAGCCAACTGTACTAGTTGCTGCATAAAATGAGGAAAGGCTTCCTTACGGAGCTGGTTGTGGAAGGGCTTGTAAGCCACATTATCATTTTCAGTCAAACACATACCATTGAACTGACGATGCAAGTCTGCAATGGCATGACAGTTACCTTTACTCAACGCAGATATCAAGCTTGGGATCAGTATTTCCGGCAGAATAGACCGATTTCGTTGAATAAACCCCGTGCGCTTAGCCGTTTTTTGAAGGATGTTTGCATTGAAGAATTGCATAAACTGCTTTTTTAAGGAGATAATCGTCATCGGCTTTATTTATTGCTCATGGTAGTTTGTTTGGCGACAATTATCAGATCATAAATAAGGCCTTTTTTCTACCTAAAATATAGCGTTATCGCTAAAGATCCTGTCTATGTACTCTTTCTAGTCCTTGGCCCTTTAATTCATTTAACTTAATTGGTGTATTATGTTGTTCTGAATAGAGATCACAGAAATGCTCTAATTCATGTTCATAGGTTGCTACCAATGTTAGTAAGGCGGATCGTCTTTGTACACTTGGAAAATAATTCTCAAAAATATCGTCTAAGATGACCTCTTGACTATCTAACCCTTGATAATGCTCAATGCATTCGTAAATACCTTCTTCAGCGCATATTTCGATTTCTTCAACATCCCCCTGTGTCAGGATATTGCTTTTATCACAAACAGTATAAGGGGATAGCGGGGTTAAGGTTTAACACCCAAGTATGACACTTTGCGATTAACTCTATTTGATCTTGTAAATATTTTAGACTGTGCGATCCAGTCCTCGAGGTCCCAGTAACAGGGGGACATATTTACTTAGCGTCAGTCTCTTGAGAGTGCATCTACCGGATTCAATTTAGCCGCATTTCGAGCTGGCAGATAACCAAACACAATCCCGATTAACGTCGAACAAGCAAAAGCTGCAACAATTGACGTACTCGAATAGATCATCTGAAAACTGCTGCCTGTGTAGGTAAATATCATGCCGATAAAATAAGCAAGTCCGATCCCCAATGCACCACCACAAAAACACACCAATACTGCTTCAATCAAAAACTGACGCATAATATCGGTTTGTCTAGCGCCAACAGCCATACGAATACCTATTTCGCGCGTTCGCTCTGTTACCGATACCAGCATGATATTCATTACCCCAATCCCACCAACTAACAAAGAGATAAACGCAATAGCTGATATCAGTAGTGTCATGGTTTCAGATGTTTTTTCGATGCTTTTTCGTATCGTATCTGTATTTATAGTGAAAAAATCAACCGTACCATGGCGCATAGTCAATAAGCTGATAATGCCTTGTTCTGCCGCATCGCTAGATACATTCGCATCTATCCTTACGGTAATATCGTTAACATAATTTTGCCTAAAAATACGCCCGGACACCGTGGTGTACGGCAACCAAACATTCAGTTCATCACTATTGTCGGACACACTTTGAATTGGCTTTGTTACGCCAATAATACGAACAGGTAGACGACCGAGAAAAATGACGCTACCCAACGCATTGCCGTCAGGGAAAAGAGTCTGATCGGTATTGGCGTCAATGACGGCAACCTGCTCTAACGTATCAATACTATCATCGGCAAAATATTGTCCTTTGGCCAACGCATAACCACGAACGCGAAAATACTCAGTACCCACGCCTTGAATTGAGCCTGTGACGGTTTCACTTGCATAACGTATGGCAACATTGGTCCTAACGGTTGGGGTTACGCTGTCCACATAGGGCAATATTTTAAGCGCATTTGCATCGTCTGCCGTGAGCGACCTAACCCGTTCAGACCGGCGATCGCCACGCCCTGTGCCTGGTTTTATTTCAATAGTATTAGTGCCCATTGAAGCAATATTGTCCAAAATCGATTGCTGCGAACCTGCACCTAGCGCGACAACAGACACCACTGAAGCAATGCCAATAATAATGCCGAGCATCGTCAGAAACGTACGCAAACGGTGATTGGACATTGCAATTAATGCCATTTTTAACGCTTCAAGATAACGCGACCAGTTTATTTTCTTACTCGTTTTAGAATCTTGTTGGTCTGTGCTTAGCTGGTTTGCTTTTACGGGGATACGCTTTTGTTTATCGGCAATGATTTCTCCATCTTTTAGCTCAATGACGCGATCTGCAAATTCGGCAATATGCGGATCGTGTGTCACCAAAATAATGGTGTGACCGTCGCGATTGAGTTCTTGAATGAGCTTCATCATTTCTTCGCCGCTACTGCTATCAAGCGCGCCGGTTGGCTCATCGGCCAGAATAATATCACCGCCATTGATTAAAGCTCTGGCGACACTGACACGCTGTTGTTGGCCACCACTTAGCTGGCTTGGCTTATGATCTAAACGATCGCTTAATCCCAGACGAGTCAGTAGTTTTTTTGCCTTTTCGTGTCGGGTTTGCGCCCCCTCATTGGCATATAATGCCGGTACTTCTACATTACCCTGCGCAGTTAAATCACCTAAAAGATGATAGCGCTGAAAGATAAACCCAAAGTATTCACGTCGCAGTGCGGCTAGTTCATTGTCATCCATACGGGATGTGTCCTGACCATTAATGAAATAACTACCTGCACTGGGTTTATCCAGACAGCCAAGGATGTTCATTAATGTTGATTTACCCGAACCAGAAGCGCCAATAATGGCAATCAATTCACCACGACAGATTTGCAGATTAATGTTTTTTAGTACCGTCAACTCCTGCTCTCCGGCAATAAAAGAGCGGCTGACATCCACAATATTTAACAGAACTTCTCCCATGGGTTATTACCTCGTTCCTTTACCAAGACCTGGTACACTTTGTCCGAGCATATTGCCCTTAGATAAGCCGGTCATAGAAATCGCATCGTCATTAGCTGAAGTTTGACCAAGCATGATTTGATCACCTTCGTTAAGCCCTGAGAGGATTTGAGCGTAGACTTTATTGTTAATGCCCACTTCAACATCGCGATATTCAATGTGGTTGTCTACTATCACTGGCACTTGATACGAAACACTTGGCCCCGTTTTTGTTATCAATATCTGTGATGGGACAAGCAACGCATCTTGCGCACTGGCTAAAATAATCGATACCTGTGCCGTCATGCCAAAACGCAACTGATTGCCTGGGTTTTCAACATCAAACAGAGCGTTGTAATAAATCGCCTCATCATCGCCAATCAACAACGAACTGTCGTCCCCGCTAAGCAATGTTGGCCCTGGTTCAATGGTGCGTAATACACCCCGGTACTTTTTCGCTGTCGCCCCCAAAATACTGAAATAAACAGCTTGCCCTGCACTCACATTGATAATGTCAGCTTCAGAAACCTGCGCCTTAATCGTCATTAAATCCAATTGCGCTAGCTCAATAATACTGGGGGTACCTTGATTGTTATTAACGGTTTGCCCTTCTTCTACCGACACGTAAATCACTGTGCCATCAATGGGGGAACGAATAGTTGTGTAACCTAAATTGAGCTTGGCGCTATCGACACTGATGATTGCTTTGTCTTTTTCAGCACTGAGTTCATCTAGCTCAGCCAGATAAACCGCCAATATCGATTCTGCCGAGTCAAAGTCTGATACCGACGCAGCGCCATTAACTAGCATCTTTTTATTACGAGCATATTCAGACTGTGCGACTTTTATTTGAGCCTGCTTTGCCCGATATTGCGCATCAATACTTTGCAATGATGCTTGGGCTTCTTTAAGGGCATTTTGTTGAGTTAAGTTATCGATTTGAGCAATCAAGTCGCCCTGTTTTATGTTTTGGCCAACATTCACGTCCATTGTTTCGATTAACCCCGACACTTGAGCGCCGACACTGACTAATTTAGACGGATAAAGCACGCCGTTTGTGAGTACCACTTTTTCAATATTGCCGCGTTGGACCACATCGGTGGTAAAGATAGGTTGATCCTGTTGTACTTGAGTGTACTTGTATCCTACAACAGCAACCGTTGCGCCAAGGATAAGAAGCAGCAAGGTGTTTTTAATGTTCTTTTTCATACGGATCTCTTGATGTCTTTTCGGTGACTGAATTTGCGCCAATTATCTAGTAATAACGGTTTTGCATTTACTTGCGATCAATAACAGCAGAAGTCGTATTCAACGTTGATTTACACAATGGCAATGTTGACAGCGGATCCATGTTGTCATTATGTGGCTGTGCTTGTTCCGGATGAAATTCTTGCGGATGAGCTTGTGGTGAATGAGCCCGTTGCGGCGTTTGACAGTGTCGTTCAAAACTCACCGTCAAAGAGTCCGAGTCTAGTACAAAGTCTTGCATGCTTTGTCGAAGCATTATTGCAGACACAGGGGCTGAAACTGGGGCTGACGGATCTATTTCTAAAGATTTGGATAGTGCATAAAGATGAAAGGTGTAAATTTTGGGGCCGGGCCCTTTGGAACAGGGCGGTGCATACTCATTACGGTCATTCACTGTATTGCTGCCAAACGAGCCTACAGATTGATTTGCTTTACTACCTGAATCAATGCCAGAAGCTTGCGCAGGAATATTATAGACAGTCCAATACCACTTGAGTTCTTCAGGCTGGTTTGGTTTAGGAGCCAGAGAGTCAACTTGAGGTGGGGTGTCGTTTTTATTATCATTCAAGTAAGGCTTTGGTGTGCCCTGTTCATTGTTGGTTGGGTGATGATCAGGCATGTGATCCATTATCATCACCAATGATTGGGTTCCGTCGGGTACTCCTTGCCAGCTTAATGGCGGTGAGATCCCCTCTCCCTCACAGGTAAATTCAGTTGGCAATGTACCATTATCTGTAAATGCAGGGCTGGTGAGTTCAAGCGACGGCTTGGCATAAACGGCCGTTGCGGCTAGCAGCGTCAAAGATAAAATGGAGCCAATAATGTGGGTTTTCATGGCCTAACCTCCATAGCAATTAAGTTAACGATTAATGAGTTAACTTAATTGTATCGATTAGGCTTCGCTGATGGATGACAATGTTGTCATTTAACGATGGGTAACAACAGCCGCATAGTCACAACCTCACTCTCGCTGGGCTCAAGTGAAAGATCGCCACCGTGTGCGCGAGCAATTTCTCTGGCTAAACTTAACCCTAAACCACTGCCGGATATCCCTTGGGTATAAGCGGGTTCTCCGCGGTAAAAACGATTAAACAGTTTGACCCTAACGTCGTTTAATATCGGAAGGCAAAAATTGCTAATCACCACCTCTATAACAGACTCGTTTTGGCGGGTGTGAATAGTCACAACTTTGTGAGTAAGGCTATAACGCATTACGTTTACGAGCAGATTATTTAACAGCTGCTTCAACAACACAATATCGCCTTTAGTGATTAAATCTTTCTCAATCTCACAATCAAGCTCCAGTTCATCCGACAACAAGGTCATATCGGCAATCAACTCATCGACTAATTCAGTAATGTTTATCGGCTCAAAATGCAACGCCATAGAGCCAGAATCCGCCTGTGATAGCAGCAACAATTTACGGGTCATGGCTGACAAATGCCCCACTTCATCAAGAATGGCATTGAGATCTAATTGCGATGGGTTTTCAGACAATACAGCTTGTTCAAGCTTGCCTCTTAGCACTGTGAGTGGTGTTTTTAGCTCATGAGCTGCATCCGCAGTAAAACGAGAAACTTGTCGAAAACTGTCCTCTAAGCGATCGAGCATCGTATTGTATGCATCAATCAACATTTTGAACTCTTTGTCTTCTTTATGCTCAGGTAAACGGTGACTAAGATCTTTTTGGGTCACCTTATCCATTGCTTTATGTAATCTATTTATTGGTCTAATCGTATTGGTCGCGATAAACCATGCCCCTAGAATACTGAGCAGTAGAGAAAAAGGAATAACCACAATCAGCGCTGCCTGCAAGGTGCTCGTTAACTGGCTAGTGGTAGCAGCAACATCCACAGCGATAAAGCTTTGTTGGTTTGATGCTTGAAATAAACTGGCTCGCCATTGGTTTTGCTGATGTTCAAAAAAGGCAAATTGACAAACAGCGTTGGCTTTATTGTTATCGGTTAACGCTAGTGGCTCAGCGCTCACCCAATGTAAGCGACTTATAACATCTTGTACGTCTCCCCCCGTTGGCGCGGTTATGAACCCTTGCTCCACAGAGCCTACTGAGATCATTAATTGGTTAGGTGAACTAACTCGCAACTTGTCCGTTAAATCAGTCATTAACCGGCTACCAGAAAGCGAAGTATCGCGTAAATTACTTATATTGTCAGCGGAGTTATTTACATCAAGCAATGTACGTTTGGGTATTAAGCGTTTTGCTTCCATACAAAGGCGAGAATCAAGGTTAGTCAATTCTACGGTCATAATACGCGACCAACTTAAGCTAATAACCAACGTAAGCACAGCTGTCACGGTTAAAATAGATATGGCAAAAATACGAGTTCGAAAATACATATTAAAACCTTATCGAATGCTCAGGCGATAACCTGTGCCGCGGATCGACTCAATGGCGCCGACCATTTTTCCGGCCTTCTCTAATGAAGCCATTTTACTGCGGATGCGTTTAATGCACACATCAACAACATTGGTACAAGGATCAAAGTCGTATCCCCAAACATGCTCCAACAACTGCCCCCGGGTTAATACTTGGTTAGGTGAACGCATTAAGTGTTCAAGCAAGCTAAATTCTCGGCTAGTGAGTTCGACTGATTGACCCTGACAATTAATGCTTCGATTAATACAATCAAGTTGCAACGCGCCTACCTCAACGACATGCTGTTGTGTGCCGCCATGCCGTCGAAGCAAGGCTTGAATCCGAGCATGCAACTCTTCAACATAAAACGGTTTTGCTAAGTAATCATCAGCGCCCATGTCTAACCCTTGAACGCGATCACCCAATTCATTACGTGCCGTAAGCAGAATAATGGGCGTATCGACACCTTGTTGACGCAGCGAACGAAGAATATCCAAACCATCTCTGCCCGGTAGCATAATGTCGAGAATAATCACATCATGAGTATTATTACTTGCCGCCTGATAACCTTGATTGCCATCGGCACAATGAGTGACGTTGAAATGTTTGGCACGCAAACCTTCACAGATAAAATCTGCAATTTTTTGTTCATCTTCGACAAGCAATACGTTCATTGAGTTTTATCCTTGGGAAACACTTAAAAGTATCTCACCTGACGCACCGTACCCACAACCTATATGACAACATTGTCATTTAAGAAATTAAGACTTGTCATAGGCCTTGTTTCCTAAATAGGTTGAACTAAAACCGTAGCCGCAGATCTGATCGGCATCGCCTATCAACTTACCCATCAACCGTGTCAAAACCTCACTATAAAACAACCAACTGGAAGCAATACAACCAAGCCTTAATCAACCGCGGTTCACTTACCTTCTGGATTGATGAGGATGCAATTGCTAAGTGGAAAGCCAAAGTCGAGCAGCCCAAGAAAGGTCGCCCTCGAGTGTTTAGCGACTTGGCCATTACCACTGCGTTGATGGTCAAGCGTATTTTCTCTATGCCACTGCGAGCCTTACAAGGCTTCATCAATTCAGTGTTTAAACTGGGTGACATCCCATTATCTTGCCCGCATTACACCTGCATCAGTAAACGCGCGAAAACGGTCAATATTGCTTTTAAAACCAAGACTCGCGGCGCCATTAAGCACTTAGCTATCGACTCAACAGGCTTGAAGGTCTATGGCGAAGGTGAGTGGAAAGTGAAGAAACATGGTACAGATGGAAAGCGCCGAGTGTGGCGTAAACTGCATATTGCCGTAGATACACATAGCCATGAAATTATTGCCGCAGAACTCAGTTTATCAGGTGTCACAGACGCTGAAGTGATGCCCAATTTACTTAAGCAAACCCATCGAAAAATCCGTAATATCTCGGGTGATGGTGCTTACGACACGAAAGCCTGTCACGAAGCCGTTCGTCGAAAACGCGCTTTAGTGCTCATTCCACCTAGGGAAGGTGCTGCGCTATGGGAACAAGGGCATCCACGAAACTTAGCCGTCAGTTGGCAACAGCTTCATGGCTCAAATAAGCAGTGGAAAAAACGGTATGGTTATCATCGCCGTTCAATCTCAGAAACCGCCATGTACAGGGTAAAACAACTGCTAGGAGGCACGTTGAGCATGCGGAATTATAACGCTCAGGTGGGAGAAACTTACGCGATGATTAGGGCTTTGAACAAGCTTACTGGGCTAGGTATGCCTGAAACCCACTATGTAGCTTGATATTTGAACAATGATGAGAGTTTTGTTCGCTGACTCGATTTAGGAAACAAAGCCATTTTCGACATATGATGCACCTATTATCTACACATATTTATGTATAATTCCTAGGCTAATTTTTTGTCAACACATTTTAATGATAAAAACAAAAAAGGCCTGTATAAACAGACCTCTTCTAGCTTTAATCAACATTTACTATTTATGTATTCCTCAGAACGGAATATCGTCATCCCAGCCATCATCCAAATCTGGAGTGAAGTTTTGCTGTGGTTGTGGTGCTGGACGTTGTGCCGGTGCTGCTGGCGCTTGGTAAGCAGGCGCTGGAGCGGCTTGTGGCTTAGGCGCATAACCACCTTGTTGTGGTTGAGCTTGTTGCTGTCCATATTGCTGCTGAGCAGGTGCTGGCGCAGCATATTGTTGCTGAGCTGGCGCTTGGTAAGCAGGTGCAGCTTGAGGCGCTGGCGCATATTGATTTTGCGCTGGTGCCGCTTGTTGTGGTGCAGATTGGTAACCTGCGTTTTGTGGCATGCCGCCGCCCATTGGCGCGCCTTGTGCTTGGCCACCTTGACCACGGCTACCTAGCATTTGCATGCTACCGCTTTGGTCGATAACCACTTCAGTGCTGTAACGGTCTTGACCGCTTTGGTCTTTCCACTTACGGGTTTGCAGTTTACCTTCAAGGTAAACCTGTGAACCTTTACGCAGGTATTCACCTGTAATTTCAGCTAATTTGCCGAACAGAACCACACGGTGCCATTCAGTACGCTCTTGCTGTTGACCTTGTTGGTCTTTCCACGATTCGCTGGTCGCAACTGTGATGTTAGCGACTGCATTACCGTTTGGCATATAACGCACTTCTGGATCTTGTCCCAAATTGCCAACCAAAATTACCTTGTTAACACCACGACTGGCCATTGAAATCTCCTGCGATTCTTTAAATAATCTATTAATTCAGTATGTTGTTTATCTGTGTCGCCATAGAGGAAAATCAGCTTCCCCAAATACCACACGGCGGACCCAGATATTATTGAGCAGAGCCTAACACAGCTCGTGCTTCTCTTAAATCGAAATGCTCATCAACCTTTAAGTAAGCCACTTTCTCGTCCAACACGACGATCGCTTCGACGACGCCCATCAGCTGTGATAACTGAGCCGCCATATCCCGCGCTTGTGCCTTGTCTTTGACTTCGGCTTCTAAGGTGTAACTCTTTAACAGCACGGGATTTTCCATGCCCAATGTCAGGAATAACCAAATAGACATTAAGATCACAGCAACAATAAACACCCCGACCGCGCCCACTAATTGGAAGGCGCCACCGCCCAGCATACCACCACAAAAGGCCCCTAAAAACTGGCTAGTGGAATACACGCCCATGGCCGAACCTTTTTCACCGACGGGGCAAAATTTGGCAATCAAACTGGGCAATGAGGCTTCTAAATAGTTAAAGCCAGTGAAAAACAGCACCACGGCAAAGCTCAACACCCATAAGTTGTTAGAGAATAAAGCCATCGCCAGCAGCGCCACTATCATGATCACTAAGGCGATTTGGAACATAGCTTTAGTATTCTTACGTTTAACCCCAATGATGATTAACGGCACCATCAGGAAAAACGCGCCCACAAAAGCGGGGAAATACAGCATCCAGTGTTTTTCTTTCACGAGCCCCGCATCCACCAGATCCAGCGGCAAGGCCACGAATACTGCAGTTAACACTAAATGCAGAATAAAAATCCCCGCATCGAGTCTAAACAACTGGGGATCGGTCAACATACGCTTGAGTCTGGCAGGCGTGGCTAACGTGTCACCCTTAGGCGCGTGGGAAATCGGATTCGGTACTAAAAATTGCACGATCAACATGCCCGTCACAGCGAGAATCGCCGTGAGGAAAAATAGGCCTGATAAGCCCACATGTTGTGCCACAATCGGGCCGACCAGTAAGGACAGCGCAAAAGAGCCGCCGATACACATGCCGATAATCGCCATGACCTTAGTACGCTGTTCATCGCGGGTTAAATCCGCTGCCAGCGCCAACACGGCTGCGGCAATCGCGCCCATGCCCTGCACTGCGCGACCAAACACCACGCCGTAAATCGAATCAGCGTTGGCGGCAATCAAGCTACCAATGGCAAACAGCACCAGACCGATAAGAATAATCGGCTTGCGACCATATTTGTCAGATAAAATCCCCATGGGGATTTGCAGCACAGCTTGAGTCAGACCGTAGGCGCCGATAGCAATACCGACCCACAGCGGCGAGAAGCCTTCGAGGTGCTGACCATAAAGTGCAAAGACGGGCATGATCATAAACAAGCCCATCATGCGTAAACCAAATACACTGGCTAAAGAAAACGCGACTTTTTTCTCAGTACCCGAAAGTCCGTTGTTACCCATGATTTTGCCCTGGATTGAAGTCTTTTAAGGGGCGCATGTTACCACACCCAAAAGGATTTGCTCAAAAGGAAATAGTGGCCTAAACCACTGCCTGTACAGTTAACTTTTATCCCGATTATCACGGACCTATATTGACCGTGCTCGGGTTAACATGTTTATTTTTCTGCCCTATTTAACGCTCAGGCACAGGGAAACGAGTCTAACATAGTGTTCACATTTGTCCTGTGAGTCAGTACGCAACAACCGCATTAATCTTAGTTAATCCACTCGGTACATAACTGCCACTGTCAGCAAGGTGATTAAAAGCCAGTGCCAGCCCTAGGATTGGTGCCGATCACAGAATCAACTAAACTCAGCCGCGGAACTGTGCGATACTTATGCTCATTTTTTTAAGCATATGGCATTAGAGCGATAGATGGATAAGATTGAAATACGCGGCGCACGCACCCACAATCTCAAGAATATCAACCTGACTATCCCAAGGGATAAACTGATTGTCATCACGGGCTTATCGGGATCTGGCAAATCCTCCCTTGCTTTCGATACTTTATATGCCGAGGGCCAGCGACGTTACGTCGAGTCCCTGTCAGCCTATGCTCGCCAATTTTTGAGTTTGATGGAAAAGCCCGATGTGGACCATATCGAAGGCTTAAGCCCAGCGATATCCATAGAGCAAAAATCCACCTCCCATAACCCACGTTCAACTGTGGGCACAATTACCGAAATTTACGATTACCTGCGTTTGATGTTTGCCCGCGTGGGTGAGCCGCGTTGTCCGACACACAATCAACCCTTGGCGGCGCAAACCGTCAGCCAAATGGTAGATAAAGTGTTAGAAATGCCCCAAGACAGCCGCTTGATGCTACTCGCGCCTGTGGTCAACGCCCGTAAGGGTGAACACGTTAAATTGCTCGAAGGTCTATCGGCGCAGGGTTATATCCGTGCGCGTATCGACGGTGAAGTGTGTGATTTAACCGATCCGCCAACCTTAGACTTACACGTTAAGCACACGATTGAAGTGGTCGTCGACCGTTTTAAAGTGCGTGACGATATCAAGCAACGCTTAGCGGAATCCTTTGAAACCGCACTAGAACTCTCCGGCGGCATCGCGACCGTTGCCACCATGGATGACGACACAGGTACTGGTAAAGCAAAAGGCGAAGAGCTGATCTTCTCGGCCAACTTCGCCTGCCCGCACTGCGGATATTCGATGGCGGAATTAGAGCCAAGGATCTTCTCCTTTAACAATCCAGCCGGCGCGTGCCAAACCTGTGATGGTTTAGGAGTACAACAATTTTTCGATCCTGAGCGCGTGATCAGCAACACTGAGCTTTCACTGGCTGGCGGCGCGATTCGCGGCTGGGATAGACGCAACTTCTACTATTTCCAAATGCTCAGCTCACTCGCCGAACACTATAAGTTCGACGTCGAAGTGCCCTATGAGCAGCTCAGCGAAAAAGTCCGCAAAATCGTCCTGTACGGTTCAGGCAAAGATAGCATTGCCTTTAAGTACATCAACGATCGCGGCGATGTGGTGGTGCGTAATCACCCCTTCGAAGGCATTCTCAACAACATGGACAGGCGCTATCGCGAAACCGAAAGCAACTCGGTACGTGACGAATTAGCCAAGTTTATCAATACCCAAGCCTGCCAAAGCTGTGGTGGTTCGCGTCTACGCGAAGAAGCCCGTAACGTGTTTTTAGGCGATATCAATCTGCCGCAACTCACCACTTGGTCGATTGGCGAAGCCTTAGATTACTTCGAGAAAGTCGAGTTTAGCGGCCAAAAAGCGCAGATCGCCGAGAAGATTTTAAAAGAAATCCGCGATCGCTTAGGTTTCCTCGTGAACGTGGGCCTCAATTATTTGAGCCTATCACGCTCGGCGGAAACCCTCTCGGGCGGTGAAGCCCAACGGATTCGACTCGCCAGCCAAATTGGTGCCGGACTTGTCGGCGTGATGTATGTGCTCGACGAACCTTCAATCGGCCTGCATCAAAGGGATAACGAACGTCTACTGCAAACCCTGATCCACCTGCGGGATTTGGGCAACACAGTAATTGTGGTTGAGCACGATGAAGATGCGATCCGCATGGCGGATCACGTGATCGACATCGGCCCTGGCGCTGGCGTACACGGCGGCGAAGTGATTTGCGACGGCCCGATTGAGAAAATCATCGCCTGTGAAGAGTCAGTTACCGGACAATATATTTCCGGTAAGCGCTGCATTCATATCGATACGCCGCGTATTCCCTTCGACAAAACTCAAGTGATTGAGTTATTTGGCGCGCGCGGCAACAACCTGCGCAATGTGGATTTAACCATACCGATTGGCCTCTTCACTTGTGTGACGGGCGTATCGGGTTCAGGTAAATCAACCTTAATCAACGATACCTTCTTCAAGATCGCCCATAGAATGCTCAACGGCGCGACTGTGGATGAGCCATCACCCTATGATCGTATCGAAGGGATGGAGCTGTGCGACAAAGTAGTCGATATCGACCAAAGCCCGATTGGCCGTACGCCACGCTCTAACCCTGCCACTTATACTGGCATCTTCACTCCAATTCGCGAGATTTTTGCTGGAACCCAAGAGTCACGTACTCGCGGTTATCAAGTCGGCCGCTTCTCCTTTAACGTTAAAGGTGGCCGCTGTGAGGCTTGCCAAGGCGACGGCTTGATCAAGGTCGAAATGCACTTCCTACCCGATGTGTATGTGCCCTGCGATTCCTGTAAAGGTAAGCGCTACAACCGCGAAACCTTAGAAGTACGCTATAAAGGCAAGAATATTCACGAAGTACTGCAGATGACAGTGGAAGATGCGCGCACTTTCTTCGATGCCGTACCTGCCATTGCCCGTAAGCTGCAAACTTTGATGGATGTAGGTTTGTCCTATGTGCGCCTCGGCCAAAGTGCGACCACACTTTCGGGCGGCGAAGCCCAAAGGGTGAAACTTGCCAAAGAGCTGTCTAAGCGTGACACGGGCCAAACCTTGTATATCTTGGATGAACCGACCACGGGCTTACACTTTGCCGATATCCAATTGCTGCTCGATGTATTGCATCGTCTTAAATCCCACGGCAACACCATTGTGGTGATTGAGCATAATCTGGACGTGATAAAAACGGCTGACTGGATTATCGATTTAGGTCCAGAAGGCGGCGGTGGCGGCGGTATGATTTTAGCCACAGGCACGCCGGAAGAAGTCGCCGAGCATCCAATCTCCCACACAGCACGCTTCTTAAAGCCACTGCTAAAACGGGATATTGAAATGGCGAAGGCCAATAAAGCCAAGGCATAAGTTTCGAGCCCTTGGTCTGAGTACAGTAGAAGCGCAGTCGCATAAGCACTGCGCTTCTTTTTTTAGTTCAGCATGTTAAGTGCATAGTGCTAATTCTAGTGCTCGTTTTAAGCTCCAATGCTAACGATTCTGTATTCCAATAGGTTTAAGCTTCTATATAAGCTGCGATATAAGACAAGCTGGCGAATAAAGCCTAAGTTTGCAACATCTAGCCACTCTCTGTAATGGCACAATCTAAATCAGCCACATCAGCCACAGACATAAGATCAATCGACTCACGCAGCATATCGCCTTGGCTTATATTCATCCCTCGTTGAATACGGCGCTGGTAAAACTCGACTTAGGTTGAATTCGGATCGGCTTTAAGCAAAGATGACAGTTATCTTCAGGCGAAGGCATCAGTAATAAGGACAAGGAACATCCATGCGTGATCGTACTCAGCTCCCTGTTACCCGCCGTTTGTTACCGAGCCTGTATCAGTCACTCTGCCTAATCTTAAGCAGCCAAAACCTCAGCGGCATAAATCTAAGCGGTATAAACCTAAGCAGTATAAACCTAGGCCCATCGACCTTATTCCGCCATACACGGCTTAGTCAGCGGCTCGCTAAGTTCCATATCCCACGTCCTATAAAACATCAATCCCAACGATTTGGCATATTCGCACTGGCCTGCTTTATGGCAGTCACTCTTAGTGGCTGTGCTAACTCACTGGAAACCTGTGCGCGCACTGAGCTTAAACTCACTTGGGCCGAGCCCGCAGAATTACAAGCGACAGTGACAATATTAAGCTCGGATGAATTTGAAGGCCGCAAAACCCAAACTCAAGGTGCAGCAAAAAGTCGTGACTATATAAAGCAGCAATTTGAGAGTCTCAATTTACAGCCTTGGGGAGCGGACTTTATCGTGCCCTTTGAATACCAAACCTTCTTCACCCAAGAAACCGGCGCCAATGTGGTCGCCACCGCGATGGCGACAGAGCAGACGAATCGATGGCGCATTATCGTCGCCCACTATGATCACTTAGGCATGAGCGGCAGCAAGATTTACCACGGCGCCGATGATAACGCCTCCGGCGTCGCCGCTATGTTCGCCATTGCCAAACATTGGCAGCAGCAATTTGCCCTGCAACCCCATACCTTGCCTAAGGTGAATCTAATGTTTGTGGCAACCGATGCCGAAGAACCGGGACTCTATGGCAGTATCGCCTTGGTTGAACAACTCAAAACCCGCCTGCCGGAGGCGACATTTGAATTAATGATTAACCTCGATATGGTGAGTCATCCCGGTAGGCCCTATGGAATTTACCTTGAAGGCAGTCGAAACTTCACTCAGTTCAATCAATTTAAACCTCTACTTAATCAACAGAACCGACTGTGCATTAAACTCACGCACCCAAAACCCGTTGGCCGTAGCATACAAAGTACCGACTGGCTGCGGGCATCGGATCATTATCCCTTCCACAAAGCCAATATCCCTTGGCTGTATTTTGGCGTGCCGACCCATCCCCAATATCACACCCCTGAGGATACCGTCGCGACAATCGACATCACTTTTCTGGCGGCCGTGACTGAGTCAGCATTTGAGTTACTTCAATTAAATGCCGAATATTTAAAGAATTAATGGGAAGTGGCGCGTTTCTTGCTCAGTTTTAGCGAAAAAAATGCAGAAAACAGGTTAAATAGCGTGACTCTGATTGGTAAAGTGCCGTCCATGCTGCTATAATCCGTCGTTCGCGGGAAATCGACACGGGGTTGATTTTCTGTCTGTGAAACTTTAGCGCCATTTCGCGCGCGCATCCACAAGGCTACAACCCAATGTCATCCGATGAAAGAACTTTCCGTGAACTCGGCCTATCCGAGAATTTGTTGCGTGCTCTTGACGAGCTAGGTTATGAAAAACCAACGCCAATCCAATCAGCCAGTATCGATCCACTTATGGCTGGCAAAGATATTTTAGGTCAAGCGCAAACAGGTACAGGTAAAACTGGCGCCTTCGCGTTACCACTATTAAACAAAGTTACCAGCCAAACTACACCGCAAATTTTAGTATTAGCACCAACACGTGAATTAGCCGTGCAGGTTGCCGAAGCGTTCAGTAGCTATGCCAAATTTATGAAGAATTTCCACGTTCTTCCTATTTACGGCGGCCAAAGCATGCAACAACAGTTGAATGCCCTGAAACGCGGCCCACAAGTTATCGTTGGTACGCCAGGTCGTGTTATGGACCATATGCGTCGCGGCACCTTGAAACTCGACTCATTACAAGCTTTAGTGCTAGATGAAGCCGATGAAATGTTAAAAATGGGCTTCATCGATGATATCGAATGGATCCTTGAGCACACGCCAAGCGAACGCCAACTGGCGTTATTCTCTGCCACTATGCCAGAGCAAATTAAGCGTGTTGCTAACCAGCACTTACGTAATCCTGTACATGTTCGTATCGAATCAAGCCAAACGACGGTTGAGTCAATCGAACAGCGTTTCGTACAAGTATCACAACACAACAAACTTGAAGCCTTAGTACGTGTATTAGAAGTTGAAAACACTGAAGGTGTAATCATATTCGTGCGTACTCGTAACTCATGTGTTGAGTTAGCTGAGAAGTTAGAAGCCCGCGGTTATGCTTCATCACCACTACACGGTGACATGAACCAGCAAGCCCGTGAGCGTGCAGTTGACCAACTGAAACGTGGCAAGTTAGACATTCTGATCGCGACTGACGTTGCGGCCCGTGGTCTTGACGTTGAGCGTATCGGTCACGTTGTAAACTACGATATTCCGTATGATGCCGAAGCTTATGTACACCGTATTGGCCGTACAGGCCGTGCTGGCCGTACTGGTATGGCGATCCTGTTTGTAACTAGCCGTGAAATGCGCATGCTGCGCACTATCGAGCGTTCAACGAACAGCCGCATTTCACCAATGAAAATCCCAAGCCCAGAGACTGTTGCAGAACGTCGTCTGTCTCGCTTAGGTGAGCAATTGGCTGAAACAATCAACGGCGATTTAGATTTTATGAAAGAAGCTGTTGCTCAATTATGCCAACAGTTAGAAGTCGATACTGATCTGCTAGCCGCTGCATTATTACAGCAAGTTCAGCAAGAACGTCCTTTGCAATTGCCAGCCATTCAAGAACGTGTTCGTGATGAACGCAGTGAGCGCACTGAACGTAGCGACCGCGGAAGTGATCGTAATGACCGTGGTGGTGAGCGTGGTGAACGCAGAAGTCGCGAACCGCGTCCAATGCCAGCAAGCTTAGGCTCAGCTGAAGCGTTGAAAGACAACCCAGATTTGAAAATGTGCCGTTACGTGATCGACGTAGGTCGTGAGAATGGTGTTGGTGTGGGTAACATCGTTGGCGCTATCGCGAACGAAGCTAACATCGACAGCCGTTACATTGGCGCAATCCAACTTTATGATGCAGTGACCACTGTTGACCTGCCAGACGGCATGCCAAAAGACGTGTTACAGCACCTACGTAAAGTACGTGTTTGTGGCAAGCCATTGAACATCCGCGAAGCTGGCGATCAAGTATTTGTTGATTCAGGCCGTAGTGCTCGTTCAGACCGTCCTGCTGGTGACCGTAAACCACGTGGTGATCGTCCAACGGGTGACCGCCCAGCTGGTGACCGTAAGCCACGCGCTGCCTCTACTGGTGACAAGCCATTTGCTGACCGCAAACCACGTGCAGACAAGCCTGCCGGTGAGCGTAAGCCACGTAAACCACGTGAAGACTAATCTAGCTTAAGCTAGAGACTAAAAAAGGAGCCTAGGCTCCTTTTTTGTTGGCTTGAAATCAGTAATCTGTCTCTAACAAAGAGAGCCTACGACCATTCACAACACTAATACAGGCCTCAGATAACGAGTTTGCTAACAGCTAAAACTAGCATCCATCGGTCTCGAATAAAAACGAGTGTCCAGTTGAGGTATGGTGATATTCGGCATAGCACTGGCCGGCAGTTAAATCTCCCGTTCCATAACCCAACCGCGAATAGTCATTATCTTCAAATGCTTGTATATCGCCGTAATCAGCCTGCCTTTTAGTATTATCTTTAGTCTGTTGTTTAGGCACGCCTAAATCCATAAAAGTCTCTAAGAAATACAAATTAGGTGACGTAGATTCACTCTTAGTTTCAGGAAAACCTGCATAGAACTGATAATCACCGTATTGGGTCGCGATAGTAACATCGTCGCCAGTGGTGTTGACGATTTGTGCTTTCATATGCAGCATCTTGGTCATATCTTGCATCTGCCCCAAATACCCTTTTACGGCATTCACTTTGGCATCTCTTTGCAAGTTCATAAATTTAGGCGCGGCGATAACAGCCAAAATGCCTAAAATAATGATCACGACGACCAATTCAATTAAGGTAAACCCTTGAACACGTTTCTTTAAAGAAATCTGCATTTTTATTCCTTTTCCTCCAGAAGCAGCCATGCAAGCAGTGGAAGAATACGCTCTGTGTAGACTGATGTTAATAAATAAACGACAAATAGGCAGCGCAAAGACGCAATATCGACAAAAACAGACTCCTTAACGAGCAGCCATGGCTCAAGATTGACTCTAATGCTTATTCGCTTAACAATGTCATCCAAACGCTAAGCGTTCCCTTTGAGAGTTTCCCCATGAAAAAAGCCCTTACCGCTGGACTATTATCCGCCTTCGTCGCCCCTGGCAGTGGCCATTTTTATCTGCAACATAAACGCAGTGCCCTAGTGTTTTTTGTGCTGGCAATACTGAGTCTCGGTCTGTTGCTGCAACAAGTCATGCAAGTGGCGCAGCTTATCTCGCTGGATATTCAAACTGGCGTTTTGCCGCTGGATATGGGCGTAATTGCGGCCGAAGTGACCAAACAAACCACGGCAACCATTCGGGATGGTGCAGACAAGCTGATGTACGGATTTATCCTCTGCTGGCTGATTGCCTTATTGGATAGTGTACGCTTGGGACTGAAGCAAGATAAGCAAGATGCAGCCCCAAACAATGCCTAGTCACCCACTGTCCACGCTTCGATAAAGCTATGGTAGCAAGCCACAAGCATGTCGGCGTCGTGGGCATAATCAGGAATAATTTCAGGGCAATATAATGCGCAGCGGCTACCCGCATTACGCGCGGTTTGCAGATCAAACAAATAATCGCCCACATATAAGATATCTGCAGGGGCGAGTTGCCACTGCTGGCAAATAAGATGAATACCTTCAGGATGCGGCTTAGGCTGCGCGTCGTAACGCGTTAATACTAGTTCGATATCGATACCGAGCTTATCGATAGTGATTTGCGCCGCTTCCGGCATATTGCGGGTCAAAATAGCCAAGGGCAGCGACTTAGCCCGTAGGCATTCGATAAGCTCACGCGCGCCATCAATCCAACTGGCCTTAAGTGAGCTTTGTCTCTCGTACTCATGGACGATTTCTAGCGCCTGAGCCTGTGCTTCACCCGCACTCAGGCTATCGACATGGGCCAAGATATCCGTGCCAGAATGAATCCCCAACTCACGCCGCAGACCAGCAAAATCCGGATTAGAATGCGCTAAGGTGCCGTCGAGATCGAAGATGACCCCACGGATATCCTTAAGTTTTAAATCGCTGAGTCTAGTGATCACTGGCCTTTCCCATTAGGTGAAAATGTACGCCTTAGACAATCTGCAAACGCTTCGCCTGACGATTACGATACAGAGGCAGTAATTGTACCACCATCACAGACACAATAATGACGCCAATCCCCAGCAGAGATAATCCATCTAATTCATCGGCATGGAAGACTTCTGGCCACCAGCCAATGCTCACTACCAAAGCAGTGGCGCTAAAGCTAAATACTGGCGTTAGGGCCAACATGGCGCTCACCTGTGCCGTCGGCCAGTACTTCATCGACTGCCCAAAACAGCCATAGGCGATCAAGGTATTGGCAGCGCAAAACAGCGCAATCTGCCACTCGAAGCTGTCCATACTGGCAAACTGACTAAAGTCGCTAAAGGGAGCCATTACGAAAATACCTAAGCCATAGATCACTAAAAGCACGTTCGCGGGCGATAAACGATTCAATAATGATTTTTGCAACAAGGCATAGCTAGTCCACGACAACGCCGAGAACTGAATAATCATTACCCCAATCCAAACCTGATGATTATTGGCGCCAGATAAATCCAAATACGGATGGAAAAACATCAACATGCCTAAGGCCAGTGTCGCAAAACAACTGAGCTGCACCGCATTCAGCCGTTCCTTAAAAAACAGCACGCCACCGAAGGCGAGGAAAAAGGGCGAAGTCTGGAAATTCAACTGGGCAGCGCCCGGCGCGAGATAATCGAGAGAATAAACAAAAGACACATAATTGAGCATCAAAAACACGCCCGCAAGCACTAACCTTAACCAGACTTTGGCATTGAGCGCCGCAAATTGCTTAAGGCTGCCCGCGCTCCATTGGATCAGTATGCTGACCACAAGCGCGACCAAAAAACGAAACCAAGTCAAAGTGACAGGATCGATAAAAGCCCCCGAAAGCTTCAAGGCTATGGGTAACATACCCCAAAATACAATCGCAACTGAGATGAAGATCAGCCCGAGTTGAGCATGATTATTTGCCTGAGGGGCGTTATGGCTAAGGTTCACGGAGATGTCCAGTAGAGACCGCAAATGGAGCGTCATTCTGGCACTGAGTCAGCACAATATCTAGCAGCACATAATGGAAACATTCGCGTTAGCATGGATACTTTAGCTGACACTTATGTGGGGCAAGTATCAGCATCTTACGATGATTGGAATATTAGCCGCACTCTTGATTCACTTGCAGCAGATTTACCCCGAAAGCCAACATTGGCATTTCCAGCGATGGCAATAACCGAGTATATTTGGCCGATAAAATGGCTTCTCTGCCACACTGTTTCTACGCCACGTCTTTCTAGGCTCACTCTTTAAATAGGAAAGTTAATGTCATCTACCGCCACGCTCGAACCAGTTCAAATGCAGATTCATGCCGCAGCGAAGGAACTCGCCGAGCGCCGCGCCGCAGGCACCTGCGGCGATTTACTGATCCCAGAGCTGAGGCCAACGAGCTTCGAACAGGCCTTCGCCATTCAGCAAACCGTGGCTGCAATCTATAAGGCTAACAATAATCCTATCGCGGCGTGGAAATGCCTATTACCCTCGGCGGAAAAAACCGTCGTAGCGCCTATTTATCAAAATGATGTGTATCAGCAATCGGCCACTTGCCCGCTCTATCCATCGACTAAAGGACTGGCCCGCGTCGAACCTGAACTCGCCTTCGAGATTGCTCGCGATTTACCGCCAAGAACCACGCCTTACACAGAGGCTGAAATCGACGCGGCCTTAGGCCACACTCGCTTAGCCTTGGAATTGATCAAAAGCCGCTACCATACGCCCAGTGAAGCGACGCATTTCGATGCCCTCGCCGATGGCTTAGTCAATCAAGGATTATGGTTAGGGCCAGTGCTAAATCCGCTAGCCGGTTTAGAGACCAGCCATTTCGAACTCAGCGTTAACATTCACAATGCCGAAACACTGCAAAAATCTGCCATTCATCCTAATGGTTTCCCTAAAGCGGGACTCTACTGGTTAGTGAACTTTTTATCCGCCCAAGGCATTAGCTTAACTCAAGGGCAATATGTGATCACAGGCTCCTACGCTGGCGTCCTCGATCTGCCATTGGCGCAGGTTTGTGACTTTGAATACGGCGCACTCGGGCAATTTGCCGTGACTTTCACTGCGAAGTGATGGTGGCGAGTAAAAGCACTTGCGGCTAATAAAGCGACAAAGCACTGATAAATAAGCGAACTCGGTTTCAACTGGGCTCGCTTATTTTTAATCTCAACTCTCAATTCTCAGTTATCAGTACTCAGTTATCAGCACTCCCCAGCATCATTAACAAAAGCCAAACCGACTTGTCCCATAATGCACATCTATGTATCATCTAAATTCATCAATAATAAGGATATATAGAATGTCGCACGGAAAAATGTTGCCGATCGCCTGTCTTCTTGCCCTCACTTTAGGCACATCTCTTAGCGTGCACGCCTCAGAAAATAGCTTTACCAAAGCCTATAGTGACTATCAAGCCGCCGTAGAAAAAGGCGATGCAGCTAAGATTGAAGCGAGCGCAAAAATCGCTTTCCAACTCGGCGAAGCTCAATATGCCAAAGACAGTGTCGACTTAGCTAACCTCGCCTTGAATTGGGCCAGCGCGATAGAGAAGCAAGTCGCCCCTTACCCATTTACAGAAAAGAATTTGCCCAAAACGGCTAAGGCGAATGAGTTGTATCAGCTCGCTCTGGCTAACTATAAAGTTCATTATGGCAAAAAAGCGCTTGAGCTTATCGATCCCTTACTGGGTGCTGCACAAACCGCAGTCGAAGCCAAAGATGCGAAAGAGGATTTTCTTACTGCAATCGCAATTGCTGAAAAATCCGATAAAAAGAAACTGATCGCCGATGTAAAAATGGCAGCCTTCAACCGCTTATCTCATACCCAGCTATACACCAATAGCGTAAGACGCTATGCCTTCGATGCCTATGATATTTATAAAGAGATTTTGCCAGAGAACGCCATAGACAGAGTCAAGGCAACCTATGTTGTTGGAGCTGTTGAATTTGTGGAAAAACACGATGGTAAAGCCGAACCTTTACTGCTGGAAGTGGTTAAACAATTCGACGCACTCAATTTTAGTCACCCCTATGCCTTGAGTGCCCATGCGTATTTAGTCGAACTGTATGAGCGCCAAGGAAAGCGTGACGCATCCACCGCTCACTGTATTGCTATCGGCAAAATGCGCCCTTGGGCCGACACGCAGGAACAACAACCTATTTTCCGTACTCTACCAGACTATCCAATGTCCTATGCGCAGCGAGGTAAAAATGGCTGGGTTCAGCTTAAATTTACTATCGATGAGCATGGCTTCGTCAAAAATCCTGAAATTTTAGCTTCTAAGGGGGGTGCTTTATTTGAAAAAGAGAGTATTGAAACCTTAGAGAAATGGCGTTACGCACCCAAGTTTGAAAATGGTATAGCCGTGGAAGCACAAACTAGCGTGCAACTGGATTACACCATAAATCGATAGCTCATTACTTCAGCCCGCTATTTCACCTCATAACCTAGCCCATCGCTCACACTCGATGGGCTTTTTTCATCCTGCATTGTAATCTGCCCCTGACTTAAACTCTGCTTGAGTTGGCTAAGACAGGTTTGGCAAATACACGCATCGGCAGACGGTAAAATGGGGCTGATTGCCCCTTGCAGCGAATCTGATGCTTGCGCTTGCAAGGCAGCCAAAGGCGGGAACACCTGCTGCGCACACCAACAATCCTCAATGCCCTTACCAACAATCACCGCACATTGATTCGCGCCTTTGCACAAAGGGCAAATTTGCGCAGCTTCTAACTTAGGTTGTTCCGATGGCTTAGACACGGTAATCCTTATTGCAAGATAAGTTGTTATAGCGCGGAGATCATAATGGTTTTTCAATAAGCGCGAGATAGATTATTCAATGAAGCAAGGTGCTCATGTCAATTCAGCGTGCAAATTAACACCTAGGTGTTTCTTATCCTTCAATTGGTTATATTCATCAAGTTATCTAACTTAAATGATATTTGGGTGTATTCATTTTGCTCAGAGAGCCGCATTCCTGCGTTAGAGCAAGTGCGTTCGCAGATGCATACATGGCGAATGCGTTTTGTCATTAATCCGTAAGCTGAATAAAGGAAGTAAATAGTTAGCTGAATGTTTTAACTTGTTAAATGATATTTTGCTTACACTTATCTTGTTGTTTGATCCTTGGCATTTGTATTTGCAGGCAAATAAATACTGGTCCTAGGGGAATGAAAGCTAACCAAGATTGCATTTGAAAAGCCCAAAAGTAAACAAACCAACATTCAGCGGCAATCAACCCTAGTAGCTTTAACCAACGCGTAAAAAGCAGTAAATCGCCCATTGCAGCTAAAGGTAACCCAAAACAAAGCGCACCTAAGCCATATAGCCAAAGGTTGAAGTTTACCGAAGATTCAATCAGGCCAACATCAATGGCAATGCCAAAAAAAGAAGGAGATAAAACTAACATCATGACAGTTGTAAGAAAGTACTCATTGCGTCTATGTTTTTCTTGAGCTTTATTTTTCTCTGCAAGTCTCTCTAAAGTATCCATGGAATTTAACGCCCAAAGCAGTGGCGAAGCAGTCCTGCCCGCAGAGCGATGGTGCCTTTGCTTGTTAGTTGCTTACTATACATAGCTAAGATTGCCGTCAACGAATCCAACCGCAAAAGCCTTTGCAGATTTTAGCTTGTGAGCGTTTTTTGAGTGGGATTGAAGATACCGCTTCGCCATTGCAAGAATATTCTCCTGAGCTTCTTCCCATGAATTTCCGAAGAGAGCACTAGAAACTGAAATTAATCGGTTTTTAGGAAGCCAGTCTTCGTTGCACGCCCAATCTTCATCTTCAGGGGCGAACTCACTGGAACCAACTATTTCAATAATGAAAGGAGATTCATATATATTGATATTGAAGGCAACAATTTGAGCGGGAATGTCCTCAATCAATTGTCCGTCAATCCAATCAATAAAATCCTTCTCGCTTTGAATCATGCTCGAACCTCCCCATGGCAACTAACAATGTATTACCCACTCTTCTAATAAAACCTAACTCGGAAATGACCGAGTAAATAACTTAATTATGCCAATAAGTTAGCATCATCCTCAGCGGACTATCAATATTTTTCATCCAGAAAAATCGAGACTTTATTTACCGAGAAGCGTTTTAGCGTGGTAAATAGTATTAGGAAAAGTGAAAGAGCAATAAATTCATTTGATTGCATAAAAAAACCAAGCAAAAAACGATACCTTTATAGGCTCGCTTTGAAGGCGGTATCTAAATTACCCATGATACCTGCATGTTTAACAGTGCTTGAGGTTAGAACGCTCGAGATTTCCCCTCACCAAAGAAATACAGTAAGGTGTAACAAGAGTTTGTTTCCTTTGACCAAAAACCAACGTAAATCAGCTTCTTAGAAAACGTATCGAGGGTTCGACTCCCTCAATACGTTTTGCACATTTGAGATAGTGAATAAGTCACTTATAGCGAAAATCTCCGTATGCTTTTAAAGCGACAGTTAACACTGATGTCCGAAAGGTGAGTCATGGTGATTTGCGAGACGACCGTCCGCCCCATGGCCGCTTTTTGGCATCCATGCCATCACGGCATTTGTGAATCCTTTCACATCAGACGGGCGGTCGAGCATCCAAGGATGGACTGGCTGCGAGTCGACGAGCCAATGCCATGACAAGCCTAAACTCGAAAACTTATTAATAAAAAAGCCAGCAAAGCTAAATGCTTGCTGGCTTTTCTGTCTAACTTATTCACTCGCTTTATAACATCACACGAGCACTGAATCAAAGCGGCTCAACTAAGACTTCTTAGGAAAAATCGGATAGGACTCAGTGCCTAACACTTTGCCATCGACCGTGACACCATAGTAATCGCTGTCATTGTGGTATTTCTCCTGCGCCTGCTTCACATCACCTTTGCTACGCGGGTCCTGTGGACGCTCGTGGGAGTTGATATAAGCTGCAACGTCCCAAGCCTGTTGGTTAGTCAACTGCATACTCTTACCAAAAGGCATGTTTTCATGGATGAAGAATGCGGCAGTATTGACCCTGTGCATTCCCGCCCCCCAGTTGTAACTCTTAGGCCCCCACAGCGGTGGCAGCGCATAAACGCCAGCAATCGCTTGACCTTGGCCATCAACACTGTGGCAAGTTTGGCAATGGGCGACATAGACCTCTTTACCACGTTCAGGTGAATAGGCTTCTTCGGGTTTTGGGATCTCAGGATAACCACGACCCGGCAAGTTGGCACGCTGCTCAACTGTCATCGCCTTGGCTAATATCTCAGGTAGCGGGAAGTCTTCCCGTTTAGCACCTTTGACTAACTCGGCATCGCTAAGCTCAGGGACTGGGCCACTAATATTAGCTTCGTCCATCAAACCACCCATGCCTAACCAATAGGCATAGGCAGATAGCGCTACTAGCTCAGGGCTTGCCGATGCAGGGGCTTTACCATTCATCGAATAGTTAAAGCAGCCCTGAATGCGCTCTTCAAAGCTACTGACCTTATTGTCTTTTTTGCGATACGCCGGATAAGCAAAATACGCGCCCCATAGGGGTGAAGCGTTGGCTTTGCGGCCCGCATCCATATGGCAGTTGGTGCAGTTAAGCTCGTTGCCCACATACTTATCACGCAGCTGTTGGGTATTCACAAACAGTTGATAACCCAAACGCACTTTATCACCAAAGGCGCCTTCAGGAATGGCACTCAAAGGTCTAGGGACGAGATAGGTTTGATCCGGTATCTTAGGGAAAGAAGGCAGCGGGGCTTGTTTATCTGGGCGCTCTTGCACCGGATCCGATTCGGCTTGCGCCTGCACGGTTAACGACCCCATCGCGGCCAGTAATAACATTGCGGAATATTTCATGGCCGGCTCCTTATTTCAAATTAGCAAAGTAGTTCGCTAAGGCATCAACCTCAGCGGCGGTAAGCTTATTAGCCACGTTCGCCATCATGCCATCGACATCACCTTTGCGCGTTCCCGACTGCCATGCCAGTAATTGAGTTTTAATATAACTCGCTTGCTGACCGGCTAAACGGGGAAATAAGCCGCCACCTAACCCCGAAGGACCATGGCAGGTCACGCAGGCAGGTAAACCACGTGACCAATCACCTTGGTAGGCTAAGCGGGCGGTATCGTCATTGAAAACCACCTGTTCACCGCGGATAACGGGCTTGACCTCATTGGCAGGCTTTGCAGAAAAGTAGTTTGCCACTTGCTCAATACCATCACCTTGCAGCGTCATTGCCATCGGCATCATGGTCGCATTTTGGCGCACACCCGCTTGGAAATGCTGTAATTGGGTCGAGATATATTGTTTAGATAATCCCGCTAATCGAGGGCCGATTGGTTCAACGCCCTCACCTTCTACCCCATGACAAGACACACATAACTGTGCCGGTTGGGGGATAATTTCCATCAATTGTTTGCCAGAAGGCGCAACGGAGGCGGCCGCATAGCCGCTGCATAGCGTTAAGCCTATGACGAATGTTTTAATCTTCATGTTCTATCCTTGAAGAGAGTTAAGCTCTAAAGCATAGGTGGTTATTGTTATTTATGTAGCTACTCATACACTGAACCCATTTTTAAATCAGCCGCTCATTTTTAAAACAGCCAATAAATGAGCCTTAGCGTTCATTAAGGCTCATTTATCGTTCAATCCAAATGGGATAAATTTACCTTACTCTTTGAAAGGGTAAGCTGCAAGTCTTCAAGCCCGAGTAGCCAGAATCAATAACCAAATCGCGTCGATTCAAAACAATTCAATAACTTATGTATCAAATAACACAGGAGTAGCGTGCCGACGATGGCGGTGAGAATGCTGCTCACTCGATATAAGGCGCTAAAGATTAAATCATTGCCTGGGGTCAGATACTGACCAAACAGAATGCCTAAAGTTGTCATGGCGCCAAAACCCACGCCAGAGCCACTTGCCTCTCGTACATGGGCTTGGCTAAAGATCATCAAGCCAATCCATAGCAAAGGGACGATTAATATCAATAGTCCTGACCAGTCATAGAGTACCAACTGCACAACGACCCCAAACGACACGCCCAGCAAAGTACCTATAGCGCGCTTACGGGCATAGTCGAGTGCGCCATTCCAATGCATAGGAAACAGGAGTAACAAGGTGGTCGCCTGAGCCGACATAGAATCCCGCAGATCAAATATTTGGAATACCAGAAACGATGCCGTCGCTATGGTCGCGCCGAGTAATGCTTCGTGGCGCATTCGATGTGGCGCCTTAGGTCCAGGCTTGTAAGCCGCCCTTGGTTCCACATCGGGCCAGAGTGCCGTCATAGCATAGGCAATAACGACCGACAGTGCTGTCGCCCAAAAGTTACTGAAAACTAAGTCATTCAAGTTAGTATTGGGATAGCTAGCAAAGTGCAGCATGATGCTGAGGCTGAGCACTCCATTGGCGCCAAAGAGGAATAAACTGCCGCGGGACATGGCCGCAAAACGGTATAGAAATAACAGAAAGACAATGGGCGTCATCAGGCCGGGATGGCTGCCAAAGAAACCACCGAGCAGTCCAACCTCTAACCCCGCCATGGCAGATGAGGCCAATAACTGGCGCATGGCGTGGCCATTCATCACAGGCACGAGTCCGAGTAATAACATGGGCGTCACAGTGAAGAAGACCCCATTGCTCCAACCAAACATTTTACACAGGGTAAAACCTATGGTCGCGCCAGTCGCAATCCGTAAACACTGGCGTAAATCGTTGGCCGTCAATGGGCTATGGCGTAGTAACATGCTCGTCGCCTTGTTCTATCGATACGTAAAATTGGGGATGTTTAGCTGGCTTATACTGCATTCACACTTATGTTGCTTTGAAGCGTTCACTCAAGCGACTCACGGCAAACACACACCAACCGCGAGTCACTCGCCCGTCAACAGCAATTAGTGCGAGTAGATAGGCGAGTAAATAGGCTAATAAATATAGTGCAGCAGGCTAATGACTTTAATCTGCACTTTAGCCAGCAGACTAAACAGGCTATTCTCGGGCAGCAGTTGCACGGTCGCGCGCGCACCGGCTGGCAAGCTGTTCATCGCCATCCCATCTAACTCCAAATGCAGTCTCAATCTTTGGGCATCACGCACCCAACGGTCAGACTCCTGCGGCGCCGCTAAACGGCCATTGGCATCGAATTGCCCCGCACTCACGCCCGCATCGACACTGCTCACCGTCGCCCGATATAAACGGCCGGGTTCGCCATCGAACGCAATCAAAGCGGTCGATGAAGCATTGACGCCACGCAGACTCTTTTCACGAAAATCAGCAATAATATCAATCTTATCCGATACCACGGCTAACAGAGGTTGCCCCACGGTCGCAAAACTCCCGACTTCTAACTGCAGGTTAGTTACTATCCCGTCCTGATCGGCATGGATTTGGGTGTAAGACAAATTGAGCTCAGCTTGGGCTAGATGGTTTTGTGCCTGACGCACCTTAAGATTCTCTTCGCCATAACTGCCACGGCTCACCTTAAGTTTTTCTAAACGCGCATTGGCGGCGAGCAAATTAGCTTCCGCGGCGGCGGCATCACTATCGGCCTGATCCCTTTGCTGCTGCGATACACCATGGGTGGCATACAGGGCATCAAGGCGCTTAGCTTCGCTGCGTTTCTGTTGTGAGGTGGTTTTGTTGGCATTGACGTCGGCCTTCGCGGCAAGCAGCGAGGCATCTAACTCGGCATTGTCTTGGCGGGCTTGCTCTAAGGCCAATTTAGCTTGCGATACCGCTAACTCATAGGGCGCAGGATCGACTTGAAACAGCAAATCGCCCTTGGCAACCGCTTGGTTGTTCGTCACGGCTATGGTCTGAATTTTGCCGCTGATCTGCGGTGTCACTTTAGTCACCACACGTGTGGCCATAGCTTGCGGCGTTAATGGCATCATAGTATCGGCAAGCATAAAATAGCCAAAAACCATCACAAAGCCGAACATGGCAAATTTTACTAAACGGGCAAACTGTTGATCCGGTGTCATCTTCTTTCTCACAAAATGGTTGCTGTTGCCTTGGCCAATTTGGCGCTGGCGTTGTCACTAATCAGGCTAATAATGCGTTCAAATTCGCTGAGCTCGCTGGCACTGATCCCAGCTAATAACTCACGGCGGACCTGAATTATCCGCGCTTCCATTTGCTTTAATACATCCAATCCCGCAGGCGTTAGCGTCACAATCCTTGCGCGCTTATCTTTGTCGCAGCAATGACGCTCGACTAAACCTTGCTCTTCTAATTGCCCTAAGGTGCGCATTAACGAAGCCAATTCAATTTCTAAGGCATCGGCCAACACTTTCTGGCTCACGCTGTCGCCTAAACGCAGTAATTTCCACAATGCCGTCCAACGGGGATGGGTTAATCCCAAAGGCGCCAGTTCGACATCGGCCACGGTACGCCACAATCGATGCAGACGGCCTAAATGCTCCGCCAGTGATAACTCTTTCAATCGCTCTAATTCTTTTTGCATCTTGCTCACCCACTTAGTTAGCGTGCTAAGCATTATACTTAGTTAGCAGGCTAAGTAAATGTGCTCATATAAAAAATTTTCTGTGTCCTATGGCGCAAAAATGTCGCATTGGGAAACAAATAATCCAAAAGGCTGGCGCCATCTCAAATATAATCAGCCGTATCTCTATAATATTAAAAAGATAAATCAGACTGATGAAGTGAACTGGGAGGTTGGCTTTGGTGAATTTAAAAATTAGTACGAGGATTGTGGTTGGGATATGTCTATTACTGTTGGCCATGATGAGCTTTATCATGCTGCTAGTCCTGTCGGAATTCAGCAGTCAGGTGAAAGAATCTGAGCAAAGAGAACTGCATAAACTGTACGAAACTGCGGTAGCCAACATAGCCTCATCCGGTAAACTCGCACAGGCCATGGCAACGATAGTTTCACTGACGCCAGAGATCCAAAGTAACTTCGCCGAACGGGATCGCCCCGCACTCAAAGACCGTACTCTGCCGCTGTTTGCCAAGCTTAAGCAAGATTTCGACGTACAACAATTTCAGTTTCATACGCCGCCGGCAACCTCTTTTTTACGATTACATCGCCCCGAAAAATTCGGTGATGATCTCACTGCCATTCGTAAAACCATTGTGGAAACCAACACCACAAAACAGCCCTTAAACGGTTTGGAATATGGTGTTGAAGGTTTAGGGATTCGCGGTTTAGTGCCCATGGGTTATCAAGGCCAACACACAGGCTCAGTGGAATTTGGTATGTCATTTGGACAACCTTTCTTCGACAGTTTTAAAGATGCTTATCAAGCTGAAATCGCACTATTGTTGCCCAATGGCGCGGATTTTAAAGCATTTGGCGCCACGTTCACGCCCGATATTCAGGCCATAAATGAGCTCAATAGCGTGATGCAAGGCAATGAAGTGATTCGCACTATTAGCTTAGAGGGCAAAACCTTCGCTTTGTATCGCCACGCTATAAAAGATTACTCGGGACAAGTCTTTGGGGTACTGGATATTGCGATGGACAGAAGCCATTCAGAGCAAGTTATGGCGGATATTCGCCTCAAGTTGATTCTCATCGGTTTCGCTGCAATGTTAATCGGCACTGCCATTGCTTGGTTTATTGCTAAAGGCATTACCCGCCCGATAGCAGAAACAACCCAAGCCATGAATGACATCGCCGAAGGCGAAGGCGATTTAACCCGTCGAATTACTATAACGAGTAAGGATGAAATTGCCGAGTTAGCGCAGGCATTTAACCGTTTTGTGGAGAAAATCCACCACACTGTGACTCAAGTGTCTGATGCCACGAGTTTACTCGCAACCTCAGCGGAAGAAATGTCGGGCATTACCCACGAAACTCAATCGATGGCCAATCGTCAGAATCTTGAAACCGAACAAGTCGCCACCGCAATGAATGAAATGGCCGCCACTGTTCAAGAGGTTGCCCACAATGCGACCGATGCCGCAGATGCAGCCAATCACGCCAATGAGTCAACCGAACAAGGCAAACTCGTAGTGCAAAAAGTCGTCGCGACGATTGCTGTATTAGCGGAAGAAATCGCCGCTGCCGCCAATGCCATTAATGAACTCGAACGTAATACTGCCGAAATTGATTCTGTATTAGTTGTGATCCGCAATATTACCGAACAGACCAACTTGCTGGCGCTTAATGCCGCAATTGAGGCCGCCAGAGCCGGAGAGCAAGGACGAGGATTCGCCGTCGTAGCCGATGAAGTTCGCACCCTTGCGACTCGCACTCAAGCTTCAACCACAGAAATTCAAAAAATGATTGAAGCGCTACAGCTTAAAGCCAAATCTACCGTTTCGGCGATGGAAACCAGTTCACGCACTACTCAAAGCTGTGTTGCCCAAGTTAATCAAGCGGGTGAAGAACTCGTGGCCATCACCCAAGCGGTTTCGACCATTAGCCAGATGAACATCCAAATCGCCAGCGCGGCAAATGAGCAATGTGCTGTTTCCGCAGAAATTAACAAAAATATCAATAACATCAACGATATTGCCACGTCGACAACCAATAGTGCGGTGCACACTGCGCGGGCGGGCGACGAACTTGCCCAGCTTGCGGCTCGCCTGCAAGTGCTACTGGCACAGTTTAGGATCTAATACCTACACCACTGACACAAAGCAAAACGCCGCATTATCTGCGGCGTTTTTATTGGTTTATGTTGTTGATGTTTTATTTAGGGCGCACACCTAACGTATGGCAAATGGCGTAGGTTAATTCGGCGCGGTTTAGAGTGTAGAAGTGGAAATCCTTTACGCCTTCGCGGGACAGTACTTTCACCATGTCGATTGCCACGTTTGCACCCACCAATTGGCGTGTACCGGCATCGTTTTCTAAACCATCGAATTGCTTGTGTAGCCAGCCCGGTAACGACACATTGGTCATGCCCGCGAAACGTTTTAACTGGGTAAAGTTAGTCACAGGTAAGATACCTGGCACGATTTCAACGTCGATACCGGCGGCAACGCAGCGGTCACGAAAACGCAGGTAAGATTCCACATCGAAGAAAAACTGGGTAATGGCACGGCTAGCGCCCGCATCAATCTTACGCTTAAGGTTGATCAAATCAGCCTGTGCATTGCTCGCATCGGGATGCACTTCTGGATAGGCTGCAACGGAAATATCAAAGTCGGCCACAGAGCGCAGTAAACGCACTAAATCTACCGCAAAACGAGTGGGCTTAGGGCTGCCCGCAGGTAAATCGCCCCGCAGTGCCACTATGTCACGAATGCCCGATTTCCAATAATGCTTAGCCAGTTCTAATAGCTCTTCATCACTAGCATCCACTAAGGTTAAGTGCGGCGCGGCAACAAGGTCGGTTTCCTGTTGAATACGCTCAATCACGCCGTGGGTGCGGTCGCGCACACCTGAGTTAGCGCCATAGGTCACAGAGACAAACTTAGGATTAAGTGGCTCTAAACGACGAATAGAGTTCCACAGGATCTGTTCCATTTCGGGGGTCGATGGCGGAAAAAACTCAAAAGAAACATTAATATCGCCATTAAGCTCAGACAAGCTCTGGTTCAGCGATTGTGAATGTTGTGCGTGATGAAAAGCCATGTGTATTTCCTCAACCGCCCTTGGCGCTACTCTTTGCTATTATGAATTAGTTCAAATGGACGTTTGGACGTCTATATGTCCATATACTAGAGAAACTGAGATGTAAGTCAAGCCAAAAAATACCCATAAACCGCATTTAATCTCAGTTAATTCGATAGATTTATTCTAGCCAATAAAAAGGACTCGAATGAGTCCTTTAAGCTGCTGAATTTCAGTCTACTCTTGCAAGAGATCGCGACAGATCTGCGTCAGATCCGACTGCACCGCCGCCGCTGTCACTTCGCGTCCGGCGCCCGGTCCACGGATGATCAACGGATTGCCTTGATAGAAGACGCTGCGGATCACAAACACGTTATCGCCGGGGGTCAAATTAGCGTAGGGATGATGGGCATCAATCCACTGCAAACCGACTTCAGCTTTAAGCTCTGGGCCGCTGTTATCTAAGGATGCCACGTATCTGAGCACCTTATTTTGCTCCGCCGCCGCACCGTATTGTTGCAGCAGATCGGCATCTAACTCGGCAATGCGGGCAAGAAATTGATCTAAGGGAATATCCGCCAAAGCGGCTGGCACGAGTGAGCGCAGCTCAATATCTTCGAGCTCGATTTCAAGGCCAATTTCACGGGCCAAAATGAGCAGTTTACGCTGCATATCACGGCCGGAGAGATCGTCACGGGGATCGGGCTCAGTAATCCCTAAGCCCCTGGCTTCAATCACTAATTCAGAGAAAGGCTTGCTGGTATCGTATTTTTCAAATAACCAACACAAGGTGCCAGAGAAAATCCCGCCCACGGCTTCAACGCTATCACCGCTGTTACGCAGATCATTTAACGCATGTTGGATAGGCAAACCTGCGCCGCAACTGGCGTTATAGCGCCAAAATAAACGACGATTACCCAATTGCTGCTTTAACTCACGGTAAAAAGGCAGTGGTCCCGAACCAGCGAGTTTATTCGCGCTCACCACATGGATGCCGCGCTCGAACAGCTCTGGATATTGCAGCGTCAAACTGGCGCTGGCACTGATATCTAAGGCCACCAGCTCATCGCAGTTAACCCGTTCTAATTGCTCGAACAAGTGCTCGTACTGCCAAGGTGTAGCCTCGGTATTAAACTCAGTCTGCCACGCGGCAAGATTAATGCCTGTGGATTTAATCAAGGCTTTACTCGAACTGACTAAGCCGACTAACTCAACGCTAGCTTCGAGTTCATGGTCCAGTGATGGCGACACCGACTTAAACAAATCGACCCATGCCTCACCTATGTTGCCCACACCGAGTAGCAAGACACCTATGCGTTTACGCGGGCCAGCGCAACGACGATGAACCTTTTGCGTCAACAGATTCACTTGCGACTGAGGCACCAGCGTCACTAAACTTAAGTCGCCACTAAACAAAGGTTTAGCGTCACGACTTAATAAACGAGCAAAGCTGCGACGATAATGTTCGGCATCGGCACTCACTAACGCCACTAGGCCGAGATCTGTGTTGATCTGCTGATCGCTGATCCCTAATGCTTCTGCCTCGGCATCGAGTAATCTTTGTACTTGTTTTTGATTTTCAGCGGTATAGGCAAGCTCAACCCTTTGATGGGCAGAGGTCCAATGGGCCAATGGCCTTAAGCCTGCGGCGATCAACGAATCTAATAGGCTTGTTAATTCGCCCGTAAGCTTAAAGCCGAACAGCACGACTGCATTGAGGTTAGTCACCACAGGCGCGCTCGCCGACGAACTGTGGGGCGCAATCAAGGTAAAGTCGGTGTGTGATGCATAACTTGAGCGCACCGCTAAACTCACTTCGGTATTAAACAGAGGCTGCAAAGTGCGCGAATGCAATACCGGCGAGCCTAAACGCGCTAAGCGGTCGGCTTCGGCAAGTGACATGCTTTTCAATAATTTAGCATCGTTGATCTTATTCGGATCGGCGTTGAACACCCCTTCCACATCGGTCCAAATGGTCACGCGCTCAATATCGGCAAGGCTAGCAATCAAGCTAGCACTAAAATCGGAACCATTACGACCGAGTAATAAGGTATCGCCGCGCTCGTTAGCGCAGATAAAGCCAGTGATCACTAGTCGTTCATTTGGATGGGCGGCCAACAGCGCTTGTACTTTTGCGCGGGATTCCTGCACCCGAATTTGTGGCACGGCGGCTTCATCGGCCACTAAAATTGAACAGGCATCCACATGGCTTGCCGCCACACCAGATTCGCGCAGCAGCGCCGCCATCAGGCGCGCCGACCAACGCTCGCCAAAGCTCACCACATGGTTAACTTGGTATTCGTTGCGTTCGTCGAGGGACAATAAACTGATGAGCTGCGCCTGATCTGTCGCCAAACGCTCACGCAGATCGCGGGCTTGTTCGTTCGACAATAACTGCTCTACCAACCCCTGTTGATAGCTGGTCAGCACTTGTAATTCTTCTTGCCACAACTGACCCGCGTCGCGCAGCGCTAATAATTTATACAGGAAATTCGTGCTCTTACCCGCCGCAGAGACCACCACAAGATCATCGCTATGACCATGGGTTAACAGGATATGGGCGACTCGGCGATAACAATCGGCATCCGCTAAACTGGAGCCACCAAATTTATGTAAGTGACAACGTGCCATCTATTATTCCTCTACTGACAAGCCGCAACGGCGGCTAATCCTGCTTGAATATCTGCAACTAAATCGGCGGCATCTTCAATACCCACCGATAGACGCAATAGGGTGTCTTTAATGCCTGCCTCAAAACGCGCCTGCGGCTCCATGGCTCTGTGGGTCATAGTTGCGGGCACGGCCACTAAACTTTCAACGCCACCTAAACTTTCCGCCACGCTAAATAAGCTGAGTGCACCTAAAAAGGCCACGACTTCGGCCTCGCCGCCCTTGAGCTCAAAACTCAGCATAGCGCCAAAGCCTTTTTGTTGCTTGGCTGCAATGGTGTGACCAGGGTGATCCGCAAGACCGGGGTAATAAACTTTGCTCACCACAGGGCTTTGCGTCAATACCTCAACAATACGCTGGGCATTGGCTTGATGTTCACGAATTCGCACCGCTAACGTACGTAGGCCGCGCAGGGTTAAGTAACTATCAAAAGCCGATCCCGTTAAGCCTAACGTGTTCGACCACCAATGTAAGCTTTCGCCAATTTGTGCATCTTTGGCAACCACAGCGCCGCCAACCACATCACTGTGACCATTGATGTATTTAGTGGTGGAGTGGATAACGATATCCGCGCCTAACAATAGGGGTTGTTGCAATATCGGCGATAAAAAAGTGTTATCGACCACGACTAGCGCGCCGACCTCATGGCTTGCCTTAGCAATAGCCTCGATATCCACCACACGCAATAGCGGGTTAGACGGGGTTTCGAGCCACACCATCTTAGGATTTTGCGCGATCGCTGCGGTTAACGCTTGGCTGTCGGTTTGATCAACCACAATCAGCTTAAACTGGCCTTTCTTCGCCAAATTAGTAAATAAACGGTAAGAACCGCCGTAACAATCGTGGGGCACCACCAATAGATCATCGGGGCCGAGCAAAGTGGTCACTAGGGTGATGGCCGCCATGCCAGTGCAGGTCACTATGCCAGTGGCGCCCTTTTCTAATTGCGCTAATGCTTCGCCTAAAATACAGCGTGTTGGGTTGCCTGAACGACTGTAATCGAATTCGCGGGGATTTTTATGACCATCGAAGGCGTAATTAGTCGACAAATAAATCGGTGGCACAACTGCGCCATATTGAGTATCGCTTTCGATACCCTGACGCACTGCCAGTGTGGCTAATTGACGCTCTGCCATGGGTGGACTCCTAAATTCGGTAGACTGATAGAGATGTCTGGACGTCTAAATGTACCTAAGCCCAAGGCCATCGTCAATAGGCGTGAAGACGTTTAGACGTCTGAACATAAAGAAATCTGTTTGCAATCACAAAGAAATAGTAGCAATAATTTGACTGTTCTTTGTAAGGGTTTAAAATCTGCCCCGAATTTAGCGTTATAACAGGTGAGTCAATGACTGAATGGAATGGGGAATACATCAGCCCCTATGCTGAACATGGCAAGAAGAATGAACAAGTAAAAAAAATTACTGTGTCTATTCCGCTCAAAGTGCTTAAGGTCCTTACGGACGAACGAACTCGTCGTCAGGTCAATAATTTGCGTCACGCCACCAACAGCGAGCTGTTGTGTGAGGCATTTTTGCACGCCTACACTGGCCAGCCATTGCCTAACGATGAAGATCTGTCAAAAGATAGCCCAGACAGCATTCCCGCCGAAGCCAAGTTGCTGATGGACGAGATGGGGATCGAGTGGGAAGACATGGAATAGCGACTTGTCGCTGGCAAAGTTACATCACAGTGCTCATCAATAGGGATCGTTAACGATCCCTTTTTGTTTATATGGAATCCTATGTTTTCTATGATAGATCCACAGACTCTCGCCTTGGCCTCACTGATTGTATTTCTTGGCGCCTTAACCCAGAGCCTGATTGGGTTTGGCCTAGCGGTTGTCGCCAGTCCTTTGCTGTATATCGTCGATCCGCAGCTCGTACCGGGTCCCGTTATTGCCATGGGATTTACCATCTCGCTACTGACCTTATTCCGGGAACGTGGTCATTTAGAATTCAATGGCTTGCAATATGCACTCCTAGGTCGCGTGCCCGGTGGTTTTATCGGCGCGAGTCTGTTGCTGTTTGCGCCTCAGCCCATACTCGGGTTATCCATCGCCGCCATTGTGGCTGTCGCGGTTATCCTCAGCCTGTATAAATTCAGCCTGCCAGTGAATAAGAAAACCCTCTTTGGGGCGGGCGTCGTCTCGGGGATTTTCGGTAATATTGCCGCTATTGGTGGCCCGCCGATGGCGATTCTATTGTCAGGCAAAGATGCCTCGCAGTTTCGCGCCGCCCTGTCGGCCTTCTTCATTTTTAGCTCCACCATAGCTATGGTCATTCTGGCGATCACTGGCTTATTAGAATTGAAGCACCTGTGGCTGTCCTTAATGTTGCTACCTTCTGTGCTTTTAGGGTATTTAGTCGCGGGGCGATTGGTGGGCAGTGTCGATAAAGACAAGACTAAAATGGCGACCTTAGTCCTGTGCAGTATCAGCGCCTTAGTGCTAACGGTGAAGTCGGTTATCGAGTTATTGCCCCAATAAGCGCCCTACTTGTACTGGCAAACCATCTGAAGATTTAAACAATAAAAAAGCACTGACATTGCCAGTGCTTTTTCTTTATCTATCAATATCTAAAGCCATTACACTCAGCTTAAATAGCTTTGCCCTGCGTACACAATAAAGTGTCTTAAGGCGAGTACGCCGGTTAAGCTAGCGCAGGCAACCATGATCATTGCGCCCTTAGTGTGGCGAGTCGCGGCTGGTAGCAGCATAAACAGCAATGGAATACCAAAGCCGATACCGACAACCCCTATCCAGAACACGCTTGCCCATAGCCCAGAGGTTAACGACGCTAAGGCCGCAGCCGCCGCGCCGCCCTTGAAGTACAAGGCGCAGAACAACATGAACAGGAACAGGATTTCAATCGCCATCACAGGCAATTCTAAACCGTGCATCTTGACTAAGGTTTTATCGTGGCTGTCAGTCTTAAACAGCAAGAGTGCCAGTACCGCGTTTGCCGCAGCGCCCGCCGATAAACCCGACACTAAAAACAGCGCAGGCAGTACCGCAGTGTTGAGCATAGGGTAAGCATTCATCGCCGAAATTAAGAAGCCAGTGTAAGCCCCTACGCCAATGGCGAGGACAAACAACAATACTTCAATCAGCTTTCGATATGGCATAAGTAACGTAGCGATAGGCGCTAGGAAACCCAAACCCCATTTTGGTAAGTCATCCCGCAGCACAATAATGGCGTACGCAAAGGCTAAGGGAGAATACGCCAGCAGCGCCAGCACCCCGATTGCCATAACTGACTGGAAGTTATAGTGAATTAAGATCAGCCAGAAGTGGAAGGGTTTGGTTAAATCAAACACTAAGCAGGCTAAACCTAAGCTAATCGCCACAGGTCCAATAATGGCGGCCGCCTTAAGAATGCTGCTTTCGGCTCCGGCGCTGAGTTCCTTATTCGCCCAGCGTAAACCAATGCCAATCAATAAACTGCCCGCGGATAACCCCGCCATAAACAGGTAAACGGCGATGACCCAGTGCCAAGTGACAGGATCATATTGCGCCATGTCGCCCCAAGTATTGTTCATAATCAAATCCCCCCTCTTTTGGTAGGAACGCGATATACCCTAGGTTTAGTGCCCAAATGGGTTTTATCTTGGTATGTAATTTTAGTGTTGAGCATGATGGCCACTTCACTCTGCGGATCATTAGCATCGCCAAACACTAAGGCATCGGTTGGACACACAGTCACACACGCTGGCTCTTCGCCCCGCGCTAAACGACTGTCTTTACAGAAGTTACACTTATCCGCCGCCTTGGTTTCTGGGTTCATAAAGCGCACTTTATAAGGGCACGCTGCCACACAGTACATACAGCCAACACACTTCTCGGTATGGATAGAGATAATGCCGTCTTCACCCACATAGGCCGCGCCCGTTGGGCACACCTTAACGCAGGGCGCATCTTCACATTGCTGGCAAGATACCCTGTGGTATTTGAAATGCAGATTGGGCATCTCACCGAAGGGGCCTTCCACACGCACTTGCAGACGAGTAACGCCTTCGGGTACGCCATTTTCACTGCGACACGCCACGTTACAAGCTTGGCAGCCGATGCACTTGTTCTCGTCGTGCACCATTACATATCGTTTATTCATTTAAGCCTCCGATTAGCGCTTTGCCAGCGTGACGCCCGTGGTGTGCACTGTCATGCCACACACAGGAGCAGTAACGTGCGGCAGTAAGTTACCGCAGTGGATACCTTTGCCCGTTGCTCTGACCAACTCTTTGTTTTTAGAACCAAAGCCCATGTAAGCAAACACTGTATCTTGGCGAATGCCCGGCGTGACTAAGGCATGGCCTTCTTCTGTGCCAACACTGCTGGTGAGGCGGATTGGGTCGCCATTGCTGATCCCTAATTTGCCCGCAGTGACGGGGTGAACCCACACAGCGTTATCCGACATCAAGTTCGCCAACATAGGCACATTGTGGGTGGCGCCATTGGTGTGCACCGCCACTTTGCCTTGGATAAAGTACAGCTCGTCTGCTTTTTTAAGATGCACTTCGCGGAACTTGATCACCCCACGGCCCGGAGCCATGGCTTCCACTTTCGCGGAGGTGAGTTCAATCTTGCCACTCGGGGTTTTAAAGGTGAGTGCACTGGCGTAAGTGCCGTCTTCATCGGCAGGTCGCGCATTGGGGTATGCCTTAATAAACTCGGCAACCATCTTAGGCTCGCACAACATAATTGGCTTACCGAAGCTCACAAAACCTTCGTCTTTGATCCGGCGCAGCAGGTCAGTGTCGCGGTTCACCTGCAGCATTTGCAGGGTTTCCATGTTTTCCCATGGATAGAACTCGCCAAGGCCCATAGCCACACCCACATCCTTAAAGATCTGCCAAGAAGGCTTAGTATCACCTAAGGTTTCAACGACTCGTTGGCGCACATAATAGGCGGGATTTTTACCGGATTTGTCGGCAATTTCTTCATCACGTTCAAGATAAGTTGACTCAGGTAAAATCACGTCAGCATAGGCGGCGGTTTCGCTGATATACACATCACACACGGCGATAAAGTCGAGCTTTTTCATGGCTTCAACAACGCGCGCCCTGTCTGTCATGGTTTGCATTGGATTAGTGCGTGACATCACCCAGCCGTGTAACTGGTAAGGCACAGCGCTTAAAGTGGCATCGAGAATGGTTTGGTAGACGCCGCCCGATGTCCACATCATGGCGTACTGTTCTTCCACCTGATCGATTCGTTTCGCTGCTGGTTTTGGCATGTCTTTCACGCCGGGTTTGGCCAATACGGGCGCAACCGCTTCACCGGCAAGCTTGTTGTAATCACCGGGTTTCTGGCCGATATAAATCCCCCCCTTGCGCTCAATATTACCAATCAAGACGTTGGCGGCGTACAGGGCGCGGCGCATCTCAAACTCTTCGGTGGTGAAGGTGGCTCTGTGACCAAAATCGACCACGGCATGGGGCGCTTTTGCCGCATATTCGTGGGCGATGCGGCGAATGTCTTTGGCAGGTACATCGGAAATGGTTTCGGCCCATTCAGGGGTATAAGCTTTCACTTCGGCGGCAAAGGCTTCGAAGCCTTCCACATAGCGCGTGACAAATGCCTTGTCGTAAAGATTATCTTCAATCAATACATGGCATAACGCCAAGGCGACGGCAACGTCAGTGCCGGGGCGAATGGCGTACCATTCATCGGCTTTATCGGCCACGACGGAGAATCTTGGCTCGAACACCACCAGCTTGGCACCTTTGTCCATTTGCGCCGCCATCATGCCGCGGGTTTCGGACATATTAATGCCTTCGTACAGGTTATGGCCGAAGTTAATGATGTATTTAGAGTTACTTAAATCACGTTTGACCTTAGTGCCAAAAATAGCCTTAGCGGCAATTTCATAACCGCCGGGACACGTTGAAGCGTGGGTAAAAGTATTGGGACTACCAAAGGCGGTCGCGAGGTGAAACAAATGCTTTTCTTGTGAGCCCGATTTTGACGAGAATGCCACTGCCTCTGGGCCATGTTCTTTTTTGATTTTATTTAGGTTTTCGGCGATGAGTTGATAAGCCTCATCCCAACTGATCTCGGCCCATTTGCCTTCGCCACGTTCGCCGACCCGCTTTAACGGTTTAACGATACGCTGTGGATCGTACAATAAACTATGGCCTGCGCCGCCACGGGCACACACTTTACCGCCAAAGGATTTAGCGGCCTTGTTGCCACTAATGAAGACGTTTTTGCCCTCAATCACCCGCGCCGAAATCGGGCAGCGAGTCGAACACATTTCACAAATACTGGCAATTTCCTTGCCCATGCCCTTTAGCTGCTTATTCTCTAATGCCGCTAAGCTGCCCGGCAGCAGACTGGCTAACGCACACGTGGCGCTGCTCGCTCCCGCTCCCTTTAAAAAGGTTCGCCTATTAAGCTCAATCATGGTTACCTCCATCACGCTCATCCCACCCGTCAGTCGCCATTTGTGGCGCCATCGAGCAGAGGTTTGCTCACTGATTTGATTACTTTTTTAGTTATAAAAGCATTAAAACAGCACCGCCATATCTTCTGATATACCAGCATCCGCTGAATACACTGCTCATCCACAAAGATTGTTATCCCGAAAGAGGTAGGCGGATATTGTGGTAAACCACATGGGGAAGCTCGGTGTGATCTATCGCAACTAAAACCTAAGACTGACGTTGAAATACGTGAATAAGATCAACAGGCTTATTGGGAACAGGCTTTACATCGACGGAGAAGGCAGAAAAAAGCCGCCAGCTTGGACACTGGCGGCTTAGAAGAAAACTGACATTTCAATCAATTGCGATAACCCTAGCAGGATAAGAACATCGCACTAGCGGGCCCAAACTGATTACAATCGCATTAATCCATTAACTCTATATCGAGGCAATTGAGCAGGCGAATCGCTTCGTCGCGGCTAAACTTAGCGCCTTTGATTTTATTGTTAAAAATGTCGATATCGTAATTGGAGGCCTCGCTAAAATCCGCCTCCAATAGATGACTACGACCAAACAGACTATGACTAAAATCCGTGTAGGTGAAATTAGCTTGATTAAAGCTGCCCTCGCGAAAATCCACATCGTGGGCCTTACACTCTTCGATGATGATTTCATCGAGGGACAAGCCTAAAAATGAGCAGTCGTTTAGAATGCATTGCTTAAAGGAAAAGGGCGCGGCAAAGGATAAACGCGACCATGCGGCGCGGGTCCAATCGATACCGACTAACTTACACTCTTCAAACTCGACCCCGCTGAACTGACACTGGGGCACTTTCACTAAGCTCAAGTTGCAGCGTACAAAGCGACAATCGATAAACTTACATTTACGAAAAACGCTCTCGCTAAAATGGCAGTCTTGAAAGCAGCAATCCTCAAACTCTATGCCCTGTAGCTCTTGGGCTAATTCCGACAAACCATTGAACTGTTTTGATAAAAAACTATTGCCCTGCAAAACTGCGCTTTGCGCGAGTTGCGATGGCGCAAGCACCGATTGTTTAAGCACTGGCACTTCTTTCTGTGACGACATAACACCTCTAATCCTGCCCAATCCCCAACAATATGATAATGCAGGGCAATTGGGCTAGGTACTGCTTATTGTTTACTCTCTGATACGAGGCTTGAGACTCACCGGCTAAATGTTCGCGACGAGTTCCTCAAGCTGATCGGTCGCCTTAGACCAACCCTGATGAAACCCCATATCCTCATGATTCTGCCTATCTTCGCTATTCCAATGCAGCACCCGCGCAGTGTACTTTGTCTTACCGTCCACAGGTTCAAAGGTGATGGTTGCTGTCATAAAGGCCTTGTCGGACGGCACCCATGCCTCGGTAAAGGCATCGGTAAATACGATACGCTCATTCTCAACCACCTCGAGATACACGCCGCGATTCGGGAAATCCTGCCCCTCAGGGCTGCGCATCACAATCACATTTGAACCACCGGCACGCACATCTAAGGTCGCGCTAGCCACAGTCCACGGTCTTGGCGTAAACCAAATTTTGAGAAGCTCAGGCTCGGTCCACGCGCGGAACAGTTTTTCCGGCGGCGCGTCGATAATCCGCTCTAATATCAATTCTCTGTCGCTATCTGGATGTGGATGACTTGTGCTCATATTCCCTCCATTGGATATTTGGCTTGATGGTCTTGTGGGCTGCAACTGCGTCATAAGCTCGCACATCAGCAAGCTAAAATACAGCCTTTCAATATCCGATTTTTGTATCAAACATGGCACCCATCGTTTCGCTTTAGTACGTTATTGCGAGGTAAATCCTGGCGGCCACTAGAGTCGCTGCGAAGTACTATGTAAAGAGCAATACCAAGAGCGATACGAAGAACAATGCAAATAGCCGTGGCAAATTTTGTCAATAAAGGTAAAATGTCGCCACTTTTTCGCGGCAGTCTAGCACAAGGTTCTCTCGGATTAATGGTTAGCATTTTCGAGCAAAATGGCACGGGCCCAGCCCGCTTTCGCAGACCACTTTCACTGTGGTGCCAACTTTGCCCTGCGTTTGTTCCATCCCTTGCATTATCTCCAGCTGACACAATTCAAACTCCGCCCGAAAATACCACTTTTGCTGTTCAAGATTTAACATCAAATCCCGCAAACTGGCTGAACGCTTTACGCCCTAAGCCACGCGCGAATAATAAAGCGGTTGCAATAAATCTGGCTGTTGCTAACGCCATAGTCCATCTGCAAACCGACACTTATAAAAACCTTATCCCTACACTCTCTATCCTAAGGAATACTCGTCATGAGTCTTGCTGATTCCGTACTTGCCATCAATAACGATTTGCCTATCCGCTCCGACAGCCCAGTCCACAGCGGCAAGGTTCGCAGCGTTTACTGGCTAACCGACGCCGACAGCCGCCGTTTAATTACCACTAAAGGTTATAACGTCCCCGAAGATACTCCGCTCGCCATCATGGTGATCAGCGACCGTATCTCGGCCTTCGACTGTATCTTCCACGGTGAAGGCGGCCTCAAAGGCATTCCCGGTAAAGGCGCAGCATTAAACGCGATATCTAACCATTGGTTTAAACTGTTCGCCGAAAACGGCCTAGCCGACAGCCATATTTTGGATATCCCGCACCCGTTCGTATGGATAGTCCAAAAAGCTCGCCCTATTAAAGTCGAAGCTATTTGCCGCCAGTACATCACAGGCTCAATGTGGCGCGCTTACTCAAAAGGCGAGCGAGTATTCTGTGGCATCACACTGCCAGAAGGCTTAGAAAAAGATCAACAGCTACCTGAGCTGTTAATCACCCCATCGACTAAGGGCATTTTAACCGGCATCCCAGGCGTGCCAGCCCAAGATGACGTGAACATCAGCCGCAGCGACATCGAAGCCAATTACCAAGCCTTTGGCTTTGAAAAGTTAGAAGATATCGACCTGTACGAGAAGCTGTTAAAAGATGGCTTTAAAGTGATTTCAAAAGCACTGGCCGACATTGACCAAGTGTTTGTCGACACTAAGTTTGAGTTCGGTTATGTGACTGACAAAGATGGCAACTCAAAACTGATTTACATGGATGAAGTCGGCACCCCAGATTCATCACGTATTTGGGACGGCGCCGCCTACCGCGATGGCAAGATTTTGGAAAACTCTAAAGAAGGTTTCCGCCAGTTCTTGCTGAATCATTTCCCCGATCCAGATGTGCTGCTTAACAAAGACAGAATGCCAGAGCGTGAAGCCCTAGCCCGCGATAATGACCTGCCACTTGAGGCCATGATGCAAGTGTCACGCACTTACACCGGCGTTGCCGAGAAAGTGACTGGCGCTCCAATCCCGCTGCCAGCGAATCCAAAGGCAGATATCATCAAGATCCTACGGGAAGAGTATGATCTGATTGTTTAATCAAATCATAGTGGGATGAGGAGTTTTCCCTTTCCCAAAGAGCAGAAAGGCGCTTAGGCGCCTTTTTGTTTAAGTCATTCACAAACTTAACCAATACATCGCTGATAATTAAGCACTGTCATTCCAGTGACACGCCATGAACTCATCCATGAGGGCTCGACGACGGCATCCATGCCGTCAACGGTCACTTCCATGCCAATGCTTAATCCCGCCAACCCATCTAGTAATCTGTATGCCTTTTTACAAGCATATACTTTGCAAATTTAACAATGGGTGACTCGTTAAACACCAAAGAACTAAATTTAAGACCAAAAAATAGAATATAAGTTTATTTATTACTTTTCACGGCTTTGTTTCCTAAATCGAGTCAGCGAACAAAACTCTCATCATTGTTCAAATATCAAGCTACATAGTGGGTTTCAGGCATACCTAGCCCAGTAAGCTTGTTCAAAGCCCTAATCATCGCGTAAGTTTCTCCCACCTGAGCGTTATAATTCCGCATGCTCAACGTGCCTCCTAGCAGTTGTTTTACCCTGTACATGGCGGTTTCTGAGATTGAACGGCGATGATAACCATACCGTTTTTTCCACTGCTTATTTGAGCCATGAAGCTGTTGCCAACTGACGGCTAAGTTTCGTGGATGCCCTTGTTCCCATAGCGCAGCACCTTCCCTAGGTGGAATGAGCACTAAAGCGCGTTTTCGACGAACGGCTTCGTGACAGGCTTTCGTGTCGTAAGCACCATCACCCGAGATATTACGGATTTTTCGATGGGTTTGCTTAAGTAAATTGGGCATCACTTCAGCGTCTGTGACACCTGATAAACTGAGTTCTGCGGCAATAATTTCATGGCTATGTGTATCTACGGCAATATGCAGTTTACGCCACACTCGGCGCTTTCCATCTGTACCATGTTTCTTCACTTTCCACTCACCTTCGCCATAGACCTTCAAGCCTGTTGAGTCGATAGCTAAGTGCTTAATGGCGCCGCGAGTCTTGGTTTTAAAAGCAATATTGACCGTTTTCGCGCGTTTACTGATGCAGGTGTAATGCGGGCAAGATAATGGGATGTCACCCAGTTTAAACACTGAATTGATGAAGCCTTGTAAGGCTCGCAGTGGCATAGAGAAAATACGCTTGACCATCAACGCAGTGGTAATGGCCAAGTCGCTAAACACTCGAGGGCGACCTTTCTTGGGCTGCTCGACTTTGGCTTTCCACTTAGCAATTGCATCCTCATCAATCCAGAAGGTAAGTGAACCGCGGTTGATTAAGGCTTGGTTGTATTGCTTCCAGTTGGTTGTTTTATAGTGAGGTTTTGACACGGTTGATGGGTAAGTTGATAGGCGATGCCGATCAGATCTGCGGCTACGGTTTTAGTTCAACCTATTTAGGAAACAAGGCCACTTTTCACTACTAATCGTTAGTTGTAATTTCATAATTGTTTCTTTTAGATTTTCATTCTCTGAAGTAAGGATTTCAGCCTCTGTCTTGAGTCTGCGAATTGTTATATCCTTTTTATCAACCCCACCTTTTATGTCCAGTAAGACTTCAAGTTCATCTTTATATGGCATGATAGGTTGATATAATTGATAAAAAGCTCTCCCTAAAGCTCCTCTAAATAATTCAAGCTTAGGAGGATGAGCACCACACAAAATAATATGAGGAGTTGCAATCCCTGGATATGGGTCTATAAATACAATTTTAGAAATTCCTAATTGATAAGCTTTCTTAGCACAGAGCTCACATGGGCTAGCAGTTGTAAATAAAATACCTCCTTTAACTCCTTGCCCGCCATTCTTAGATATCTGTAAAAAAGCATTTTCTTCCGCATGCAAAGAACGTGTGTGTACTTGATTTTTCTTCTGTTCAACTTGATTCTGAAGGTCTTTAAAACAAAAAGATAGATTACGTCCATCGAGATGACTATATCTACGAATTAAGTTAAATTTTTCATGAAGAACATCTCTAAATTCAATATTATTCTTTTCATATTTACTATAAGCGGCCTCATCGAATCCATTTAATAAATCCTCAGCACTTCTCAACAAGCATGGAACCTGACCTTCTGCCGTATTATTCCACCCAACGGCTTTAACTGAATATCTTTCATCGGTAACAACAGCACCAACTTGACGAGAAATACATCCCGAGTTCTGCTTGACACTATATGCTATCTGCATACAGCTTTCTGTTGATGTTGGCATGACTAAACCAGGATGCAGCATTAAAGCCACATACCAAGCCAACTGAGCCCTTAACTCACTATGCCCAAATTGGTTTTCACGAGGATTATTTATGTGTATATCCGCAAGCTCAATACACTTTTGAATATTCTGAGAAATATATTTATTGTAACCAGACAACTTTTCAGGATACTCTTTACTGTCTAACTCTTTAATTTGACTTGATGTAAACTTATGACTTTCCATTAAATATTTCAAACGATTATCGTTATCAGTATTTACTGACATAAGATAAAATCCAGAATACCTATCTCTAAGATAAACGGCTTCATATGGATTACGAATAGCGTCAACTACTATATTACATGGTTTAGCATCCATACTACATACATATCGAGCTGATTTTATTATCCTATTTATCATAGTTGGGAAAGAAAATATGAATTTTTGATTAAACTCCTTAATGTTAGCAGTTCCTGAGGACCTAATGTTATCTCCAACGACTTGATATATTTTAGTATATCCACCAGATTGTATCCCTAACAATCTAGATTTCAATTCATTCGAAAAACCTGGCAACCATTTAAAAAATATATCATAACATTCTAACTTACCTGCATTTAAGCTCTCAACTGTATTTACATCCGTCTCAAAATACGAATTAACTCTATCACTAGACTTGATGTATTCACTTTTGAAGTCAGCAAGATTTTCAGAAACCAAACTTAATTCAACATTTAAAATATCACTAACCAACATACAGAATGACGAGAAATTCAACTTTAATATATAACTCGTTATAATTTTTCTAACTTGAAGCCATTCAAATGGTTTTCTGTTACTTTCAATATATTTTTTTATAATCCTATATTTCCTCTGCTCATTACCGACAAAATGAGACTGTCCAGGATCGGGTAAATCTAAGCTTTCAGCAGATAGAATTTTGGCAGAAGTTGAACAACCTGAACCCGTTCTGCCAGTCAAACCAATAATGAGAAAGTCACTAATTTCCTCAAAAATCTTGTCTATTGCTAATGACTCTTTTTTTCTTGTCATATTTATCCCATATTCAATTTATTAAAAACATTTTTAATAACTGGCTGAAATTAACTTATCAAGAACATTAGAGACTACTGATTAGTTTTTCATCCGTGAATGGTGCACTCTAATTTTGATTCATTCAAGTACACCAAGCATTTCCTAAGTGCTTATACATTATCTTATGCTGAATAGAGCATTCAATATACTATGTCGCATTTTCAACCAAAAAAGTAAAAATAAAATTTAGACGGCAAAGGTGGGACATGCATTACTCTCTTGGGATTGCGGCCAACACAGCGGTGACAGAAGTTCACCTCCCCTCGGAGTTGCCGCAGGGCATTTGCGTTCGTTGCGTGAGCGAGGCATGGTCGTTCTCGTGTATCCATGCACTTCACGACATTCTGGCATCCTGCCTATCAGATGCCGAGATAGCGTCAGTCGAATCAGGGAGTAAGCCCTACCACTTTGATTTAAAAATAAAAAACTATGAGGGACATATTAATCATATAAAAAAGGTGTGACACTTAGCGTGTCACACCTAGATAATTAATTATTAAATTATAAATATCAAAAACGAATAATTAGAATCGATATTCAACACCTAAACTGGCTTGTTTAAAGTCTGTGTCTGTATCTGCACCGTTGCTAACATTCTCAACGGTAATTCCTGCATCATACCAAGTGTACTCGGCATTAATTAAGAATCGATCTGTGACTTTAAATGCGACACCGGCACCGGCGAACACACCTTCATCATCTTTATTTCCAGAAAAACCTAACACATCATAATCAGTGGAATACCATAGTTGCCCACCTTTAGCGTACAACTCAACGCGATTTACAATGGGATATGAGACTTTTAGCGCAGCGGTATAACCATCTGTTTCTGCATTAGATAAGCTATTACCATAATCACCGAAGTTGACGTATCCGCCTTCGATAGCTAAATATTGGTTGAAGCGATAACCAACAAGCCCTTGAATAACATCGCTATTGTCATCGAAGTCATCTTTACCATCGACTTTTAAATAACCATAGTTAGCACCAACATAAATGCCATTTTCTGCGACATCATTATTTTTCATGTTCTCTGCATGAGAGTAAACACTAACAGAGGCTAAAGAAATAATGGCGGCCAAAGTAAGAATGGTATTTTTCATAATGTACTCCTAGTTAATTATTTAAATACGCTAAGTACATTACAAAAGTAATGCCAGACTTATCGAACTCAAGCTAAATAGATTTAAGGAAGTTAATAAAAAACATTACTATCAATGCCATACCTTAACTAAGACAATTTAAAATGAAGAAAAACCGTCTAAAATAACAGCTAAAATCACTTATATATTAATAGCTGTAAGTTGCACTCCCTCTGGCGAATGTATTTATTGCCTATTGCATTGTAACTATTTCATAGATAAGGAATATATTCACAAACCAGCTACATCCCATCAACCTACAACATCTCACAAATTAGTCATCATTCATGTCGCTCTGGTTAATTTTAAATAATATTGCAGATAGTTAACTCCCGAATTCAACTATAAAGTGTCCACCTTTTATTCGCTGATAATGTATAGCGGTTTAAACGCTAAAATGATATTGGGGAAAATAATAATATTATCCTTCCCTATTTACCCAAGAAAATGATTTTTCCAAAAATGCCGTTGCATCATTCTCGATAATAAGACCATGGGCCATGATGATGGCTTTTGGCTCCCAAGCTAATATTTTATCAATATGACTGCGCGCTTGTGTCTTAGCAAACATAAAACTTAAGCGCCAATCTAAGGGCATTTTACCGTTTGGAGCGAGTATTCCCGCTCCGCGAGCCAATAACCGCTGCAAGGCATTAAAAGATTCGGGTGAAAAGTTCTCGATAAGATCCGTCACAATCAAAGTACGCGATGCTTTATGAAGGAACACACATTCCTGCATGAAATGAGAGCCCGTAAATAATATTTGGTCAATATCAGTCGCCCACATGGCATGAAATTGAGCGGTGAACAGCCCGTCAAAGTGAAGATCTGGCCGCTTTGTTTGAACTTCTGCAGTGCCAAAGCTTTGGGCCTGCGGATAACCTTGCTGCCAGTCCTTTAAAAACAAGTGATGCAAGTGGTTAGGCGCAATAAGATAACGAACTTCGCCTAACGCTTCGACCAGTGCTTGAACTTCAGAGGTGAGTTTAATTGGGCTATGTACCCACAAAGCGCCATTATTCAAACGGATCACTGTCATCCGTGTGGTATAGGGCAAGGTAAAAAATGGTACGGCTTCACCATCAAAAATCCACAGGTTCTCTGCTAGTTGCTTCATATCAACTCTCCATGCTGCCAGTCATTCCATCAATAATAGCGTTCGCTTTACCGTACATTGAAGCACGAAATCAGCCGCCAGCCATCATCACAAAAGTATGAAAAGAGAATTGAAAAGACAGAGCACCCAAGACTCATTTTGTTTTTGGGAGCTAACAACACCTAAATTCAAGCAATGCATCTTCCCCTGCGAAGTAGTCGAAGTGCTCGAATAAGAATGCCATTGAGATATCATGGATGATGAAACAGGCTAAAGGAAAATACATTTTCCTTTATAAATAGGACTTAAACGATACGGCTAAAATTAACTTAGCCTAACTTAACTTAGAAAAATTAAGCATTATCTATTATGGGAATAATTATCGCGAAGTAACGTTATCAAAATTATTGTCTAACTTATTTACTAATATAAATTCGTTTTACCACACTCACAGGCACATATAATCTGACTACAAATCATTATGGCTACTGTCATCAAGAAAGGCTTTTAAACCTTGGCGATCTAAAATTTCCAAATGTGCCCCTTGTTTCCGGACTAAGCCACGAACAACTAACTCTTTCACTGCTCGTCGATAAACGCGGCTAATAGTACCAAAACGTTCAGCTTCAGGGTCGATTTTAGCAAAACCACCAAGGACAACAGTATTGCTATCTCGTATCCATAGATCATAGGCAATGTTATACACTATGGGCCGTAATAATCGTTGGGTATAGATATCCATGGAGTCTTGATAATCATCAGCTAAAGCACTGGCAAAAAACATCGCCATTTCAGGATGAGCCTGTAAAGATCTCGTCAGTTTTGCCACGGAAATAGCCGTTACATCAATATCTTGTTCAGCGACTACACTCCACTGACAAAGATTTTGATTTAAAAACTCCATTTCACCAAAGATTTGTTCAGTACACTGCACCTCACCAAGCTGAAAACGCTTACCACTAGCGACAGTAATATTCATAGAGACTCGGCCGTGAGGCACTAGGTATAAATGGTCTACAACTTGCCCTTGGGTTAGCAGAGCAGAACCTTTGATGAGGTGACGAGTAGCGACTGCACAGTGCATTAATTTCTGCCGAAATTGCTCACTGTGTGCTTTAAGGAATGGATAAAAGCGAGTATTAGGGTTTGGCTCGATCTGCATTTGTTGTGACCAATCATTGTGATGGCATCACTTTACATGCCGCAGCAATAACGCGTCCACTCATTCGAGGCACATAAAATAGATTCCATCGATAGAGTAGCGCGCCATTGACTACGATTGTTGAAGTTAACTCCTATGGCTTGTTAGCGCTTGCAACGCAATCATTGCTGAACGCTTTTCCCCCTCAATCATACTGCCGTTAACTTGTTTAAACTGACCAATACCTTCTTTAACTTCCTGCTCAAATAGAACAACGTTATTAAGAATGGATGCAACCTGCAAACCACGGAAACGCCCGACCGTTAACAGTGCAGAGGTTTCCATGTCAGCAGCGAGTACACCACGCTGGTGCCAAAACTCACAAATTTCCGTCTCTTGGTCGGTATAAAAACTGTCATGGGAACGCACTAAGCCTAAGTAATATTTACTTTGAAGTTGCTTAGCTGCACTAAGTAAGGCCGCAACTAAGGCATGATCGGCTACAGCAGGATAGGATGCAGGAAGATAGCTCAAGGAGCCCCCTTCGTCACGAACGGCCCCTTCGGCAATAATCAATTCTCCTAGGCCAATATTGTGTTGCAACGCTCCTGCAGATCCAACACGAATGATGGTAGTAACTCCGCACTGTTTAAGCTCCTCTAATGCGATCAGCATTGAAGCAGCGCCTATGCCTGTACTACAAATCGTGACATCTATACCGTTAAATCGTGCATTAAATAACTGAAACTCACGATTACTGGCAACTTGTTTGCCGTTTTCACACCAACCCGCGATACGCGCTGCACGAGCAGGATCACCACACACAATCACTCTAGAAGCTATATCGTCAGCACTGACGCCAATGTGTGGTTGTAGGTTCATAGCACCGCCTGCTTTGAGGATTTGGCTTGGTTAGACTTTGCAGTTGCCATCCATACTCGCGTGCCATTCAATGCGATGAATAGCAGAATTGCGTATTCGATAGACATGGCGTAAACACCTTGTGCAGCATACACACCAACACTAATCACGTTTATCACAACCCACAGAATCCAGTTTTCAACATACTTGCGGGTCATGAGAATTTGCGCGACCACTGACAATACAGTCATTGTGGCATCCCAAAACGGGAAGGCATCAGGATCTAAAGGTTTAAGGACGATATCATTGCCGAAGGCGTTGAGTGTGTTAGTGGCGATTTTAGCTAACGCTGCAAAGAAAGGGTCAATGAAGATAGTCATCAAACAAATAGCGACAATACTCACTACGCCAGTAATGAGCAGTTTTTGTTTAGATAGCCAACGCACTTGTAGTGATTCGCCATCAATAGTATTGGGACGAGTCCACGCATACCAACCGTAGATATTGGCGACAAAAAAGAATAATTGCAGAATTAATAATCCATATAGTTGGATTTGGTAAAAGATGATTGCAAACAAAGTCACATTAATTAAACCAAAAAAATAGTTAATCGTTTTCTCTTTGCTTGCACACCAAATACACAATAAACCAAATACAGTGCCAACCATCTCAATCCATGACATGGCATAGCCACTGCCCAGAGGAATATTAACAAAGGTATTATTGATACTAAACCATGAAATAATGTCCATATAGCGATCCTTTTTATCCGTTAAACATCGAGATAATAAAAATACTCAATAATCAAGGCTAAGAAACGGACTTTTGTCCCTTTCATTGGCGATGGTTTGATTTCGTGATCCAATCCCGCTTTTGGCTAGTTTAAATGCGGTTTGCTGAAGGGTACAAAATGATCGGGCAAGTAAGGCTCTTATATCTAACATATTTAAACATCGGTACTTGGCACCCAGAAATACACCTTCCCTCAGAGTTGCCACAAGATAAATAAAAATCGGTGTTTTTCTGGCTTGTGAGCGAGACGAGGATTGCCGAACAGGAGTATTTTACATGGATGTAAATCGAGGACTTCGAAAGCCATAGCCCCTTTGGCCATGAGTAAAAGAGGCTTTCAAATCCGTTGAGAATGCCGGCCATATTTTACAAATAAGCCAAAAGGAGAACAGGTACTTCTCCCCTTTTGGTCTGCGCTTAATGAATAATCACGGATGGAGCCCAACGACTTTGACTTTCTTGTTAAAAGAATGAAAATTCAAACGAAGTTCGAAGACGATTGCCCAATTGCCCAACCTTCAACAGAAGGTCAAATCTTCACGCAGACAAACAGCGCGTTGCCGGATGCTAAATCCCACGGGACGATTCTTTCATAATCATGTTCGAAAACATGTACTTCAAAATAGGGTGCTAACAGTTCCTGCAGTTCTGTGAAGCTAGTCGCGACCATGGCATGTTGATCTTGCCATTGCTCAATGCTGTGTAGTTCTTGTAAGCCAACGTCCTGCAAACCTGCGGCGTGTAACCCCGCTTCCAGCGAGCCTAAACCTTTCATATCAGAGACTGGTAAAGGCGAAGCTCACACCTCAGTAAACGGCAGACTGCTTTTGGCAATACTCAACTTTAAGGATTGTTTCTCGCCTTGACCACTGTAATGCCAGCCGGATTCAAAGGCGAAATGGCTACCATCAAACTCGGCAAAATGCTTAACCGAGGCAGTGTTATCGATTCTGTGTTTATCGACCGTGTTAAAACAAAACAGTCCGCCGTCATTGAGCGCACTGTGCACACTGGCGATACAACTTTTAAGCCGTTCGATACAAGCACTGTAATGAATGGAATATAAAAAACAGGTGATCAAGTCGACGCGCTCTTCTAAATAGAATGCTGTCATATCTTGCAGGTTAAACTGGGCTTCGGGACAACGGCGCATGGCCATGTCGAGCATCGGCTGATTGATATCGAGGCCACTGCATTGATAACCAAGATCGATAAAATGCCGCACATGCGGACCCGTACCACAAGCTAAATCAAGGTGTTGTTTACCGTTATTGCCAAGGAACTGATGCAGACGATGAATGCTCGCACTCTGTTGCTGGTAGTTAATATCAGAACACATTAAATCGTAATAGCCGGATAAATCGGTATAGAGCGCGTTGGAAGACATAGTAGCGAATAGGTAACAAGGGCAATTCTAGGTGGCGCATGATATATCAGTTAGCCGATATCAGAAACAAACAATTGCCCCACAGCTCAGTACGGCTAAAGCTAAAGCGGCCAATTATGCACTCAAGGATTCAAATAAGTATGTTGGGTAGGAGAGGCGCTAAGCTCAATAATCACCAGCAGAAGAATATGTTAGCTAAAGAAATGAAATCGCAGTGAACTCACAACACACATCGAGCTCACACTCGCAATTAACTACTTGCAGGCGCATCTCGCGGATTGCTCGCAAGGCGGCGCAGCGGCCACTTCACACATACCCGCAGTTTTGCCTTCGCCAACACACCAAGCATTACAGTCAAAGGTATCAGGATGACCTAAGTCGTCACTGTGACCGTGTATCACATCTTTGCCGGGATTGGATTCGACTAATAAGCCATCGGGCAAACACGCCTCGCCAAACATTCTGCCATTAGGCACACCTTGTGCATCGGTGCCGACATGGCAACCTGCAACACCGGGTGCAACACCATCACTGTCCTTCCACCAGCTCTGTTTATTCTCTTGCCAATCTGAGGGTTTAAATTCTATGGTGCCCATGGCACCCGCCATTCCCTTGGCGCCATCCGAGGGTTCACCGATTTCACCGTGGGCAAATACTGGGCTAGCAAGCAGCAGGGAACAAGATACCAATAGGGTTAAAGCTGTAAATTGTTTCATAACACCTCCTTTGTTTGAGTCAGAGTAAGCTTAGTCAGATGTGTCGATATCACCACCTTTTAGCGGCGCTAACCCCGCAAGGGTAAGAGCGGCGATTCAAATATCCGCCCCAATTGAAACTAAGCCATCATCGCGTTTGTCGTTTTTACTGACAGGCACAGACACACTCGCCGCACTTAACGTGCAGGCAAGTGTCTGTTAATTAAATATTTTAGATTCGATGGTAAACGCACAAAGCAGAAGAATAACCAAGTAGTTTAAGATGTTGAACGAGCGCGGCTATGGTGCATGAAAGTTCAGCTCTTCATAGGTGCTTAAATGTTCGAGCTTAGGTTTAGCAAAGTAATAACCCTGAAAATACTCAATCCCAATTCCAGCGAGATAATTCAGTTCACCTTCGGTTTCAACGCCTTCGGCCAAAACTCTGGTATTAAGCTCTAGGCAAATACGCAGTATTTCATCCACCGCCAGCTGTTTTTCTTTATCGGCATCGATATCACGGATCAAGGTCATGTCGAGTTTTAGCACTCGGGGACGCAGGGCATCCAACCAACTTAAATCAGCAAAACCACTGCCAAAATCATCGATTGCGGTGATAAAACCACGCTTAGCATAACTCTCGAAGATGCGGACTAATTTCGCCCGATCGACAATTTGCTCACCCTCTGTCACTTCGAACATAATTTTGTGGATATCAAACCCATACATGTCGGCGGCTTCAATCGTCGCGCGAATACAGGTTTCAGGGTTATACACAGCATTGGGCAGAAAGTTGATACTGAGCATCTTATCGAGTCCCAACTTTGAAGCGGTTTCTATCGCTTTAACCCGGCAAGCCTGATCAAAATAGTACTTGTTGCTATCGTTAATTCGCGCAAACACCCACGCGGCCCCTTCACCTTCGGGACCTCTAACAAGGGCTTCATAACCGCTAATCTCACGGCTGGGCCAATGAATGATAGGTTGAAATGCCATGCGAATTTCAAATCCTAATGACTTACCACTTAAGCAATCCATGCATGTTTGCTGCTTTATTCGAGCGGGGAAATCCATAAACGGCCTCCTTAACATCACCTTACTAGTGTGAGGATAAATACTTAAATTTGCCAGTTTTTACTGTTCATCATCCTAATAAAATCCATCACATATAGAGTGAAGAATGCTATTTCCAAAAATATAAAACGATTGTAAACGGCATAAAAAAATGGATGAATCCCAATAGGAGCTTCATCCATCACCATATGCCTCTGACTGATTTACTTCAGTTTATAAATCACTTCAACTCTATCTTCTATGCTCACTTGACCATATTGATAACTCTCGGCGGCGCCCATGGCATCGGCTTTAGCGCTCATACGCAACATGACAGGTTGCACAGGGCGTTGATCGTAATAACGGATCTGCCAAATCTTACCGAGATTTTCACCAAAGCCTTTAGCCAAAGATTCGGCTTTTTGTTTGGCATCCACAATCGCGGCTTGACGTGCTTTGGCGACGTATTCAGCTTCTTTGCTCGACTTAAGGGCGATGTTATTGACCCGATTCATGCCCTCTTCTAAGGCAGAATCTAAAATAGCATTCAAGCGGCTTAAGTCTGTTACCGTCACGGTAATTTGGCGACTGGCAGTATAACCCGTCAGCTCTGGCGCTTTATCCTGCACATAGACGTATTGCGGTTGAAGATTTAAATTCGCGCTCTGGATCTGATCTTTAGTCACACCCGCTGCGGTGAGACGGGCGATAAACTTAGCCACGGCGGCATCGGAATTATCTTTGGCGGCTTTAGCGGTTTTTTCGGTCACGACCACTTCCACATTCACATCCGCCATATCGGGCTCGACTTGGATTTGGCTGACACCCATGGTTTCAATGTGGGGGAAATCGACCTCCGCGGCGAGTACTGCTGGTGCCATAAACGCACTCGAAAAAAGACCACCCGCTACCAATACCGCTAAAAGAGAATTTTTCATAACTTACTCCAAAATAATGTGCTTATAGCTAAACCACTTCAAATAGAACGCATATTCAAAACGAGACGGCTAACACGACTGTGTCGCTTATTTAGCGCTTAGGCTATCAGTAAAAAGTGCCAATACCTGTACCAATATGTAACAGCATCAACAAACTGTCTCTTGCTCGCTATAAACGCGGCGGATTTTAAAAAGGGTTAATTTTTCTGAAAAATATTTAGCTCTTTTTATCTCTATGAGTTCGGCTGCGGATCTCTAGCGGATATTTCTATATCCACACTCAAAATAGGCCTTAGGGTTAACTGGCATATTCAGCGCCCCAGTTGTACACTTTTCAGCCAAAGCTACTGTACCTTTTAACCACATCAGGTATAATCCGCCAACTTTTTTAAGGCTGCTCTAACCTCAGCGAGAAACCATGACAGTTGAAACTTTTAAACCCAAGCAAACGACCACGCTTGATATCCCAGTAAAAACATTAGAAGCAGCAAGCACTAATGCTGTTACCACTGGGAATCGCATCGGTTTTGTGTCTTTGGGCTGCCCAAAAAACCTCGTGGATTCAGAGCGTATTCTGACTCAGTTACGCATCGACGGCTACGAAGTGACTAACAGCTACGCCAATGCCGATCTGGTTATCGTCAACACCTGCGGCTTTATCGATGCTGCGGTTGAAGAATCTCTGGACGCTGTGCGTGAAGCCTTAGAAGAAAACGGCAAAGTGATCGTAACTGGCTGCCTTGGCGCCAAAGAAAACCAAATCCGCGAAGTACATCCAGATGTGTTAGAAATCACTGGCCCACACAGCTATGAAGCCGTGTTGAAGCACGTTCACAAATATGTGCCTAAGCCAGAACACAACCCTTTCACGTCATTAATCCCACAAACTGGGGTTAAGTTAACGCCTAAGCATTACGCTTATTTAAAGATTTCAGAAGGTTGCGACAACCGTTGTACTTTCTGCATTATTCCTTCACTACGTGGCGATCTCGACAGCCGCCCAGCGGGCAGCATCTTAGATGAAGCTAAGCGTTTAGTGGAATCAGGCGTACAAGAAATTTTAGTCGTCAGCCAAGATACCTCGGCCTACGGCAAAGACAAAGGCGGTCGTACCGATTTTTGGAACGGTATGCCAGTCAAGCAAGACATTACTAGCCTAGCGCGCCAACTGGGTAAAATGGGCGCTTGGGTGCGTCTGCATTATATCTATCCATACCCATGGGTTGACGATTTGATCCCACTGATGGCCGAAGGTTTGATCCTGCCGTATTTGGATATTCCAATGCAGCATGCAAGCCCACGTATCCTGAAGATGATGAAGCGTCCAGGCCGTGTTGACCGTCAGTTAGAAGCGATTCAACGCTGGCGTGAAATCTGCCCCGATCTAGTGATCCGCTCAACCTTCATCGTCGGCTTCCCAGGTGAAACCGAAGAGGATTTCCAAATCCTGCTCGATTTCTTAAAAGAAGCACGTCTTGATCGCGTCGGTTGCTTTAAGTATTCAGAAGTCGATGGCGCTGTCGCCAACACCATCACCGAGCTTATCAGCGAAGATGTTAAAGAAGACAGATACCACAGATTTATGGAAGTCCAAGCCGAGATCAGCGCCGAGCGTTTAGCCCGTTTCGTTGGCCGTACCTTAGACATTCTGATTGACGATGTTGACGAAGAAGGCGCCATTGGCCGCAGCTTCGCCGATGCACCAGAAATCGACGGTATGGTGTTTATCAATGGTGAAACTGAGCTGGAACCAGGCATGTTGGTTCGTGCTCGCATCACCCATTCAGACGAACACGATCTGTGGGCTGAAGTAGTAGACGCTGACACCCAAGACTAAGCCGTTCTGATACAGGACAGGCTATGACTCAAAAAGCGAACCTCTGGTTCGCTTTTTGTTTTTAACATTTCGTAAGCATTAACACTGCGAATGCTTCAGCATTCTTACTCCACTGTTTCACCTCACTATCTCATCACACTATTTCTTCTCACTATCTCATCACACTGTTTCTTTTCATTATCTTGGCTCACAATCTTAATTCATTGCCCGCCTCATTTCCGCTCATTTATCAGCAGCTAGGCTGAGACGTTATGAATTAAGCATTAAGCATCTGGCCCTAACATCTTATTGGCATCGACCCAAAGCTCGAACTCTTCTGCCGTGACAAACTCAAGTTCTAATGCCGCTTGGCGCAGTGTCTTGTGTTCGCTATGGGCTTTTTTGGCGATCTTAGCGGCCTTTTCATAACCGATATGTTGATTCAGCGCCGTCACTAGCATGAGTGAGTTTTCCACATGCTTAGCTATCTGCGGCTCGTTCGCCACTATGCCGACCACGCAGTGATCGTTAAACGACTGACAAGCATCCCCCAATAAGCGCCCCGATTGCAGCACATTGGCGATGATCATTGGCTTAAATACATTGAGCTCAAACTGACCATTGCTGCCGCCAATGCTAACGGCGACATCATTGCCCATGACTTGCGCGCACACCATAGTCATGGCCTCAACCTGAGTCGGGTTGACTTTGCCCGGCATGATCGACGAACCCGGTTCATTTTCAGGCAGGAATAACTCAGCGATGCCGCAGCGCGGGCCAGAACCTAACATCCTAATATCATTTGCGATCTTCATTAAACTGACCGCCGCCACTTTATAGGCCGCCGACAGGGCGACTAATTCATCGTGGGCAGCAAGGGCGGCAAACTTATTCGGCGCCGTCACTAAGGGCAAGCCTGTGAGCTTTGCGATATTGTCCGCCACCTTAACGGCGTAATCCTTATGCGTATTCAGCCCAGTGCCCACGGCGGTCGCACCTAAGGCTAACTCGGCCACCCGCTTGAGACTGTGCTCAATGCCTTCGATACCATGACTTAATTGCGCGGCGTAACCCGAAAACTCTTGGCCTAAGGTTAACGGTGTCGCATCCATAAAATGCGTGCGGCCGATTTTAACTAGGTGCGCAAACTCCTCGGCCTTGTGCTGCAAGCTCTGCTGTAGTGACTTCATGCAGGGCAAAACCAGCTCAACGGCTTGACGATAGGCGGCAATGTGCATGGCGGTGGGAAAAGTATCGTTGGAAGATTGCGAGCGATTAACATCGTCATTGGGATGTAAACATTTAACCGCATCGGTGAGTTGCCCACCTGAGAGCACATGGCCGCGATAGGCGATCACCTCATTGACGTTCATATTGGTTTGCGTGCCCGAGCCCGTTTGCCAAATCACCAAGGGAAATTGCGTATCGAGTTCGCCCGCAATCAGCTCATCGCACACTTGGGCAATCAGTTGGGCTTTAGCTTGAGTCAAAGTGCCGAGTTGTTGATTGGTGATGGCGGCGGCCTTTTTGAGATAACCAAATGCATGGATCACTTCAATCGGCATTGACGCTTCGACACCGATACGAAAGTGCTGCCGTGAACGCTCGGTTTGCGCGCCCCAATAACAGTCTGCGGGGACTTTTATCTCACCCATAGTGTCGTGTTCGATTCGATATTGCTGTGCCATGCGCATCTCCTTCGCTAAAACCCTCTAAGCGTTCACCATACTCGCTCAGGGTAAAAGTACCAATTCATTCCAAGCTAAGCTCTCAGAAGGAAAGCGACTATCGACAATAAGGCTGATTTAAGCGTAAAGACGGATGTTGAGGCTGGCGAAGTAGCAGTAACGGGCAGGACTAACGAGGGACTAAAGCAAGCAGGCTAAAACAGGGGAAACAACAGATTAACAAAAGCTCAGACGTAGAAAGTCAAAAGGGGCATCGCCCTTGTGCTGATGCCCCTTTCGGTTTTGTGCCTTACGGTCATATGACCCTTTGCCCTTTTTGGCTTTCTCGGTGCGGGTCCTAAACAGGGGACTCGTCACTAACGCTTTAAGTGCGTTGTCGGTAATGGTGCCTCGGCCACTTTCGTGTTCTAAGGTCATATTTTGCGGTTTTTGCTTAGTCATTTTATGCCTCACTGCTTAATGAAAGTTAAGCCCATGGCCTAACAGCGCAAACTATAACGCAATCAAATCAGATGTACAGAGTTTGTGCACTCCAACATAAAAAATGGCGTTGACTAGTAGGAAAGTATGATAGATTATTCAAACAAAAATAATATATTAAGCTTAATAATCAATAAGATTTAGTTAATGAATTTTAAGATTAGTTTACGGATTTTGCCATAACCTTTATTGGCACTCAGGTTACACTTTGTAATCGACAGATAAGGAGATCAATTTGAAATCCACCTTAGTCGCTCAACCTTGGCTCGGCGCACTGCTCTTGCTGATGACGCTTCAAGCCCCGCTCGCCAATGCCTTTTCCAGTTCAGACGCCTGCGTGATTACCATGGGGTATCGCACCAGCGAACGCTTACCTTTTATTGAAGATGAGCCCAATAACACGGGATTTTATCACGACCTTTATCAAGCGGCAGCGGACAAGATTGGCTGCAAACTCAATGTAGTGCGCGCACCTAAATTACGCATACTGCGGGATCTCAAGCTCGGCAATATCGACTTTTATCCCGGGCTTAACTTCACCGAAGATCGGGCTAAATACGCGCATTTTATCCCTAATGGACTTTCAGAACGCGCCATAGGCATTAGCCGTGCGGGGGCCGCCGATATTCGCTCGATTGAGCAGTTGGTCAACAACAAGATGACCCTCTTAATCGCCCCCGGCAGTTACGACTTTGGCGGCCTGCCGGACAAAATACAAGTACGTAAACCGCCTGAACTCAATGTGTCTAAAGCCTTGGATTATTTGCTTACTAACCAAGGGGATTTTTTCATCTACGATCAAACCACACTGCATTATTACCTTAACGATCGCGACCCCACTCAGTTCAAACTCCACTATAACTGCTGCCAATCAGCGCAGGAAATGTACCTCGGCTTCTCTAAAAAAAGCCGCCACTACCGCGGTAGGCACAACCCTAACTATCGCGCCGAAAACCCCATCAGCCCAGACAATAATCCCACAGTGTTAGCGCCTGATTCTAAAGCTTTCCAGTTTGCCAAAGCACTCGCTGCCATGGATTCCCAAGGCGAAACTCAGCGGCTGTATAGCAAGTATTTTGGTTAGCTCAAGTCTTAAAAACTCACGCCTCCTCTAACGGCCGATAAAGCAGGATTCCATTGATGTGCTTATCGATGATTGATGAGCACAATGTTTAAAGAGTCAAAGAAAATCATGGCCTAAGTGATTCAAGTGCGAGGAATTTACCTTCTGCTCAAGCTCAATTCTGTTTTTAACCCGCTTTGTTGCCCTCTGCGACAATATGCCGCACCTGTCACTCATAGATGCTCTTTATAATGCAGCGCAATTAATCCAAGTGAATGGAAGACAATAAGATGGCTGCAAATTCTGCGTATTTATCTCACCCGTTTAAAACTTCAGTAATTTCCTCATCCCTCGCAATCGCCATGGGCTTATCGCTAGCGCCACAGGCAATGGCCGATGACAGCGAATTAGCCAATATTGAACGCTTAGAAGTCCACGGCCAACAGACCGAAAACCGCAACACGCTAGGTTCGGCTGAAAACCTGCTGAAAGGACAAGGAGTAGATTTCTCCGAAGCGGGTGGCGTATCAGCTCTGCCTATTCTCAATGGCATGATGGGCGATCGCATTAAAGTGTTAGTTGATGGTGCGGACATTACAGCTTCCTGCGCCAATCAAATGAATCCACCGCTGTCCTATATTTCCGCCAATCAAGTCACCACAGCCGAAGTGATTGCGGGTGTATCGCCAGTCAGCGCGGGTGGCGACAATATCGCGGGTGTGATCAAAGTCAGCAGCCTTAATCCTAAATTTGGCGAAAGCGATAGCATCAAGTGGAATAACGGCGATATCTCAACGGGATACCGCAGCGTGAGTGATACCTTGCTACTGGGCACCAATGCCACAGTTGCCAGCAAAAATATCAGCCTAAGCTATCAAGGCGCCTATGAAGATGCCAACAGCTATAAAGATGGCAATGGCGATAAAGTCATCGATACCCTGTACCGCGCACAAAACCATGCATTGACCGCCGCATGGCGCGATGAGACTCAACAAGTCGCCATCAAACTGACCCATCAGAATATTCCATTTCAAGGTTTTGCTAACCAATACATGGATATGACGGATAACAAGAGTTACGGTGCCCTCGCCCATTATCAACTTAAACTCGACGATGACGGCGAGTTCAGCGCCCAATTCAATTGGCACGGCGTGAAACACGAGATGGGCTTTTTCACCCCAGAAAAAACCGGCAAGATGCCGATGAACACAGAAGGCGATGACTACAGCTATCAACTGCACTGGCGCTTGCCAATGGGCGATGACAGTACCTTACTGGTCGGCCAAGAATTCTATAGCTACCACCTCGACGATGTGTGGCCTGCGGTGCCAGGCACTATGATGGCGCCGAATGATTACATCAACATCAATGATGGCGAACGTCGTCGCGCCGCCGTTTATGGCGAATGGCAGCAAGATTTGAGTCCAAGCTGGTGGTTATCGGCGGGTGTTCGCTTTGAGTATGTCACCACCAATACCGGTGAAGTCCAAGCTTATAGCCCTAGCTCTATGATAGGAGCGCCAATGATGGGCATGCCGAATATGGATGCCGCTGCGGCGCAGGCCTTTAACGAGATGGACACAGAGCGTAATGATGATCTGATTGACGCCACTTTACTGGCTCGCTATCAATTATCGACCAATCAACAACTTGAGTTTGGTTTAGCCCGCAAGAATCGTGCACCGAATCTGTACGAGCGTTACAGTTGGGGCCGCGGCACTATGGCAACCACTATGATAGGTTGGTATGGCGATGGTAATGGTTATGTGGGTAATCCAGATCTAAAGCCAGAAACTGCCCACACCCTGAGCGCAGCCTACAAATATAACGGTGATAGCTGGCAAGTCTCGACCACAGCTTGGTACACAGCGGTGACTGACTATATCGATGCCGAAGTGATTGGTAGCTTCAGTCGCACTAGCTCAGCTGATGGCAAACGCAATATTCTTCAATTCACTAACTTAGATGCCAATCTCTATGGTGCACGTTTTAATGCGCTCTATCAGTTTGCCGAAACCAGCACAGGTAAATGGCAAGTGTTAGGCAAAGTAAATGTGACCCGTGGTGAGCGAGATGAAGGCAATGAGCCTTTATATCAAATCAAGCCGCTGCAAACCGAGCTGGCACTGCAACATCAACTCGGTAACTGGGAAAATAGTCTTTCATGGCAATGGGTTGCGACCAAAGATCGCGTGGATGACCGCCGCCTTGAAAATGAAACCGATAGCTACTCCTTGCTTAACTTAAACAGCAGCATGAAATGGCAGGATCTGACTGTCACCTTCGCGGTGAATAACCTATTCGACAGCTACTATGAGCTGCCACTAGGCGGTGTGAGTGTAGCGGAATTTAAGGCCGATAATACCAATGGCTTTAAGCAGATTGCCGGTGCAGGTCGCTCGTTCGAACTCAGCGCAAGCTATGCGTTTTAACGACTGATTTTTAACGGCATGGATTTGTGACGATACCGCTGATTAGGGCGAATAGCCCTAATCGGCGCGTTAAACAAAAAGGGCAAGCAGATTAAGTGATTAATCGCTTGCCCTTTTTTATGCTCAAACCATATTCATGTTACTGACGCTAAAGCACTGGCACTAAAACGCTGAGACGACTTAAGCGCTATGCAGCACGGCTGAATGAGTGAGACTATGGATTAGTTACCCGCAATCTTCATTTCAGATAACAAGATGCCGCCGGTACGAATCGATGAGCGCAAATCAAAATCCTTACTCACGGCTTGCACGCCACGGAACATCTCTTTTAAGTTACCCGCGATAGTGATCTCTTCCACTGGATATTGGATCTCACCGTTTTCAACGTAGAAACCTGCCGCACCACGGGAATAATCGCCCGTTACCATGTTCACACCTTGGCCCATAACTTCGGTCACAATCAAACCTGTGCCCATGTCTTTTACCAATTCGTCGAAGGTTTGGCCTGTGTGGCCAAGGGTCCAGTTATAGATACCGCCCGCATGACCCGTGTTGGTTAAGCCTAACTTGCGCGCCGAGTAGCTGGTCAGCAAATAGGTTTCTAACATGCCGCGATCGATGATACGTCTATCTTGAGTCGACACGCCTTCGCTGTCGTAGTTCGCGCTCGCCAGTGCGCCCAGTAAATGCGGCTGTTCTTCAATATTGAACCAATCGGGGAAGATTTGGGTGTTGATCGAATCCAATAAGAAACTGGATTTACGGTATAAACTGCCGCCGCTGATAGCACCGATAAAGTGGCCGATTAACCCTGTGGCGATATCTGGAGCCAATAAAATAGGTAAACGCGTTGTCGCAATCTTACGCGCACCGAGGCGACTGACTGTCTTCTCGGCTGTTTTTAAACCGACGGTTTCAGGCGCAAGCATCTCGCTGAATTTACGGGCGATAGTGTAATCGTAATCCCGTTGCATATTGCCTTCGCTATCTTCACCGATCACGCTGCAACTTAAGCTATAACGCGAGCTGCAATACCCGTTTAAGAAACCGTGGCTGTTGCCATACACTTTAACCGCAGTGTGGGCATTGGCACTGGCGCCGTCGGAATTATTAATGCGCGGATCGGCATCGAGTGCCGCAGTTTCGGCGCGGATCGCCAGTTGGGCTAACTCATCGGGGGAAATATCTTGTGGATAATACAGCTGAAGATCGCGGATCTGAGTTGCCATCAAGGCTTTATCGGCAAGACCACTGAAAGGATCGGGCGAAGTGTAACGGGCAATATCGTCAGCCGCTTTCACCGCTAAGGCGATGGCCTCTGGACTTAAATCCGACGTTGATGAACTGCCCTTGCAACCATCGCGGTAAACCGTAATGCCTAAGGCACCATCTTTATTAAATTCAACGGTTTCAACTTCTTTTAAACGGGTAGAAACCGACAAACCTTGTTGTTTACTGATCGCCACTTCGGCAGCGTTCGTTCCTAATTTGTTGGCATATTCCAGCGCCACGGCCACCGCATCTTTCAGCGCGCCCAATTCACTATCGATTCTGTTCAAAGACACAAAGCTACTCTTTCGTTGTCGGCAATGACGCTAGCATAACAAACACAAATCCCATTCACATTAATTATTAGCGTAACATTGAGTCGCAGCTCAATACTAGGCTAAGGTGCAAAAGGGCTCTGGTCTTTGTTTCAACACATTCACCTAGGCGATTTTTGGCTGGAGATGTTATTATTAGCCAGTTATTTACTTGAGGTTTTATCTATATGAAGATTGTTGGTGATTCAGAACATTTTAAACAGCCCTACGACATAGATGAAGATTATGTCAGCAGTAAAACAACGGACAAGCGTGATAGCGAAGCCGTGCAAAAAGTCGGTATGGAGCTTGTTTCACTGAGCAAGACTCAGCTAGATAAAATCGAGCTGGATGAGTTTTTGTACGACGCTATCCTGCAAACACGCAAAATCAAGGTTAATACTGAGGCGTATCGTCGCCACATGCAGTATATCGGCAAATTGATGCGTAATTTTGATATCGAGCCTATTAAGGCTTCACTCGCTATCGTGTTGAATAAAAACAACAACGAAACTGCGAAGTTGCAGATGTTCGAAAAAATGCGTGAACGCTTACTCAGCCAAGGTGATGCTGAAATTCAAACCTTAGTTGAGCATTATCCGCAATTAGACAGACAAAAACTGCGTACTTTGGTGCGTCAAGCGACCAAAGAACTGGCCAAAGGTCCAGAATCAAAATCATCTAAAGAGCTGTTTAAATATCTACGCAGCGAAATCCAAGACTAATTAACTTCAGCCCCACAAGGATGTTGCTTATGCGACTTAGCAAAACGTTATGTAGCCTAGCTTTGCTTTTTATTGGACTATTTGGACTCGGGGCCTGTAACGGCCCTGCGGACGAAGATAACGGTGGCACAGATGCCACTGACGGTATCTATAAACTGTCTATCGACTTTAAGACCTTATCGGGTTCTGAATGCGGCAGTGTTACTTCACTCCAAAGTTTCCCTAAAGACACAGGTTTTTGCGCAGTCGCGAAGTTAAAGAAAGGCTCAGCTACAGTGAGCAAGCAGAAAGTCGACTTTACGACAGACCTTGGTGTATTAACACCTAATAGCAAACTAACAGACAATAACGGTGAAGCCATTATTATCGTTAGTAATCCTGATTTACTTGTCAATGCAGGGATAATTACTGCAACGACAACCCCAAATGATTCCACAACGGCGCTAACAGCTACCCGCAATTTTGAGTTTTTAGTTGTTAGCGATGGTACCTCTCCTGCCGTTCCTAAACTCAGCGCCAGTATTTTAAATAGCTCAGCCTTAGTGACTCGCTTCAAAGTCGATGAGTCGGTACAACTGCAAGCCATATTGCTCGATAGTGAAAGCAACGGCATCGAAGGCGCGAAAGTGACGTTCGCCGCAGGTTCTGCAGCGCTGAATCCTGCAAGTGCGCTGACCAACACCCAAGGTATTGCGCAGGTGCCCTATACGCCAAGTGCAACTGAGTTAGGGGCAAACTCCCTCACAGTAACAGTGGACTATCAAGGTCAATCGTTGCAAACCAGCAGTCTGTATGAAGTTTTGAGTAAAGATGCCGTCAATCAAGAAGGTACGCTGAAACTCGGCTCATTCAATGGCGCTGTCTTTACTGAAGGTAAACTGGCGAGCACCTTAACCGCCGATGCCAATGGCGCATATAAGATCAGCGCAGGCGGCAGCTTTGGGGTGACCGCAAGTTTAGTCTTAGAGGCCAATGACGGTACTATTACCCGAGTGCAAACCCCCTCTTCCATCAGCTTTAGCTCAGATTGCACCAGCAGTAATAGTGCGACACTCGATACCCCAGTTACGACCTTATCGGGTAATGCGAGCTCAACCTTCCAAGACACAAGTTGCAGTGGCAACAGTGAACGTAGCGACCAAATCATCGCCACGACAGTAGCAGGCAATCAGACGCTAACGGCAAATTTCCCGTTCACACTGCAACGCCAAACGCTTGCCAGCTTAAGTTTTGAGTCAGCAGAGCCAGCACAAATTCGCATTAAAGGTGCGGGCGGCACTGGTGCAAGCGAATCCTCTTTAGTCAGCTTCAAAGTCACCAGCGCCAATGGCCAACCCGCAGCGCAGCAAGAAGTCAGCTTTACCTTAGACACTGTGGTTGGTGGTTTAAGTTTTGCTAATGGCACTGCGAATGCGCAAAGCCTGACTAACTCCCAAGGTATCGCCAGTGTGCGCGTATTATCCGGCACTGTCCCCACACCTGTGCGCGTGGTCGCTACTGCGGTGGATACTGATACTAAAGAAGTCATCACTAGCCAGTCAGAGCAACTCACAGTCAATACCGGCTTGCCGCAACAGCTTGGGTTTAGCCTATCAACGACAGTATTCAATCCAGAAGCGGGTGACTTTAATGGTGAAACCGCAACGATCACCATTCGAGCCTCCGATAGTTTTGGCAATCCAGCACCCGATGATACTGCTGTCAACTTCACGACAGAAGGTGGTAGCATAACCTCTCCATGTTTAACTAAAAATGGGACTTGTAGCGTTGTTTGGACTTCACAAACGGCACGCGTACCCGATCACCGCATCACGATTCTCGCTTATGCCTTAGGTCACGAAACCTTCTTCGATACCAATGGCAATAACATCTTTGATGATGCCGATATCAGTAAAGACATCAATGGCACGCCCGTGACTGACTTGGCTTGTTTAACAAATTCAGGCGTTGCAAAAAAATGCACAGGCAATGGTATGGACATCGAAGCCTATCTTCCTAGTGGTTTTAGTGATCTAGGTGATGCGTTTAGGGATGACAATGAAGATGGCATTAGGAATTCAGCCGAACCATTTTGGAATACTCAAGCAAAAGAATATAGTTTTGCCGATGGTAAATTTAACGGTCCACAATGCGAAAGCGCACTCTGCGGCAAAGGCCAAGCCAATAAAACCTATATCCGCAAAGCCTTAGTAATGAGCATGTCAGGCTCACAGGCTTATATCAGTGTGATGCAAGACGGTGTGTTATTGCCGAGTGTGAATGACATCAAACCTGTCGCCGTTGGTGCTAGCTCTGAGTTTGTCGTTTATGTCCACGACAGTGCGAATCAAATCATGCCTGCTAACACAAGTATCGAACTTTGCGTCGATTGTGCTGGAGCGCCTAAAACCTTCGAAGTGCCCAATACTGTTTATGCGAAAGGCAGTCTAGGTTCGCCGCTGAAATTTACAGCATCGGCCAACGCCAGTGTATCGCTGAAAGTCACAACCCCTAAAAATGTGGTCACTGACAACTTAGGTTTCACTGTGCCATCGCTTTAAAACTCGATTAAGCAAACTGAAAAGACCCGCGAATGCGGGTCTTTTCAATTGGACGTTTTATTAGAAGACTATGATGCCTCAATCAAACCGTTGTCAGTTGTTAGCAATAGCTGCGACTCTACAATCCTATGCTGCAACTAATTGTGTAACTCTACAGTTCGGCGTAAACGTAAGCTACGCAGGGCTAGATATAAGGCTCCCACTGCAGCCCAAATCAATCCCAATTCTAAAGACTGTGGCTCTAAGTTCGCCCAAAGTACCCCAATAGTGCCAGCGCCACACAGGGGCAATACTAAGTATTGCAGGTGATCCTTAAAGGATTGATTACGTCGCTCCCTCACATAAAACTGCACAATGACGGCTAAGTTCACGAAGGTGAACGCCACTAAGGCGCCAAAGTTAACTAAGGCTAAGGCCATTTCCAAATCAAATGATACCGCAGACAGCGCTAGTGCCCCCACCAACAAAACATTAAATGCAGGGGTGCGCCACTTAGGGTGGATATAAGCAAACCCTTTACGTGGCAGCATGTTGTCCCGTCCCATCACATACAAAATCCGTGCAACCCCAGCATGGGCAGCCATACCGGATGCCAACACCGCCACTGTAGTCGCCACTAATACGATGGACTGGAATAGGTTTCCTCCAACGTAGAGTGCGATTTCGGGTAATACCGCATCAAGCTCCTGGAAGCGGGAAATATCGGGAAAATAAAGCTGAAGGAAATAAGACACGCCGACAAAAATCACCCCACCAATAAAGGCGGTCAACACAATCGCCCGCGGAATAACACGCTGCGCATCCTTCGTTTCTTCGGTCAGCGAACTCAAACCGTCAAAGCCGAGGAAGGAAAAACACAGAATAGTGGCGCCAGTAAATAACGGCACAATCGCCATATTCTCGGCATAAAATGGTCGCACGCTTGCAATCGCACCTTCGCCTTCACCAAGGGAAATGCTATAGGCCATTAATGCAATAAACACGAGGATAATGGCGATTTGCACAAATACTATCACCCCATTAAAGTTAGCCACCAGATCAATCCCTTTAAGATTGAGCAGGGTCATTATGGTCACGAGTGCAAAAATGAAGATCCAAGGTTCAACAGTGGGGAACATGGCAGTTAAATAGATTTTTGCCAGCAACATGTTGATCATTGGCATAAACATATAATCAAGTAGCGACGACCAGCCCACCATAAAACCGACATTCGGACTAAAGGTTTTCTGGGCGTAAGTGTAGGCTGATCCTGCGTAGGGATATTTACACACTAAGTGGCCATAACTGAATGCGGTAAACAAAACTCCCGCCAGCGCGAATAGATAAGACGTAGCCACATGGCCAGAGGTAATCTCAGAAACAATACCAAAGGTGTCAAAAACAGCCATAGGTGTGAGATAGGCGAGCCCCATCACTACCACTTGCCATAAATTGAGGGTCTGCTTCAAACCCGGTTTGTGTTGACTCATGAGCACGCCCCCATTGCACAGGGGTGAACAGCTAACCATGCATCTGCAATTGGTTCTGGCATGTGACTCACCATCAGCACTTTAGGCTTAATGGCTAACTCAACAACTTGATTTACGGCAATGACCGAAAATTCGGTGCACAACAGCCCCATTGATTTGTCCTCATTAAAATAGGTTCAGCCGAACCTCATATCATTTCCGGATGTTTACCGGCCTCAATTGTTTTAAAACGCATACTCTCTAAATAAAAATAACCGAGATACTGAGTACCTCGGCCATTTTTTCGGCGCGCATTCTCCCCCAAAACCCGCAAGAAGACAACCCAACAAGGACACTTTGCTGGCTATCTGCGCGATGAGAGCATTAAGTTAACTGAATAAAAGAGGTAACGATGGGGGACTAACGCGATTTTGAAAGCGTGATGAGATATTAATTTTTAACCCTGAAGGCGCGCATGTGGGATGCATGCCGCCATTAAGTATCTGAGAGAATGATGTTTAATTGATGAGCCAGAAAATACTAACCCACTTCAGCCAACAATCTCGCTCTGCGCTTAATACCCAAGATCGCTAAGCCAAAAAAGACGGCAAATAAGCCCCAGAGTTGTAGCCACTTGGGCATCACACTTGCCCAACTTGCGCCCATTTGATTGAGTTCTAGCATGCCCATAATTGCGGGTACGGCAGGAATAAACTGCGAACCTAATACTAACGGTTCGGGGATCAGTGCTATCGGCCAGACAAAACCTGACACGAATAGAATCGGCATTGAAATCAACAACAATACTTGGGTCGGTAAATCGCGGCGGGTAAACAAAGTGCTCATGGCGACCCCAGCGGCGGCGGTAGCCAATAAAAAAGGCAACAACCATAACGCGACAACACCCAGACTTGCCTGAATGCTGACGTGATACCAGTGATAACAATAGCCGACGTAAAAACTAGTAAAGAAGAGATAAATCAATATGAAGGCGAGTATTCGCCCACATAAAAGTTGTACGGGCGAGACCTGCTGCCAATAGCCTTTCTGGCGCCATTGCCCTGCCCCTAAAATACCTGTGCCTATGAGCAAGGTTTGATGCAAGATCAGCAAAAATAGTCCAGGTACTACATAGGGCGTATAACCTAGGCTTGGGTTAAAGGCAGGCACGCTATTGAGGTGAATCGAGTTGACACTCTGCTCAGCCTGTTTAGGGTTTGTGCCTTGGGCCAACATGCCAATCAATTGCACTTGCTTGCCCGCGTCCATACCCGCGCTCACTAAGCCTTCGACAACCGCGGAGTAAATCAGGAAATAACTGGCGTCACCGCCATAACTTAACGTCACTCCCTTACCCAGCATTAAGTCGCGGCGGAAACCTTCTGGGATCACCAGTAAGCCGTGGGCCTTGCGCGTCTCAATAAAACGCTTCGCCTCGGTAATCGAACCCACTTGGCCTATGACTTGGATTTTTGCACTGGCGTCAGCATGGCGGATCAACTGGCGGCTTAGGGAGGAATGATCTAAATCTACCACGATCAGTTGTTGCTCGGTCGGCACTTGGTTCAGATAAGGTAAAGGATATAAAATCGAATAAAACAGCACACCACCAAACAAGGTCACTGCGATCGCTTTATCGCTAATAATGGCCTTAAGTTCAGTTAATATCAGTCGCCACATATTCATCCTATTGCCCCTTCGCAGGTAAGGCTGCGTCCGAGTCATATGCAGTCACGATAGTATTGGCGGTGATCGTGATGGGCAGTAATTTACGCGATAACAAATATATCAAAGGCAGCAAACAGATAAAGCCCCAATAACCGCTGAGTTGGTTCGCCACATTCGGCCAATCGGCGCCATAACTGACGATACTCACATGGGATTCAATATAGTGGCTCGACGGCATTATCAATCGCCACCACTGCGCCAATTGCGGCATATCATGGGTGGGGAAAGTGATCCCCATAAAGGCAAAAGCGGGCGCAAATAAGGCTGTGCAAAAACTGATAACCCGCGCACTGTCACGCATTACCACAAAGATTAATAACACCACACTCCAGACCGCCAGCAACATCACTAATTGCGCTAACAGCAATAGGGCTAAACTGCCCGCCATCGGCAGCGCGAGATACAAGTACAGCCAAGCTAAAATAAAGCCGCCCTGCAGCATCAATATCGGCGTAAGCAACACTAATTTCGCCAGCACCTTAGGCCAAAAATGCTCGGTTAAGGTATTCGATATGCCATTGACCTGAGTCATGGGCGCGAGATGCAGCTCTCGATTTAAGCTGTTGGCCATGACCAACATAGATAATAACTGCCACAGCGCCACGAGCACTGGCGGCACTAAGAAGCCTATATAGTTGTTATTTCGATTAAACAAAGCCGTTGTCTGGCTTTTGATTGGGCTTAAATTGACTGCCACTTGGGATTTAGGCGTGCCGTTGGCGAGCTGTTTTAAGCCCGCAACTTGCAACAAACCATCACCCAGACTCAACTGAATTTGGCTTGAGAGTAACTTACCCACCAGCAAAAATTGACTGTTGTAGCGCACATCTATGGTGGGCTTGTGGCCAGTGAGCAAATCTTTTTTCATATCATAGGGAAAGACCACGATAGCGTAGACTTTCGCCTGCTGCATCGCCGACACGGCCGCGGCTAAATCGGTGAAGTTTTGTGGCTCAGTCACAGGATTAGCCTTCAGCTGACGGGTCAGCATACGGCTTAATTGACTGTGGTCTTGATCGACAATCGCCACTGGCAGTTGTCTCGGTAAGCCTGCACTGAATAGCCACCACAGGCAGAAAATCCCGATCAGCGGAATATAACTGATCAGCGCCAACTGCCAAGGATCGCGCCACAGCGCACTGAGCTCACGGCGAATTAACGCGATGAGCAAGGCCATAAAGCTTCTGCTCGATGGCTGTGATTCACTCTTAGTCTTGTCGACCGTATTGGCGTTGGGCGTGCGTTCAGTCACGGCTTTTACTCACTGCGCAGCAGCACAGACATGCCGACACGCAGATCGGCAATCGGCTGGCTTGGACGCAATTCCATCTCGAAAGTGCGCATATCAAAATCGTGGCCGCTTTCGGTCGAGCGCCAGGTGGCAAAATCGCCCATGACGCTGATATGGGACACAGTAAATTCCACATCTTGCCCGAGCGCTGGAATATTCAGCTGAACTTTTTGGCCTTGCTTGAAGCGCTTAAGTTGATCTTCGCGCACTTGGAACACGGCCCATGAATCCTGCATGTCAATCAGGCTCACAATCGGAAAACCGCTCGGCGCTAATTCACCTGCCTGCAATAGCACGTCGCTGATTTCACCCGATTTAGGCGCGCGCATTTGGCTATCTTGCATAATGGCGTTAACTTCTTTTACCGCGCCTTCGGCCATACGGGCGTTCCCGGCGGCAGCGGCTTTGGTTTCGACCCGCGCGCCTTCTTGTGCCATTTGATACATGGCTAATGCGGCTTGCTCTGTGTATTTCGCCGCTTGCCATTGGGTAAAGGCTTCATCGCGTTTTTGTCTCGCGGCCACACCTTCGTTGAAGAGATTTTCGACGCGAGTATAAGTAGTTTTAGCCAGCGTTGCCGCTGCCTGTGCCTTGAGCCATTGCTCTTTGGCCGCCATCACTTCTTGGCTACGGGCACCGTTGTTAGCTTCAAGCTGCATCGCTTTAGCGGCATCGCGGCCACCTTCGGCTTGCATCAACTTAGCATCCAACTCAGGGCTGTTGATGGCGAACAGCAAATCCCCTTCGGCCACACTGTCACCACGGCGCACCAGCACTTGCTCGACGCGGCCTGGCACCTTAGAGGAGACATTGTATTCGCGGGCTTCAATCTGGCCCTGCAACAGGCTCGGCTGCGGACTGTAAGCCAGCTTGAGGCCATAGGCCAAGATAAGGCCTAATGCGACCAACGCCACAAGGGCAAGTATTCTGTTAGCGCGCATTGTTTGTCTCCTGCACTTGGGTAAGGGCTATGGTACGACCGATAAATTCATCTAATTGACCACTGATGGCCATTAATCTGGCATAGGCTTGCACATAACGATAACGGGCGGCCAGTTGTTGAGTTTTAACTGCGCTGAGTTTCAGCTCGGCATCGACTCTGTCGATAGAAGTTGAAAGCCCTTGATTAAAGGCGATTTCCCGCAGGCGCAGGTTTTCGGTGGCGAGTTCGAGTGAGGTATCGAGCGCCGTCACTTCTTCTTCGGCCTGTAATAATTGGCGATAGCTTTGGTCCAGTAACAGACTCAAATCTTGCCGCGTTTGTGCCTTGGTATAACGGGCCTGCAAAAGTGCACTCTTGGCGGCCTCGACCTTACCACTGCGACCGTCGCGGCTGAGAATGGGCACTTTAACGCCGACACCGACCATCCAATCAGGCTCTACCTGAGAAAACAGGCTGTCGTCTTCGTAAAGTGTGTAATTACCAAAGAGGAATACTGTGGGGTAATACTTGCCCTGTTCTAATGAAACCAAGCCATTGGCCTGCGCTTCCTTCGCTTCGAGCAATTTAAGCGCTGGATGTTGGCTCAGCGTCACTTGGGTGAGCTGGCCTAAAGACGGCGCATGCGGCAGGACAAATAAAGGTGACTCAGTACCGACATCGCTTTGCTGCAACATGCGCGACAGAGCAATAACTGCCATTTCGTGTTGACGGCGAGCGCTGCCTAAATTGACTTTGGCATTGTCTAAGGCGACCTGCGCATTGAGGCGTTCAACCTTAGCGATTTGACCTTCTCGCTCTAATGCTAGCGCATGGTCGACATGCTTAGTTAAAGAGCCGACAAGATCGGTTTGGGTGTTCACCAATGCCAGCGTGACATCGACAGCGTAATATCTGTCTACCAGCAGGGTAAATAAATCACGGGTGGCGAGCTGTAACTCTTGTTGCTTCTCAGCCACCATAGCCGCGTGTATACCTTGGGCTGCGGTGATCTGCCCGCCCGTATAAATCGGCCACATGGCTTGTAAGCTCGCGCGGAAGATATCTTGCTCGGTAAAAGGCGTGACAAACATTGACCCCGGAATGCTCGCCAGAGCACCGCCAAGGGCGGGTGGTAACGTCGCGGGATCAAGGGAGGCTAAGGGATTGAGATCCCGAAGATCCAGTTCAATCGGTTTTTCGAGGTGGGTATAACTGCCATTAAGGCTCAAGGAGGGCAGATTTAAGCTCTCGCCCGCCTCTTCTTCACCTTTAGCGCGATTAACTTCCTGGGATTGCGCTTGCAACTTATCGCTCACCTTCAGCACTTGTTGCCAAGCGTCGGTGAAGCTCGTGGGCTGGGCATGGCCAGCCAAAGGCAATAAACAAGGCAAGGGCAGTAAACACAGCCAAGCCACACGTGATAGTTTCATTAACACCTCTAGAGTAGTTACTCTAATTTCCTTTGCGAATGATAACATCCATCATGGTAAGCGGCTAGAAGGACGATCACAGAGGATCGAACCTAGTACTCTTCGACCGAGCGACTAAGGCGATTTATCTCAGTTTTGCTCCTTGGCGCTCAACATGCTCATGCACTTGAAAATAAGCATGAGCTACATTTCAATATGAGCCTAAAGCCGAACAAAGCTTTGCCAGTTACCACGCTTATCGCCATCGCGCATCTACAAGCTCAACAAATACTAAGCCGTACCACCCACAGTTAAGCGATCTAACTTCAAGGTGGGTTGGCCTACGCCTACAGGGACACTTTGACCGTCTTTACCGCAAACGCCAACACCTTGATCTAAAGCCATATCGTTACCGACCATAGAAATCTGGCTCATAGCCTCAGGGCCGTTACCGATTAAAGTGGCGCCCTTAATGGCTTGTGTGACTTCACCATTTTCAATCAAATAGGCTTCGGATGCGGAGAACACAAACTTACCCGAAGTGATATCCACTTGGCCACCGCCAAAGTTCGGGGCGTAAATGCCCTTCTTCACTGACTTAATGATCTCGCTTGGATCCGACTCACCCGCCGTCATATAGGTGTTAGTCATACGTGGCATAGGTAAATGCGCGTAAGATTCGCGACGACCATTACCCGTTGGCGCAACGCCCATCAAACGAGCATTGAGTTTGTCTTGGATGTAACCCTTTAAAATACCGTCTTCAATCAATACGGTTCTTTGGGTCGGAACACCTTCATCGTCAATGCTGAGTGAACCGCGACGATTAGGCAAGGTGCCATCATCGACCACAGTCACTAACTTAGAGGCGACTAACTGACCCATCTTACCGCTGAAAGCACTGCTGCCCTTACGGTTAAAGTCGCCCTCTAAACCATGTCCAACTGCTTCATGGAGTAATACGCCCGGCCAGCCATTGCCTAACACCACTGGCATTTCGCCCGCTGGTGCATCGATAGCATTAAGATTGACCTGCGCTTGGCGCACAGCTTCGCGGGCAAAGGCAAAACACATAGGTAAACCTGTGTCATCGCTTGCCATTAATACGCCGTAATCATGACGACCACCGCCACCGGCGCCGCCACGTTCACGTTTACCGTTTTCTTCTAAGATCACGCTACAGTTAAAGCGCACTAAAGGACGAATATCGGCCGCTAAAGTGCCATCGCTGGCAGCGATAAGGATTTCTTCGTGTACGCCTGCAAGGCTAACAACGACTTGAATAATGCGGCTATCTAAACTGCGAATAAAAGCATCGGCTTCTTTCAGCAGATTGATTTTTTTGACTTCTTCCATCGCCGCAATCGGATCTAAGCTGTCGTATAACGCCAAGGCTTTTTGACGTTTAAAGGCTTGAACCTGAGTTTGCTCACCGGCACTGGCTATGCCACGGGCGGCCTGAGCGGCAGCGCTTAGGGCTGCTGGCGTAATATCATCGGCATAGGCGAAACCGGTTTTTTCACCGCTGATTGCACGCACGCCCACACCGCGTTCGATATGGAAACTACCGTCTTTAATGATGCCGTCTTCCAGCACCCAAGACTCGTGGCGACTACCTTGAAAATAGAGATCGGAATAATCGATTTTGTGCTGATGTATGGTGTTTAGATAGGTTTGCAGACCCTCTAACGCTAACCCATTCTTCAATAAACTTTGCTCTACTTGTGCTAAAAATGGCATCTATGCTCTCTTTGACCCCAAGGGATCTTGATATTCTGAGTGTAAATTCGCTGTACTAATTCTGTACGTAAATCGCTGTCTAATTCGGTATTGCCGCTCGCCAGTGCGGGCGGTTATTTCAAGCTTGGCTCAAGGAAACGATTATGCTGCATCACGGGCATTTTACGGCGAATACTGTGCAGTTCGGTTAAATCGACCTCAGCCTGCACCCAACCCGTACCCGTTTTACGTTCAGCCAAAATATTGCCCCAAGGACCGACTATCATGCTCTGCCCCCAAGTTTCACGACTGCCTTCGTTATGCTGTCCCCACTGAGCTGCAGCAAGAATAACGCATTGGGTTTCAATGGCTCTTGCCTGTAGCAATACTTGCCAATGGGCTTCACCGGTCACTTTGGTAAAGGCCGACGGCAAGGTAATGATCTCGGCCCCCGCAAGACGCATCGCCCTAAATAAGTCGGGAAAGCGTAAATCATAACAGATGGCTAGGCCAATTTTGCCAAAAGGTGTATCGATAACGCTAATGTGATCACCGGGGCAGAAGGTTTCGCTCTCGCGATATTGCTTTGTACCATCGGCAACATCCACATCAAAGAGATGCAGCTTATCGTAATGCCCTAAAGTATCACCTTTATCATCAAACAGATAACTGCGGCTATAGACACGGCCATCCTCAGCCAGCGCCGGAATAGTACCTGCCACCATAAATACCTGATATTTGGCGGCCAGTGCACTTAACGCCGATTTGAGCGGACTCTGATGAGCATCACCCGCATAGGCGAGTTGCTGACTTTCGTGGCCACCAAACAGTAAACTGCATTCGGGCAACACGACTAAATGGGGCACATCGGCATCCCGTTTGAGTTCGTTAAGCTGCGATTCGATAAACAGCAGATTGGCGCTGACGTCGCGACTGCTCTGACATTGCAACAGGCTGATGTGCATTCTGATCTCCCTGAATTTGCTTAATCGGTTCTACTGCTGGCTGATTCTCTGGTGTGGCGGGCGTGCTCGGTACTTCAAGCGAAGGCGTTGCTTGAGGTTGCACCAACTTTAAATCGGGCGCTTTAATTTGATCTGTGGCTGGCTTTGGCTCTTCTGACTTTGATTCTTCAGTTCTGGCCTCTTCAGGCTTAATGTCTTGTAGCTCAAGCGCTTCTGATTGTGCTTCTTGAAGCTGTGGCTCTGATATTGGAGAAAGTGGCGCTTGAGTTGGCTCAGATTTAGCGTCGTTTGGTTTGACTTCAGTTGACTGAGCTTCAGTTAACTTAGTTTCAGTTGGCTTAGTTTCAGTTGGCTTAGCTTCTGTTGATTGAGCTTCGGTTGGCGCCGCTGGGCGCTCAACTCCGACAACAGGTAGAATAGCCTCTGGAATTTCAATCTCTTTACTCTTACGTTCCAGCTCTTCAACCACAGGTTCAGCCATAGTGCCTGTCACCCGAAAACGAATTTCTGAAATTACTTCAATCACAGGCTCAAGCACTTTTGTCAGGGCAAATGCGCCCAGGCCGAGTGTCCACGCACTGGTACTGAGCAATACCACAGTCGGCACACTCGAGGCCAATTGCGGCACAAAGCGGATATCATAATTCAAACTTTCAGTGGTGAGATCCGTATAGCCACGGACCTTCATATTACCCGCAATCGCATCCATTTCGGTATCAGTGGTTTTCACAACGCCATTATCAATTTGCAGATTGCCATTGAAGGAGTTGAAATACATTCCCTGACCGAAGACATCGGTGAAATCCAGCGATAGTTTACGCACCAGAGAATCTAAGCTGAACAGGGAGAAAATGCGTGCGCCCTTATCACTCACCTGAGATAAATGCCCTTTGCCTAAGTCGAACTTCACCTTGCCATTTAAGGTTTCGAGGGAGAAAGCATAAGGCGCACCTTGCCAAGATAAATCCGCGTTAACCTTTAATGGCGCTTCATTGACGCCGGGATCTATGCCCAACTGAGCCGAGAGATAATTAAACTGAGTGGCGTTCAATTCAACACTCAGATCAGTTTTATTCTGCCCAGCCTGTTGCTGCCAAATGCCACTGCCCTGCAAATTGACATTGGGCGTAGTCAACGACAGAGTTTGGATTTTATAGCCCGCCGCTTGGGGGCTCGCCTGCAAGACTAGCTTGCCAAAAGGTTTATCGAAGAAACGAAAATCTTCCACATTCACGGCCACGGGTGGCAGGTTCGTCAGCACTTGATCGCTGGCAAAATCGGCATCGGTATCCAACTTAACCTCAGGTGAAAAATAGAATTTATTCGCCACAACTTTGAGGCCTTGGGTTCGCCAGTTGGGATAGAAATCGACCCAGCCGTCAAATTCGTTGGCAACGGTATTAAAACGCCAGCCCGTTTCATTGGGTTTCGCATTGAGCCTAAGCTCGGTCAGCTGTTGCCCTAAAAGGTCGAGGCGGCCAATATGGGAATCGATACTCGCCACGGCAGGGAATAAACTGTCATGGTCAATATCGTCCACGAGGATGCCAGTTTTAGGTAATTTCTCTTGACCAACAAAGGCATTAATCACAGGTAACCAGTCGGCTAATTTTGCCTTACCAAGGTCAATTTGAATATGACCTTTCTCAGTATTTCGGGCTTCATCCTCATCGAATAAACGCCCCAATAACAAATCAAAATAACTAAAGTTAGCGCCTTTTTCGGCATCGAAACCACCGATAAACTCAGCATGACTCGCCAGCTTTACATCTAAGGTCGCATCATTTTGATCGCCAACAAATTCAGCGACTAAGGGCCGTGGCTCATCTTCGGGTTTGGCAAAATATCCCGGGAATGACAATTGAGTGCCAAGCATATCCGAAGTCACTTTGGCTTGAATTTGGTAACCTTTTTCAGTAAACAGCATAGTCATAGCGCCGTCCCAACTGATTTTACCCTGATAAAAATCACTCAAAGGATTATGCAATTCTTCGGGGAGACGATTCAGATCCCAACGACTTTTGAGTAATAGATTAAGGCCAAAATCTTTGCCTTTAGGCTGAGTATCAAAGGTTAAGTTGAGCGGCTGTTCGAACAAACGCGCTTTAATACCTTTACCTGTCACCACCTCATTCGCAAAGTCGACGATACCCGTTACGCCATTAAGCTGCAGTCCGGGCTGGGCAATATACACAGGCGTGTTATCAAAACTAATTTGACCACGAATATCTTCTGCGCCTCCGTCATACAGCGGAATACTGATATCCAAATTGCCAGTCACAGCGCCTTGTACTTGCACGATATCTAAGGTTTTACCCACTGAACCCGCCAAAGGCGAGGCTTGCAACACCTTAGTCGCCGCGCTGCCTTGAGTGGCAAGTTCAGCTTCAATCCTTAGCAGCGTGTGCTCGCCAATCGCGGGAATAAATACATGGGCCCCCGTGGCATCCACGTTCATCAGCTTGCCTTGGTTGAGCCAAAGATCCATACGAGCATTTTCAAACAAAGCATTAAGGGATAAGTCTGTGACAGCAGGCCAATCGGGTTGAAACTGGAATTGGGCATCCGTTAAAGTAAATGCCGCTTGAAACACGCCGCTATTGTCATCGAAAGGGAACCCGTTTAACGGACCACGCCAAACAACTTGCGCATCTTGGGTCTGACCCGCTTTAAGTCCTGTATCCAAATACTCGGCCAGTGATTCACCCATCGCCTTATTGGGGAAATACTTGTCGGCATTGGCGACATTATTGATATGAACATTAGCGGCCAGCGCCATATGCGCCGCAGCACTGAAATCCAATTTAAGCGCGGCATCTAAGCCTATGTCATCGTTCTCAAGCTGCAACTGCGGCAGATTTAAACTCAACTCTGCAGTATTGAACTGACCATCAATTGCCGCACCGTTAAAGACGAGTGGCGCCGAAAATTCATCTCCAAAATCCACGGTATAAACTTGTGTAGGCAAAGAGAAATACAGCGTCTGGTCTTGCCAATGTAAGTTCAGATCCAAAGGATGAGTATTGGGGATACCGTCGACCTTCTGCCAATGTAACTGTTTCACCTCAGAAGTAGCGAGCAAAGGCTGATCGGCCTTTTGATACAGTCGAATGGGCCCAATACTGGCTTCAGGCGCTAAGGCATGCCATTGATGTAATACGGCTTTATCGACTCCGGGGAATAGCGGTAACAGGGGTAACAGGTTTTGAGTGTTAACTTGATTCACATAGGCAAAGAATTCGTCATGTTGACGCTTAGCCGCCAGCGTTAACTGCGGCCAATGCTCACCGTTAGTGACAAAGTCGAGCCCTGAGCTCTGTACTTCCCAACCTGAATTCTTTGGCTGCCAAACGATATCACCCGCTTGGATTTCAAATCGTTGTGGCACTTCCTTTAAGGTCCATTGCAACCAGCTCGGCTCAAAATGCACCATGGCAGAACTGATGCTGCGATCGGCAAACGTAAGCCAAGCCTTAAGATTAACGACCCCTTCTAAGGGTAATTTTTTGCTCGCATCATAGGGATTAGGCTGACGCGATGCCCACTCACCTAAGTCTAATGAGTTAGCCGCCAGATAAATCTGCCCCGTTAAGCTGTCGGGATTCGCGCCATCACCATTGAGATCTAACTGTAATCCCAGAGATTCATGCTCAGAGGCATTATCATCAAGATACAGTTCCCCTGCACCGCGGTGACGCTCGCCGTTATTGCGCCAATTTAGCTGGCGAATATGGATCGGGCGAAACTCTTGGCGCAAGCTGAGCAGCTGCACTGTGGCATGGGTTAACGAAAATCTGTCGAGTTGCTTGAGCAATAATGCATAGAGCCAATCAACTTGCGGCGTTTTATTAGTTGCGGCGGGATTATTTTCGGTCAGCTTGTCCATATTTAACGCGATATGGACACCATCAAAATTGACATCTTCAATACGCGGCGTGAAGGTCAGCAGCGATTGCCAAAAATCTAACTTCACTTGCACATTCTTGATAATCAGGGTGACGGGCAGTTGTTCCTGCGGCGGGATAACTAGATTATCTATGTTAATTGCCGGACCAAACGCTTGCCAGTGGGCGGATAATTCCCCCACTTGCACATCAACCTTATATTCGCTTTTTACGTAATCAACCAGTTGCTGACGCACCCCATCAACCTGTGGCAATAAGCCACGGATCAAACTCACTGCAAGCGCAAATAGCACTAAGATTAGCGCGATAAATTGCCAACAAAAACGACTTAGTTTTTTTGCAGTAAAAGGTGCCGCCACTACATCATCACCACATCGTATTTGTGCTGTGAGTACATAGGCTCATTTTGCAAACGGATACGCTTACCGATGTAAACCTCAAGCTCAGCAATCAGATGATTTTCATCGGTATGCAGGCTTTGATAAACGGCTGGCGAACAGTACAACAGGAACTCATCGGCATCATAGGCGCGGTTTAAGCGGATGATTTCGCGAAATACTTCATAGGAAACGGTCTCAACAGTCTTCATGCTGCCCGTGCCATGGCAGGCGGGGCATTCGCCGCAAACCACGTGCTCTAAGCTCTCACGAGTTCGTTTACGGGTCATTTCAACTAAACCTAAGCCAGAGAAACCACTTACATTGGTTTTCACTCTATCCTTAGACAAAGCACTGGTTAAGCTACTGAGCACCCGAGCCTTATGATCCGCCGTCATCATGTCGATAAAATCGATAATAATGATGCCGCCGAGATTACGCAGACGTAACTGCCTTGCTATCGCTTGGGTCGCTTCGAGATTGGTATTAAAAATGGTTTCTTCAAGATTTCTGTGCCCAACAAAGGCGCCGGTATTGATATCCACAGTCGTCATGGCTTCGGTCTGATCGATAATCAAATAGCCGCCAGACTTGAGCTCAACCTTACGGCCAAGCGCACGTTGAATTTCGTTCTCCACATCGTAGAGATCGAAAATGGGCGCAGGCCCTGAATAATGCTCAATCTTCTCGGCAATTTCAGGCATAAACTCTTGGGCAAAGGACTGTAACTCGGCAAAGGTACGGCGAGAATCGACCTGAATACGGTCAAGTTCAGTACCGACAAAGTCACGCACAATCCGCACGGGTAAGGCTAAATCTTGATATAAGAGCGACACACCACTGCGCTGACGTCGCTCACTAACCTTTGACCAAACACGCCTTAAAAACGCCGCATCTTGGGATAACTCATCCTCACCCACTCCTTCGGCGGCGGTGCGGATAATAAAACCACCGTCATCATCGACATAGGGCAAAGTGATTTGTTTAAGGCGACTGCGTTCTTCTTCAAGCTCGATACGCTGGGAAACGCCAACGTGGCTAGAGCCAGGCATAAAGACTAAATAACGGGAAGGCAAAGTGATATCGGTAGTCAGGCGTGCGCCCTTAGTGCCCAGCGGATCTTTAACCACTTGCACCATAATGTCTTGTCCTTGACGGACTAATTCGGCGATATCACGGACAACGAAATGACCTTTCTCAACATCGGCGACACATTCAGTGTGCGGCACTATGTCGGAAGCATGTAGAAAAGCGGCTTTATCTAAGCCAATATCGACAAAAGCGGCTTGCATACCGGGCAACACACGGCTGATTTTACCTTTGTAAATATTGCCAACTAAACCCCGTTTCATGCGGCGTTCAATGTGTACTTCTTGCAGCACGCCATGCTCAACTAAGGCTACGCGCGCCTCAGAGGGGGTTACGTTGATCAGTAATTCTGAACCCATCTTGCGCTGTATTTTATTTGGATTTAAGCGACTGGTATTCACGACTCACCCCATTCGGGAAACTAGATTAATTAATCGAAGTTACAAACTAGAAGTTACCCACTATCTAAGCATGAAAACCGAATAAAGGATCAAGGCTAAGGGTAACTTCATGGAGATACTCGATTAAGAGCCTAAAACCTCCACAAGGTTCATTCTAACCTCAAGCCGCAATACCAGTAACAAGGCGTTAAATCAGCCCAACCTCGGCTAACAACTCACGTGTTTCAACCAAAGGTAAACCCACGACGCCAGAATAACTGCCTTCAATCGCAGCCACAAAGCAACCGCCAAGTCCTTGGATACCGTAACTGCCGGCTTTATCCATTGGCTCTTGTGAAGCAACATAAGCGTCAATATCGGCGGCCGATAAGGCGCAAAAACGTACTTGTGTTTCGACTAAGCGCACTGAGGTTTTGAAGCTTAAATCTGCATCTGCTTGGTAAGTCAGCGCCACAGCGGTCATTACTGTATGCGTTCGGCCAGATAATTCACTGAGCGTACGCTTAGCATCGGCCACATCCAGCGGTTTGCCTAATATTTGGTTTTCAAGCACAACGATAGTATCAGAACCTAATACAGCAGGCTGTGACATATCTGCGCATAATGCCAGTCCAGCATGGGCTTTTTCGGCGGCTAAACGTCGTACATAATCCCTTGGCGCTTCACCTTGCTGCACGGTTTCATCGATATCCGGCGCCACTTGCGTGAAACAAAACTCAGGACGACCGAGTCCAATGTGTGCCAATAATTCTTTGCGACGTGGCGAAGTTGAAGCTAAAACTAAATCCACAGTTAGCGAACCTTATAGTGGCGTCGAACCCGACGGAGAATCCAAAATATCCAAGGCCAGATCACTAATCCTGAAATCGCAGGTAGGAATAGATCCGTATCGAACACCGCCTCTTGCATGACAAACTCGACCCAGTAAATCACTAAGTGATACATACAAATGAGCAGCATGATCACCAACGACTGTTGCCACTTAGGGAAATTTCGCAATCGCTGGCAATGCAAGATGGCGACATAAATCACCAAAGACATCGCTAAAGAGCGCACACCTAAGGTGGCACCCAATAAAATATCCAACACTAGGCCTAAGACCCAAGCGGTTAAAATGTTGTATCTATGGGGTAATGCGATAGACCAGTAGAGCACAATCATCAACAACCAGTCGGGACGCCAAGCATCGACCACACTCGGCAAAGGCATAATCTGGCTGATCACGCCGATAAATAATGTCACCCAAACAATGAAGCGCCCATTGGCGGCTTGAAAACTCATTGGTGCACCTCAGTCGCTGGAGGAGTGGTTTCCGTTGCCGGTTTGGCCACAGTGGCTGCGGGTGTAGTCACAGGCTTAGTCGTGTCTGCAGATGTGCCTTCCGCTGGACTCGCACTGCCGATTTTTGATGAGTTTTCGATAAGCGAATGATCCGCAGCGGGGACTGTAGGCTGATTAGGCAAGGTCACACCCGAATCGGGAGACGGCCAAATCAACAACACATAACGAATACGATCTAAAGCGGCTAGCGGTTGGGCCGTGACTCGAGCGTAACTTTGGCCATCTTCAGTCAAAACCTCCATGACTCGCGCAACGGGATAACCTTCGGGGAAACGATTGCCTAAGCCTGAAGTCACCAATAAATCGCCGACACGAATGTCAGTACTCTTGGCCACATGGCGCAGTTCAATCTCATCAAGCTCACCCGTACCATTGGCGACAAGGCGCACATCATTACGTGTAATACGCACAGGTAAACCGTGCGATACATCGGAAAGCAATAACACTCGGCTGGTCATTTCACTGACCTGCACTACTTGGCCAACAACTCCTTGCGCATCCACCACGGGCTGACCGACAAATACACCGCTACGGGAACCATGATTCAGCACCACGTAATGATGGAAAGGATCGCTGGCGACCTCTAGCACTTCGGCCACCATCTTGCGCGAATCCAGATAGGCGGGTGAGCCTAACAGTGCACGCAAACGCTCATTTTCTTGGCGTAAGTGTTCGAAACGCTGTAAGCGTTCACTCATCAGCAGTTGTTGCCTGAGCAGCTCTTTATTTTGCAACGCCAGCATATTGCGGGTGGCAAAACTTTCAGATGACCAGTCAAGCGCCACACCTGGCACGCTGGCTAAATACTGCAATGGACTAAAAACGGAGGACAGGGATTGCCGCGCAGGATCGAGGCGATGATTAGCCACGAGCATAATCACCGACAAAATAATTGCCAGTGTCAGACGGAATTGGTTTGAAATACCACGAACAAAAATTGGCTTCATAGGAAAGCTAAGGCGGTGATTAACCGCCCTATACCGAAGTTAAATTAGGTTTCTTCGGAGAACAGATCGCCGCCGTGCATATCAATCATTTCGAGGGCTTTACCACCGCCACGTGCTACGCAGGTCAATGGATCGTCCGCCACCATTACTGGAATTCCGGTTTCTTGCATTAATAAACGGTCTAAATCACGCAATAACGCACCACCGCCCGTTAACACCATACCGCGCTCAGAAATATCTGAAGCTAATTCTGGTGGAGATTGCTCTAACGCCACCATCACAGCACTTACGATGCCAGATAATGGCTCTTGTAATGCTTCTAAAATTTCGTTGCTGTTCAGTGTAAAGCTACGAGGTACACCTTCAGCCAAGTTACGGCCGCGGACTTCGATCTCTAGCACTTCATCGCCAGGATAAGCTGTACCAATAGTGTGCTTGATACGCTCAGCCGTGGCTTCACCAATTAAGCTACCGTAGTTACAGCGAACATAGTTGATGATCGCATCATCAAACTTATCACCACCGATACGGACGGAAGACGAATACACTACGCCATTCAGCGAAATAATCGCGACTTCAGTGGTACCACCACCGATGTCCACTACCATAGAACCCGTCGCTTCAGATACAGGTAAACCCGCTCCAATCGCAGCAGCCATAGGTTCTTCAATCAAATACACTTCGCGAGCACCAGCGCCCATGGCTGATTCACGGATCGCACAGCGTTCAACTTGAGTGGCGCCAACTGGCACACACACTAGAACCCGTGGACTTGGACGAAAAAAGCTATTGTTGTGCACTTGTTTGATAAAGTGCTGCAGCATTTTCTCAGTCACATAAAAGTCAGCGATTACACCGTCCTTCATTGGGCGGATAGCTTGGATATTGCCAGGCGTTCTGCCGAGCATTTGTTTAGCTTCTGTGCCGACCGCGGCAACAGATTTCTGACCGGAGCCACCACGCTCACCACGTATAGCAACAACAGAAGGCTCATTGAGCACTATGCCTTCGCCACGAACATAAATTAATGTGTTAGCTGTACCCAAATCGATCGATAGATCATTAGAAAAAATGCCGCGTAGCTTCTTAAACATGTAACTAGCCTGTATTCTGTGGAGTCAGAAGAAAAGAAAAATCAGCTAACTTTATCAATGCCACCCTGATTCCACAAGACCGATGAGGTTAACAATCGCTAATGAGGTGATTTTTTTTCAAATCGTCCTCTAAAAAACAGTATTTAAGCGGGAAATACTGTTTATTGACGAAAATATCGACAGCCAAAAACAAAGAAACATACAAGCCAACAACAAATATCACACTAGTAGCTTGCATTTAAAATTTGCCACTAGGGTTTTAGTCGACTGCAATAACTGAAACTGATGCGCATTTCATACGAAAGACTCAGCTCGATTCAATAGCTGAGATAACTCAGATTAGTTTACCTCACGCCAATAGATAATTTTGTCATGCCCTCGGTAGCGACCAAAATACGCACTTGCCCGCGGATCAGTAAGATCTGTTGGTGATACACTATTCCAATTCCAGTACCATTCAAGCCATGTCGGCACATCCAAGGGCGCAGTCACTTGACCGCGGTATGGCGCACCACTTGAGATGACCGCTTGCCAGAGCAACTCAAATTGGCCAGCTTGGAACGTTGCAGTCCCGCCAGAACGAGTAACACTTTGCCCCACCACTAAGTCGGGATCAAAATTGTAGCCAAGGCCGGCATTGTCCACTTGCGAACCCAAACCATACACTGCAGTGGTGCAGCTATCGTTGGTATTCAATACCCAACTGCTACCATTCCAATATTCGGCCCGAGTCGGCATACGCAGTATTTCAGTTTCAGGACCATAGGTGTTATCCATCACCACACGGCCATGACGATATTTCTGTTGGTTAGCGGATAATACAACTGCATCACAATTGCTACCGACACTGCAGTCGCCAAGGGTGGCAGCATTCATATTGGGTGTTGCTACTGAACTCACATTACCGTCATTATCAAATACTTTAATCCCCAACAGCATTTGTTCATAGGTACCATCAACTTCACCACCTACTAAAGCAGGGAGGCGCGAGAAATGGGGTTGATAATCTATGTTAGCCTCACCTATCACCCAAGAACTCGATTGCAAAGGTACAACCACGTCATTTAATCGTGCCTGCATATCATTACCATCATCATTATTTTCCCCCACCAGCAATCCCGATGCCTTAGCAAAACTGCCACGATAATTTTTGGTCACAACGCCAGCGATATTTAGCGCTTTAAGATTAAATGCCACAGCAAAATTTTGATCCATATAACTAAAGCTATTGCTACATGCAGGCATTACGCTCGGTGCGTTCACCCCAAAGCGGTCAGGAACAAATCGGCCTATGTTGGTACTCTTTGCCAGTGGTATTGAGTAAAAACTTGATCCCAAGTAACTCGCGGGCGGCGCAGCACTAAAGGTAAATACCCCCACCTCACTGATACTTTGAACGACTGTATTGAGATTATTTGTCGCGGCCACTTGATCGTAACTGGCAATACCGACTACGCCCTGAGCACCGGGACTTGGCGCCACCAGTTGGCTGGATAACGCAATACCGGATTGGACATAATTGGGCGTGCTAGGGTTATCACAATAATTACTGTCGTTATCTGCAACCCAGGCTTTAGCAGCAATCTGCAAATTAAAACTCTCACCGGCTTTTTTATACACAGCGCAGCTAACGTCTCCCGCAGGGCACAAAGCACCGCTGTCTTTGGGCGTAACACACAGACCAACGGGAAAACTGACGAAGGGATCGCTACCTATCATCACCAGCCCTTCATCGGGAGTGCCTGCGACACCGGTATATTTGGCGTTTAGCCCAACTTTACCAGCGTCGCCATAATTAACCGCTATTGTTGCTTTACCGCTGGCATCAAAGGATAAATTCAGGGAAGAAGGTGACGAACTCGAACCGCTGATAGGCGTTGAGTTAACGCTAACGGCTGTTGGGGTAAACATAGATGCAGCGACAGGCGAAATATATTGACTCCATAAATCGACCCTTTTTGTTTGACCAGCAAACGTCGGCACGCACTCTAGGTTGTCGTTTGACTTCCTGACCGCAGAAATAGTCGCATTTTGGGCTTTATTGGCCAATTTATCTGGCATATCAATTAAAAAGCCGCTATCTGCAAATGACAGCGTACAAGCCGCGGTTGATAACGCGCCAGCGCCACTGCGGCACAAGGTATTACTACCAGGGACGGTGGCAGGATTTGAACTCGATACTCCGATTGTGACTGGGGTGGTGACATTATGACGTAAGTCAACAGAGGCGATTCCGTTGATGAAACCGACATTACTAACACTACTGCCATTTTGGTACCAACCGCCATTACTAGCAGGATTCAGTGACAATTGCGCACTAACTGGATCAGTAAACAGGGTACAAGGAATATTTCCATCAGCACACGCTCTGATCTGCATAGGCTCTGCCTTACAGGTGAGCGGTGATGATGAGTAATCAAATTCAAAATGATGTACTTGTAAGCCAATCGGTTTGGATTTTATTGCACAAACTTTAAAATTATCGATTTCGTGGTTGTTATTGGCGCCACCAGTAGAACCCGTAAATGACAGATAAAAATCGGCAGGAACAGAATCTTGACCTGATATCGCTCTCGCATTAAATCGAGGGACAAGTACCTGATATCCATTACCATCACGCACATCTCTGTCTAGCGATACCCAAGCTTGACCTGTGATAGTTGAATCAACTTTAATCCGATATTTATGATTGGGTGCTGCGGTTGACGTACTACGAACATCAATTCTAGGATTCAAATTCGCCGCGGTACCAGCCAAATACTGATAATTTGCCGCCACAGAACCGCGTAATGTTACCGATTGAGATCTAAATCCAGGGCCACCGATCTTCCCCTCATTCGGATTGGAAAAATTACCATACTCATCTAAACCGACACCAATCCAACCTCCCGCAAAGCCCGGCGTACCATCATCACGTTGTGCATATCCGAGTGAACCGCCAAAGCTGCCAGGTTGCGGTGTAACAGAAGCGTCCGATAAAATAACCGCAACCCCATCACCTCCCGTTCCAGATGTAGGTGACCAAGCATAATAATCAAACTCTATCGTGACGAGATTGCCTTCAGCAGGAAATAACCGCTGGTAAGTACTTGCAGTGGCCTGATTACCCAATGCTGGCGTGATTCTTAATCGCCCCCCGTTGATAGCCGGCGGAGTAGAAGAACCCAGCACTTTCGTTGCCCAATCGTTACCTAAGCTGCTGCGGGAAAAGTCATCAGTAAAACACTCTTCAACTGGCGCGACTTTCTCCAGCGCAACAAAGCCATAGTCTTCAGCAAGATGACTACGATCACTATCGCCATAGGTATCTTCGTCGTTCACCATACTGACTTGAGTTGCACTCAAATTACAGCGTCTTAGCCAGCCACCATCGCCACCTCGACGAGAATCTTTCCCCGCGACTAAAGTCGGAGGATTAACAAATCCAGTCAAACTCGTGTTGTAAGCACATTGCTCAGCCAGCGTTTTAGTATTTCCCCCGCCTGTGTGGGTAAGTGCAGTACCGAATTGATAGTGAACATCCTCACCATTCAGTATGACTGTGCCAACACTGGATTTTACCGCTAAATAACCAATCGTTTCTGATTGTAAACTTCGCAGATTACCAGGTTTACATTGAGTTCCAGAACGGACCTCAGAGGTATCTAAATTGAGTTGAATACCACTCGAATTTAACTGTGCCACGCTTGTCAGCCAGCAGGAAGAATTATTGCGCGTCTGCAACTGATTCAATACGACATTCAGAGACGTATTCAGCGGCACATTCGTCCAGGCAGAGTTACTCATGTTCAATGCGTTAACGGTAGAGATTCTACCTGCTTCAAGTTGACTGCCATCGGATAAAACATGTGAACCTGCCGTCACAGCAATCCAATGCACTTCCGGCATACTATTCGAAGCGATATAGCGGTTTGAGGGACTCGTTGGTTCACTTTGCACCCAAGTAAATCCGGTATTAGTCACAGATGATACAAAGGTTGATGCAGGTCCATCGTTGCTAGTATTCGCCGTTGATATTGTCGGCATAAGGAAAATAAGTGGTTTCACGCCAACAGGGAAAGCATTGGCAAACGTCACTGAAGTAGTGGTCGCTTTACCAAACTGTAATTGTAGCGGTGCAACAGGCAAATCTTCATTAATACTGCCACCACTCATGACTAAATAACGACTCGTGACACGACCATTAATAATCGAGTTATTATTTAAACTTAATGTTGCATCGCTATAAACTCGCCCATTGAGTAAAGCATCACTATTTAGCTGAATATCGCTATAACCGATAATAAGTGCAGAAGCCGTATTATTTTCATTAAATTTACCGCCATTTAACTCAAATTTTTGTTTGGTAAAAATGCGGACATTACCTTGCAAAATCACCTTAGCATTTTGGTTCAAGGTAAAACTATCTACCCAATAGTCCCCCTCGGATAAAACGAGCGTCGCCCCGCCCCCAATAGCGATAGTGTTAAATCGATACTCATTTTGAGTTGCCGATAGAGTCAGAGTACAAGCAGAATAAAGCGAAACATTGCTAAACTGATTTTGCCCATTAGCACCAAGTGTTAATTGCTCGCCACTATTACAAGAACCATAACCGCCACCAGCGCCGCTACTCGATAAAAAAGCATTGCTCCCAGTTAATTTTAACCCTCGAATATCACTGCCATCGATAGTACATTTACGCACTCCACCAGAACCGTTATCACAACTGTTATTAGCAAGCCCGCTGCCATCGTTACTCGAACAATAATCTAATGCAGCACCACCAGTACCATTAATAATGCCATTACCGTTTATCATCAGCTGTGGCGATGATATCTGATGGCATACGTTAGAGTTATCGCCATGATGCCCTTGAGCAACCTTGGCAAAAATAACACTCTGGTCAATAGGGTCGAATGCCATCACAGCAGAAGGGAAACTCAAGATAAGTACTGCCAATATGGCACGATGAAAAAGATTAATTCCCACGGGCTTCTACCTCAACTTGTCGGCTGACGCGCGTTTCGCCGCTTTCGCATACCGCTTTACTGCTGATTCGATATTGAGTGACTGTGTCTACCGCATATGCTGTACAAGTCAACGTCACACTACAGGCATGAAAACCAGTTACATCGGGCGGTGTCCAAACATCTGATGCTAAACACGTTCCAACATTGCCATTCAATGGAAACAGCTTAGCCAGCAACGCATCGGCGCCACTGTTCGCCGCTGCAAAGGCACGGGTTCCCCATACTTCTTGGGTGAGCCCAACATCACCGTCTTCCACAATATTGATCAGTGCCGATGCCAGCAGAAACATCACGGTAATCACAAACACACCAATGATTAACGCACTACCACGCTGGCGCTCAGGCAGTGCGTAAGATTTTGATCTTGATAGTGATGATCTGGATGCTGAATTACGCCCTATCGAGCGACGCTGTGAATTAAGGAACATTGATCACCTGCACTTGATGTCGATATTGGAACGTCTCACCATTTACATTAAACCGCGGTTGTAAATGCACCATGGCATTATTCACTAGGCTAGATGGCGTTAAAATCAGCGGTAAATCAGCACCATTATTTAAAACATTTGCCACACTTTGCGCCATTAGCACGCCCGTGCCCATAGTGGTAGGCATAGCGGCAGGATTTGGCTGAACGGCATTAAAGTTATAACCAGCATAACGCAATAATTGTAATTCATTGCCGCTTGGCCCCTTTTCAAAGCAATAGCTCACTGGACTCGAACCAAAATAGATCCTTTGCCGTGGTGATGCTTCTGCAAAACGTGTTGGCGCAGTAAAAGTCAGCGTAACTTGATGCTCCAAAGGGGAAGGCGAAGTAGCAATCGTTTTAACCTGTGCCCGCTTTTGTCTCGCGCTGCTATACACATCGGCATCAATCAAGGGATAGATCCAAGCGAATTGATTCACGCGAATCGCACTCACCGTATTATCTAGAATAACTATCCCAGTGCTCGCGGCAGCATCGGGGATGATTGGCATAGTGAGATAAGTCGTGCTGGCCTCGATAGGCACAAATTCAATACATTGATAGGTTAGCGAATCGGTATTAACTCGCAGGCTATTGGGCAAGGCACTACGCAGCTCACGGGTCATTCGCTCAACGGCAAAACGGCTCTGACTGAGCACTTGATCGACTGAACTCGACTCAACAAAAATCCGCGTACCAAAAATAATAAAACTACTCACCCCGACCACAAGAATCCCCAGAATCAAGATAACAGTGACCATCTCGACCAAGGTAAAACCTAGTGTGGATTTTTTATTAACCGCAGATAAAGGTGAGGCCATCAGTAATTACTCCTCACCATATTGTAAGTAATCACTTCGTTGTCGGGCGTAGTCACATTAATGGTGACTAGCTTAGTATTAGGCGCAGGCCCATAGGCGACAGTGACGCTTAAGCGATAGTTAAGATAAGCATTTGCATAGGTTTGGGTCGAATTGAGCATAGTCGCGGTTTCATTTAAGCCGTTGTAATCATCCACATCGTTAAAGTTGTTACGACTCTCACCGAACTCAGGGCCTAATGACGTTGAACAATTACTACCGAGCGGACTACCACAGGCTGGTGTGCCACCATTGGCATTAGTGTTTTGATCGTAACGTTTACCCCAGATTTCATTCATCACCGAATGTGCAAGCTCAGCACTGCGTACTCTATGTAAGGTACTGGCCGCACGATCAGCTTGGGGGAATAACATGCTGGTTAGCATCACTATTGCAATGGCCATCACCAACATACCAATGACTAATTCGATAAGGGTAAAACCTTGCTGTGGTTTAGCTTTTTTGGATGCTTTTATTGATTTTTTTATTGAAAACAGCAAAGGATTAATTCGCATAAATATAACCCTCGCTAGAGACATTAATCATCACAGTGTCATTAGCAATCACATTAATGCATGGCCCATTACAAGCCAACGAAGGTCTACCATTGATATTGAAATCGAGGCTGAAGTTGCTGCTGTTAGTACTGTTAGGGCCTACTAGCACTAATTGAGCACCACCTTGAAAAGCTTGGCTATAAAGCGGGTTTGGCGATAATGCAGTACCAGAACAAGCTGCCCCATTTCGGGCTGAGAATTGACTCACTTGATAACCAGTGCCAGAAACAGTTACACGAAAACACCTGTCAGTATTATTGAGCGCTTTTTGCTGTACTTGACGCAGCTCGCTAATGAACTCGTTACGTAGGCTATAAGCACTGTAGGAAGACTGGGTAAATAGGCGAGGTAATACAACCACAGCAAGAATTGAAATCAAGATGATGGTCGTCACTAATTCGACTAAGGTAAATCCGGCCTGTTTTGACATAGAGAAGTTAAGCATCGCTCGGGTTAATTGCTGATTTCAAGTGCTAAGTTCAGTTTCTGCCAACGGTATGATTAACGCAAATAAATGTCGGCAAATTTGGCGGACTCATTTCTTTAACATCATGTAAGAACCGCATTTTACCTAAAAAAAAAGCCTGCTAGGCAGGCCTTCTAATACAAAATAAATCAACAACCGTTATCTGTTAGAGTAATCGTTGGCAAAGCACCTGCACTTGCTGCCGCAGTGTAAACAATCTTACAGCTTGCTTCAGAACCAGTTGTAGTTACATCAGCAGGAGCGCCACGTTGCCATATAGTTGCACCTGTACTAATTTCGTTAATGATCCAGTCATTATTACCAGAAGCAGTTGGAGAACTACCAGCATCAAATTTCACATCCATACCAGCCTCTAAAGCAGCCTTTGTTGCAGCCATATAACCATAAACAATGGCGACATCATCGGTAGTTGCGGTAGTACCTGCGATATCTAATGTATCAGTTGCTTTTGTCTCTTTACCTGCTAATGCTGCTTTTGAATAAACTAAGCTATTTGCACCTTGAATAGCCCCCTTCATACCTTGGATTGCAGAAGCACGCGCATCACCTTGCAAATTAATAAACTTAGGTGCCGCTGTGACAGCAAGAATACCTAAGATAATGATCACTACGACTAATTCAATTAAGGTAAAACCTTGTTGTCTTTTCATATCAAACTACCTTTCTTTATCAGTGAGTACTCGTGTGAGTACTAATTAAGTTAAGTCACTTCTGAACTAAGTTACTTAAAACATGAACAAAATAAAACTGTTAATTACAGCCTATGGCACAAATGGCGTTTGAGTAAAGCTTAACACTCTACCAGTACCAGGGTTATACACTATCCCTTTCGCACCAGCTGTTGATAAATCCGGTGTAGGAGTCGGTACGCCAGTTGTTTGATTTAGCACCAGTGAAGCCACTTGGTGATAAACACATAAATCTAAACCAGCAACGACAGTGCCTGCAATCGAATTAGCGCTACCTCCTGCGCCATCAATCACGCGCACGGTATAACGTTGATTACGCGCATCTTGAGTGTAGAGCACATTACGAGGAGCGCTCTGCAGCACGGTATTAAATACTTGTTGGCAACTCGCATCAGTCATAGCAGTCACATCCGTCACTGAAGTTCCCGTTGGATAACCAAAACGAGGATCGAGCGAAACTGACGTACCATCTAAGATCACACTGCTATTTTGGCGCCCATCGACTTCCCACTGCGAACGTACAAAGCTAACGGCAGTCGATAAACCACCGGCCACGCCGTCAACACTGGCGTCTTCAGCATCATCGGTGACATTTAAGAATCGTGGGATCGCGGTTGCGGCGAGTAGCCCTAAAATTACAATCACAATCACAAGCTCTATTAATGAGAAACCTGTTTGCTTAGTTTTCATATATATGCCCCATACTTAAGAAATTTTATTCTAACAGCTAAATCAATTTTAAAAAGCCTTTGAGTTAACAATATTTTAGGGTGCAGTCAAAAAAATGACCCTGCCAGAGTTCAGTTGATAGCCTAAACTATCGCCATTGTGCGACCGATAGTGGCAGCTGTTATCCTTAACTAAATAATCAGCAACCAGCCCTGCGTTATCCACTTCGGCACCCATAAGTTGCTGCCACAAATCTTGGCAACCTTGGCCGTTTAACTGTTTAGGTTGCGGCCAACCTAAACCATTCACATCAACGACACTCGACTCAGTTTCCTTGGCGGAATTGCCAAACGCCTCCCAGTTCAACTGCAATTGCGCCGGCTTACCCAAAGATAACCATTGGGAGCGCGCCATCACCAGTACATTTAAAAAACGCGCATGATCGACTTCTAATCCACGGGCCGCGATTTGCGGTAGGGTAAAAAAGTACTTAGCACCGATCACCGCCATGATAACCAACACTAACCCTATGGTTATCATACGCCCATAGATGCGTAATAGATCGCTTTCTGCCTTTTGCTGAGTCTGCATTTAACCTCAGCCCCACACATAAGATAGAAGATAAACATTATCCATATCGATTATTTACCGCCCTTGACCACATTAAGCATATCCCACATGGGCAGGTATATCCCTAAGGCCAATACGAGTACAATCACGGCCACAAAACCGATCAAAATAGGCTCCAATTTAGCAGTGAGGTTCTTTAAATCATAGTCTACTTCGCCCTCATAGAAGTCTGCCGCATCATTGAGTAATTGATCGATTTGCCCCGTCTCTTCACCCACTGCCACCATTTGCAGCACTAATGGCGTAAATAACTTACTCTGATTCGATACCCTCAACATAGAGTCACCAGACTCAATCCCACGGCGCATACCGACTATTTTGTCGTGCATATAGGCATTATCTACCGCATCAGCCACTAAACTTAGGGCTTGTGTCATAGGCACGCCAGCGCTCAGCATCATAGAGAAACTGCGACAATAACGGGCTAACGTCGAGCGCTCGATAATCGATCCTACGGCGGGGATGTGCAGTTTCCACTTATCCCACTGTTTCTCGCCCTTTTCCGTATGGTGCCAATAACGGATGCCAATGATAGTGCCAATCAGCGCCACCAACATCAGCGCCCAATAATTCACAAACAGATTCGATGTACCTATCAACACTTTTGTCGCCCAAGGTAAGTCGGCGCCAAAGCGAGAAAACATCTCGGCAAACTTAGGGATCACCATGATATTGAGGATCACCATAGCGAGTGCAATCGAAATCAATACAAACATGGGATAACGCATGGCCGATTTAATTCGTCGCCGCGTTTCCTGCTCACGCTCGATATAACCCGACAGCTGAATAAAGGCATCTTCTAACTTACCGGTGTTTTCTCCCACGTGCACCATAGAAACAAACAAGGAATCAAATACATCGGGATGTTGATTCATGGATGATGACAAGGGCCGTCCTGCGGTGAGCTGCTCAGAAATATCGTTGAGCGCATCTTTCATCCGCTGGGAATGTGCCGTTTCAGACAAGCCCGCAATCGCCCGTAAAATCGGGATGCCAGAACGAGTCAGAGAATACATTTGCCGAGTAAAGATCTGTAATTCTTCTAACGCAACTTTTCCACCAAACAGCTGGGCCAGTGAGAATGACTTAACCACTTTAGCGACTTTGACTTCGAGGGGAATAATCCCCCGCGCCAATAGCATGTCAGCGGCAGCACTTTCCGACGCGGCATCCAACTGCCCCGTAACGGATTGACCTTGACCACTGCGTCCACGGTATTGATAAATCGGCATAATTACGCCTCAACGCCTTGTTGGCTAATAATATCCTTCGACAAAGGTATCTGAGATTCACTCACGTCCTCTACCAGCTTAGCCACCTCTTCAATGGTCGTCATGCCTTCGCTCAAATATTGCAACGCTGACTCGGCGAGCGGGGTAAAGTTAGGGCTCTGCAACGCGGCTCTGGCGAAATCCTGCGGATTACCGGTACGCATCGCATCGATCATCTTTTCGTCGAGCTCGAGGATCTCAAAAATACCAATACGGCCACGATAACCACTTCCGTTGCAACTCTGGCAACCGGTACCGATTCTAAAGTTTGCATGGGTAAAATCTTTGCGACTCACACTACTCAGCCAAGCTTTTTCCTGCGGTGTCGGCTGATACTCAACGCCACAGTTATGGCAAACGCGGCGCACTAAACGCTGGGCAATAATCACCCTTAAGGCACTGGCAACTAAATAACTGGCGGCGCCCATATCGAGTAAACGCAGCGCACTGGTGACCGCATCGTTAGTGTGCAAGGTCGATAGCACAAAGTGACCCGTTAATGCGCCCCTAAGGCCAATCTCAACGGTTTCTTGATCACGCATTTCCCCGACCATGATGATATCGGGGTCTTGACGTAAGGTGGTGCGCAATACGTTGGAAAAGTTTAAGCCAATCTTATGGTTAACTTGTACTTGGTTGATCCGTGGCAATTGATACTCGACCGGATCTTCCACCGTGATGATCTTACGGTCGGCGGTATTGAGCTCGCTCAAAATACCATACAAAGTGGTGGTTTTACCGCTACCCGTGGGACCAGTAACCAACAACATGCCGTGGGGACGTTTAATCTGTTTACGAATACGCGCCAAAATTGCGGGTGGCATACCGGTTTCGTTTAGGGTCAATAACCCCGCCGATTGGTCGAGTAAACGCATTACCACAGATTCACCGTGGTAAATCGGCATGGTCGACATACGCACATCGATATGATGACCTTTGATTTCCATGTGGAAACGGCCATCCTGCGGCAAACGTTTTTCAGAAATATCGAGTCCAGCCATCAACTTAAGTCGCAATACTAAAGCCGCGGCAATATTAACTTCATTCAGAATCGTTTCGTGTAGCTGGCCATCGATACGCTGGCGAATACGTAGGGCTTTATCACCGGGTTCGATATGGATATCCGAGGCGCGCATTTGCACCGCATCCTCAAAAATCGACTGTAGCAACTTAACCACTGTGGTTTCATTGTCACTGTCGCCAGAAGTCAGACTGGCTAAATCAAACATCTCATCGGCGGCGTATTCTTCTTCGAGCTTACCGGCGATCTGAGCTATTTGATCTGTACGGCGATATAAGTTATCAAACGCTTGCAGCAGTTGCTGCTCAGGCGCTACCGCTAACTTCAAACGCTTAGGTGCGATAAGCATTTCGAGGTGATCGAGCGCCTGCAAATCGGCAGGATCACTCATAGCTACCAGTACGCTATCGCCCCTGTCTTCAACCGCTAAAGCGCGGAAACGTCGGGCTTGCACCTCAGGAATAAGATGCACGACTTCCGCAGGGATTGGCATTTTACTGATATCAAGCAAAGGCACATTCAATTGTTGCGACAAAAACTGCAGCAACTGATGCTCTGTAATCGATTGCAGATCAATGAGGGTACGGCCCAGTTTTTTGCCCGTATTGCGCTGCTCGCCTAACGCCTGTTGCAACTGCGCTTCGGTAATAATGGCTTCTTGAACTAACAGATCGCCCAAACGCATTTTTAATCTGGGTTTCATTGGCTATCTCCTAGCTGAGTCAAACGTTGTTCGATAAAGGCACTCGCCTGCGCCGATAAGCCTCTGTGGCCTAATGCAGTCCGATAGGCTTGGCGTGCTTGGGTAAATTGCTGCTGCGAATCAAGCGCATAGGCCAGCCCCATCCACCATTTAGCCTGTTGGGGGTCTTGTTGTAATAACTGCCTGTAGGCTTGTTCCGACACTGAAAACTGCCCTAGCTTTTGCGCCAGATCCGATTGTGCCATCCACTTTTGTCTCGCCAGCGGATGCGTATCAGGTATGTTAGCTAACGTCACTAATGCGAGATCAGCCTGACCAGCGGCTTGCTGAACCCGAGCGAGCAATAAGGCAAAGTCTAACTGCTGTGGGAATAACAGCATGCCTTGCTGTAACACTTCACTGGCTTTGGCTAATTGACCTTGCCCATAATGCAGCGCAGCCAATTGCTTGCGCGCTTCGTGCATACTGGGTTCAAGCGCTAATGTTTGCTCATAATAACTAATGGCATCTTTGAGCTTGCCATCCCTTTCTGCCTCGCTCGCTAGCGTGAACCGCTTCTTTGCCAGCTGCTTTGGCGTTAACTTCACCTCAGTAATTGCCATTTGCCCTTGTTCTTTGGGCGCGATTCGATGAGTACCTGCATCAGCGTTAACTTCTTGTACGTTAAGCCCATTACTCGCGTTACCTTCATTATCGGCGGCCACACTGGCCCGCTCCGACATCATTAACGCAGAGGGCGCTGCTACAGTGACCTCGGCGCTACGCACGCTCGATGTCGCACTATTTGGCTGCGAGTGGCTTGGCTCGCTTACCGTATCGACCTTGTTATCTGCGAGTACAAGGCTCACGTCTGCTTGTGGTTTTTGTTGTGGTTGTGGTTGCGACTGAGACTGAGCTTGTTGCTCATGCTCAGCTTCTTTTGCGGTTCCTAATTCTGGTGCCTGACTCGATGCCCCTTCGGTGGCACTTGGTTCAAACTCTTCACTATTCGCTGTCATCACTGCCGCAATCTTCTTCGCAGTCGCAAGCTTCAAGGGTTCAGCAGCGGTATCGACGTTAGGTGCAGATTCGTTTGAGGCAACACTCTCCATCCGCACAGGCTCAGTTTTAGCGGTAAATCTATGTTGTTCATACACTTGAGCTGAAGCTGTCGCTTCTGCAGGCTTTGCCATGAAAAATTGCCAGCCATAAACCGCGCCGCCACCGAGTAGCAGTGACACACCACAGAGTAGCAGCCAATGAGATGATGAACGCCTGCGAGCTAAATATTGCACCTGCGGCTGAGCCACATTGCTGAGTTCATGCCCCTGCTGACGTTTGTCGAGATCCTGCAACATCTTGTTGATCACGCTCATACAACACTCCTCAAAACGTGTTGTAATCCCAAACCGAACACCACAGTTATCAGAGTGAAAAAAGGCAGCCATTTCCACGACAATAATCGGCGCACGCTCGCATCTTCAGTGTCTTGAATCGCCGCTTTAACGTGGGAGGTTTGCACACGCGTAGCACCCTCGCCGAAACTCAGTAACAAGGCTTTGTGGGCAAGAATATTGATCAATCTGGGGATCCCTCGGGACGCATAGGCAATTTGACGTGTTTCCCGTGATGTAAAGAGTGGTTCGCCCGCACGCCCTGCTATGGCTAATCTGTGACGAATATAAGCATCGGTTTCATCCCATGTCAGTGGGCGAAGGTTGTAGCTAAAAGTAATACGTTGTCTTAATTGCCTGAATTCTTGGCGTTTAAGCCTTTCATCAAGCTCAGGTTGCCCAAATAACACCACCTGCAATAATTTTCGCGTCTCGGTTTCGAGATTAGTGAATAACCGCAACGCTTCTAGACTGTCGTCCGGCAATGCCTGCGCTTCATCGAGCACTAATACGATGGCGTGACCATGGGCGCTCAACGCTAAAAGCTGCTGCTGGATAAGCCCAGTGAGCTGCTGCTGATCGATATTGCTGGCGTATTTAAGGCCTAACTCACTCGCCACCGCCCAGCGTAACTCTGCAGGCGTGAGGTAAGGATTGGGCAGATAGGCACAATGGAACTTAGTCGGTAATTCATTGATAAGCTTGCGGCAAATCAGAGTTTTACCTGTCCCCACCTCCCCTGTCACCTTGATAAAACCTTCACCCGTTTGTAGCGCAGTTTGCAACACTTGCAAGGCTTCTACGTGTGGCGATAGGCCGAAAAAAAATCCGGTATTGGGTGTCAATGAAAATGGGGCTTGGTTTAAGCCAAAATGCTTCTGATACATAGAAGCTTACTTTGTCTCCGGATACCAACGATCTAATAAGGTCTTAGAACGTTGTAGCTCAGTTTTCCAGGTATCGACGCCAACTACCGTAGGTTTTAACAGAATAATCAGCTCAGTTTTCTTCTTTTGCTTGCTGCGGTTTTTAAACAATTCCCCGAGGAAAGGAATATCACCCAACAAAGGCACTTGCGAGACGACTTCGGTATTTTCGCTCTTCATCAAGCCACCTATGATGACTACGTCACCGGAAGCGGCGCGGATAACGGTATCAGACTCGCGAATTTCACTCTGCGCTAAAGGTAGCTCCAACGAAGCATCACTCACTTTGATATCTTTAGTCTGCTCTTTCACATCGATAACGGATGGATGCACGTGCAATAACACATTACCGTCACTATCAATTTGCGGCGTGACATCTAAGGCAATGCCTGAGAAAAACGGCGTGAGCTCGACTTGTGGAGTGGTCACAGGCGTTGCGCCCGCTACTGTGGTCGATGAAACGTCAGTGACAAAATACTCATCGGTACCGACTTTAATCACCGCTTTTTGGTTATTCGATGCTGTTACCCTTGGGCTAGACAATACATCCACATCGCCTTGGGTATCTAACAGATTGATCATGGTCGTAAAGTCGGAGCCTTTAATACTCAGCGAGGTCACGCCACCAATCGCCGAGGTGATTTTATCACTTAACCCAGGGCCTTTCGAAGTCCCAAAATTCACATTCGTATTGCCGACATGACCCAGCACATTCTCCCATTGGATACCTTGCTGATAGCCATCAGATAATGTGACTTCGATGATCTTAGCCTCCAAGATCACTTGGCGCTGCAGATGACTCTCGGCGGAATTTAAGAAAGTGCGAACTTGGCGTAATTCACTTGGAAAAGCACGAATGGTCACTAAACCCGCCTGCGGCGTGACCACCACTTGCCGCCCATTTCCTGTGTCACCAATAATCGCCGTCAGCGTTTCTTTCAGCTCGCCCCAAAAATCAGTCTTAGTGCGCGAGCGGATAAATGTACCGTTACTGCTATCGCTGCTGCCATTGCTGCTGGAGTTACTACCATTACTGCTGTTGGAATTATTATTACTCGAACCACTGTTATTTGAGTTGTTATTGCTCGAATTACTATTGGAATTATTGCTATCGGAAATCCGTCCAGAACTCACTGAGGTCACTGATAAACCGTCGCGCTCCATATAAAGATAATTCAGCGGGAAAGTCTCAGTACGCATTCCAGCGGGGAAGACTCTTAGAATACGCCCTTCACGGCTCACTTCGTAACCGTAGATATCTTCAACCACTTGAATCGCTTCGCTTAAGGTTACACCTTTAAGGGATAACGAAATCGTACCTTGCACATCAGGATGCACGGCAACACTCAGCGGCGTACCTTGGACTAAGCTTGGAAAAAATACTTTGGCATCCACATCATGGGCAGAGACATCGAAACGACGCTCAGTTTCCAGCGCAGGGGTTAAACCTGACAGTAAAGCGCCCGAATTCAATTCTCGCTGAACCGCATCCGGCATAGTCGCAGGCGGTGGCGTCGTTGATGCCGTAGCCGTCGCCATTGAGGCCGCTAATTCCGCCTTACTCGCCTCCGGCTGTGGCCTATTTGTGGTCTGACACGCCACAAGGCAAAGTGAGAGCAGAGGTGTAAAGTATTTAATCGCTTTCATCTGAGGTTTATTCCCTATCTCTCTGTTATTGCTTGAAACAATGTCAATTTCCGTCCATCGGACAGCGACACATAAGTGGGGGTGATCTTGACGATACTCAGCCCCTCAATGCTGTCGCCAACCGACAATATCTTGTTATTTATCACAGCATAAGCCGTGTTGCCTGAACTCACTATACTGTTAAGTACCATTGCCTGAGCCTGCGCTTGACTCGCATGACCCACCACAGCAAAACCTTTACCGGGCAAGGTAGGGTCGCGCAGTGATTCAGCAGACGCCATAGGGCTGCTGACCAATAACAACACACTGATAATATAAGACTTATTTAGAGACACTGATAAAGTCCTTATTAATACTCAAGGTATAAAGTTCAATCTCTACCGTCGCTTGGGGATATTCTGCAACTTTATAGTCGAGACGCTTCCAATAAAGTTTATCTGGCATGGCCTCTACGGCTTCCACAAAGCGCAGCACAGAGAAATAATCGCCCTCTAAGCTCATACGAATACCATGGCTATACAGATTGAGTTTCTTCTCTTCACCCACAGCTAACAGGGGAATAGGCGCAATCGACATAAACTTAATTAATTTAATCCCTTGCACTTGTCCCAGTAAATTACCAAGCAGCTGTGGCATATAGTCTGCCGGCACCATATCCACCATCAGCTCATTGAGCTGGGCATCTAAGGCTTGATTCTGTTGCTCTAACAACACTAAACGCTGTTGGTAATCTTGATTGGGATCCAAGGCTAAACGTTGCTGATACAAGTCAACCTGCTGGGCCGAAATCGCGTTTTCTTGCTCTAAAGCTTTTAACTGTTGTGACAACGCCACATGGGTTTTCCACAGGGACTCTAAGGGTAAATAGCTCAGCATGCCGACCACAGCCAGAATGGCGACTGAGATCAACACTCGCTCTCGGCGACTTAACGCATCAAACTGTTGTCCTATTTGGGCTAACTTTTGCTTCATTGCGCGGTCTCCTCCTTGTTATCGCTCTTCAAGGTAAAGGCCAAAGGTTTATCTTCACCGCGATCCATGCTCATCGACGAGAAAGCTTGCCCCTTTAAAGTCTGCGTAGTCTTAAGTTTGCCAATCCACTGCGGAATGCTTTGGGGATGGTCGGCAAAACCTTCGAACATAAAATCTTGCTCATTAATGACGATATGACTAAGCCACACGCTCGCATCCGACACGATCGCTAAATCTTTAAGTACAGGCGCAAAACCTCGGCTAGTTAAAGAGGCTCTAAGGCTCAATTCACCCATGAGTAACTGCTTCAGCTCTAACTGTTGTGCCGCTAAATCGACTCGCGCAACAAGATCGACATCGGGTTTACGCGCAGCAATCTGTGCTTCTAATGCCTGTTTTTGGGTATCGAATTGCAACTTTTGCTGGGCAGCCAATTGCTGAGCCTGTTGCAGCTCACTGACTTGCCAGTAGCTATAACCGCCTAAAGCCGCAAATAGGACCAAAAATCCCGCAGCATAAGCCCCCAAACGTGCAAAGGTTAATCTTTGCTTCGGCGGAAGTAAGGAAGGAGTGTAGAGATTGACTCGGTATTTAATCACTCAGCACCTCTGGAAAATTCGGCGAAGGCTAATCCCGCCATTCGCGCGCCAACACAGCTTTTATCGATAACATTCACAGCTTGATTAAAGTTTGCCGACACTAGCTTAGCTAAAGTATCCACGGCGCCATCGGCAAGGAGCTCAATAGAAGATACCGGAGCTTGCCTTAACTGGCTTTCAAAGTAATCCATAGAGCGCTGAATTTCTAAACTTAAATTGTCTGCCATGCCATAAGTTAACTCATCGGCTTGGGTCTTATCCAGCTGAGCAAATCCCCGCACACGCCGCTGCATATACAGCTGACCTTGCTTAACCACAGTCAATAACAACTCTTGCCCTGGAATATGGCTGACCACCAGACGAGCTTGGTTGTCATCACCAAATAAGTTGGTCATGGCTAACTCTTCGATACTGATACCGATAAGTTGTAAATTTTGTTCATGAATGACCTGTACCATACTCACGAGTTTAGCTTTATCGACCACCACCACATTGATTTTATTACTGGGAATGGGTGACTCGAAATAGTCTAAATGGATTTGCGGCACAGGTAGCGTAACCATGTCTTTAATTGACCACAGCAAGGCTTGGGATAATTCGACAGTATCGACATTGGGTTTATCGGTCAGCAGTAATTGATAAAGCCCTGAAGCCAAAATCAGTTGTAACTGGGCATTAGGGAAGGATTTAGCGACGGCAGCAAACGCCGATGACCAGTGTTCATCTTTAAGCTCAAACGGTAACCACTGCTCAGCACTATCTCCTTGAGCAGGTGCGTAAACCCATAATTTATCGGCACAAACATAGACGCCAAGGCTAGTCGGATCCGTTCTTTTTTGCCAAAAGGCGAGTCGACCTATAAGACTTTTTTCCATAAAGATGCCTGTAACCAACTGAATTTAAAAGCGTGAGTAGTCTCTTATGCTTAAACTTCCTGTTACTCCACTCTCCAGTGTTCCTTGCCCTATGAGCTGCTGTATACCTAATTTAAACGGCAAACGTCATTATTTTGGCACTGAATAGTTTAGCTGCAAATACTCGTATTTTATAGATAAATACGTGAATAATAGGATCTATTTGTCTCTAAGACGACATTAGTCACCCAAATACCGCACTTGCCTTACTTAGCTTCAATGGGTTCACTGAAATACATTCCCTGCGCTGCGCCAACGCCGAGGATTTGCAGTGTCTGCCATTCTTCGAAGACTTCAATCCCTTCGGCACAAACTTGCACTTCCGTTCGATACAAACCGCCAATCAAGCTACGGATGAATAATTGGTTTTCTGGGCGTAAATGAATATGCCGCACAATCGATCTATGTAGCTTAATTAAATCAAAATGACATTCACGGATATAGTAAGTGCCAACGACCTGCTGGCCCACATGATCGACGCATAATCTCGCGCCCATTTTACGGATCATATCTAATTTAGGCTGCAACTTTTCTTGATGCTGAATCACGATATCTTCCGACACTTCGAAAATCAGTCGTGTGGTCAAATGACGATATTCTAACAGCGTCGTTTTTAGCCATTGGGTAAAAGCTCGACTCATGAGCGAATCCAAACTCAGATTAATACTGTATATCTGTGGCGCTGATTTTTTATTTGTTTGAGCATTCGACACGCCGTCCGCTAATTCATTCGACAGTAACAATAATACCCGCTCAATAATTTGCCGTTCGACTTGCGGCATTAAACCACATTTATTCGCCATTGGAATAAACAGTGTGGCACGAATTAACGCTCCTTGATTATCCCGCGCCCGAGTAAATATCTCTTTATGGTGCTCATTACCATCTGAATCAATTATCGGCTGGCTAAAGGGGAAGAATCGCCTTTGCACTAACGCGTTTTCTAAAAAGCTACGCCAACGCACCGAGCCTTTAGCAAACTCTTCATCAATCGCGCCTTTGTCGTACATAAACCAATTACTGTTACCCTGTAATTGTGCCGCCCTCAAAGCCATATCGGCTTCTTCAATTAACTGCGCCGCATTGTCGCCTGCGGTAAAATAAGCGCATCCGAGGTGGAAAAAGTTATCGCTATTCTCGACTTCGGGTAAAGGCTGGCTCAAACATATCTTAAGTAACTTACTGGCAAATTGGTCGGCTTCAATTAACGAGATTTGCGGCACGACTATGGCAAATTGATTGTGGGAACGACGGGCAAAAATACTGTTGGCTTGAGTTTGCAGCAATTGGCTTATCGCGTTAACTGTTGAGTTTAATAACTCTTTGGTTACCGCTTCACCTTGGGATTGCTGCAGTAAATCCAGATCATCCATCTCTAATAAATAAATCACCCCATGGGCGAGCATCGCCTGATTATGGCTAAGGGCGTCGAGACGGTTATTTAAGAAAAGTCGATTACCAATGCGCGTTTCCGCATCGAGAAAGGTATTAGAACGAATGAATTTGTCAAAACGACCGCGTTCTTTTTGTGCGTCTTGTAATTCTTCTAACAACTTGGTCAAAGCGCGGTTAATCAGCCTTGGCTTGCCATTTCCGGGAGCCGCGAGTGCTTGCTCGTGCTTACCTTGCAGAATCAATCGACTGCGTAAGGCTAATTCTTCAATGCCATCCAATTGCTGGGAAAACCATAAATAGCCAAAACGCACTAAGGCAGCCACAGCTAACACACCGACCAACAGGATCAAGATTTCATACCAACTAAAAGTGTAATGATCGAAGGGTTGGGTCAAGGTCAGCTGCATACGCAGACCAGATTTTGGATCTAACACATGGTCATACACCATGGCATTTTGCGTAGTGAGATTGCCTTCATAGGCAAAGATCACTTCATCTTTCAAGGTCAGCCGAAAATCAACAGCATTGTAGGCGAGCAGCATGGGCGGCAGCCAAGCTTCCAAATCCCAATCGGGTTGGTGTTGATATTGGTCCACTAACATAGTTTCGAGTTCGGCGACTTTTTGCTGCTGAAATTTATAGGTCATCTGCACGAAACTCATCATAGCGCTAAGCAAAAATACGAAGGCAATAGCGGCTAATGACATTAACCAAAAGCTGGTTAATTTTGTAGTTAACATTCGGGTGAATTTCATCTATCCGCTATCCTGCAGGATTATTATAATTATTTGTGCGATTTTAACAGGAGTACAACAAAGTTGTCCGTTGATTATTCAGTAGCATAACCTAAAAGGCAACCAAGACGCTGTGACTTTAATGTCCACTTAAAAACAAAAAAGAGGCTAATTAGCCTCTTTTCGATGTTTTTACCACTTTTAGCTTAGTCAGCGTATTTAGGTAAAGTAGGGATAGCAGCGACACCAGAGTCAATCGCCGCTTGTGCAACCGCACGGGCAACATTAGGCAACAAACGTGGGTCCATAGGTTTTGGTAGCACATATTCAGGGCCAAAACTCAGTGAAGTCACATTAGGATAAGCCTTTAATACACTCGCAGGCACAGGCTCTTTTGCCAGTGCAGCAATGGCATGAACTGCGGCGATTTTCATCTCATCATTAATGCATGACGCACGTACATCCAAGGCACCACGGAAAATAAACGGGAAACACAATACGTTATTCACTTGGTTTGGATAATCGCTGCGACCCGTACCCATGATCAAATCGCTACGCGTTGCGTGAGCCAGTGCCGGTTTGATTTCAGGATCTGGGTTAGAACAGGCAAAAATCACCGGCTTATCAGCCATCAGCGCAACTTCTTCTGCACCAATCACGTCAGGACCTGATAGACCTAAAAACACGTCTGCGCCTTTAATAACATCAAGAAGCGTGCGTTTATCGGTATCATTCGCAAATAGCGCTTTATATTCATTAAGATCCGTACGGCCAGAATGAATAACACCTTTAGTGTCTAGCATATAAATGTTAGCGCGATTCGCACCACATTTGACCAACATAGTCATACAAGCAATGGCAGCAGCACCGGCGCCCATACATACAAACGTTGCGTCGCGGATCAACTTGCCTTGAATTTCCAGCGCATTAATCATACCCGCCGCAGTCACAATTGCGGTGCCGTGCTGATCGTCATGGAATACCGGCACTTTACAACGGGCAATCAATTCACGTTCGATAACAAAGCATTCGGGCGCTTTAATATCTTCAAGATTGATACCACCAAAAGTGTCAGCAATCGCTGCAACTGTATTGATAAATTCTTCAGGCGTATTGTGGGTGATCTCAATATCTGTCGAATCGATATTTGCAAAATGCTTGAACAATAATGCTTTGCCTTCCATCACAGGTTTAGAAGCCAAGGGGCCTAAATTGCCTAAACCTAAGATCGCCGTACCATTAGTAATCACGGCAACCGTATTACCTTTATTGGTATAACGATACGCATTGTCAGGATTAGCCGCGATTTCACGCACAGGCTCAGCCACACCAGGGCTATAAGCTAGGGCGAGATCGTGACTCGTTTCGGCAGGTTTGGTAAGGCAAACTGCGGTTTTGCCTGGTATTGGAAATTCATGATAATCGAGTGCTTGTTGACGAATATCTGACATTTTAAAATCCTGAAATGCGACATTTATAATTTATGAGAGTAAGGCCTACCAACACACATCTAGTCTCACCAAAGGGTGATGTTAATAGCCTGGCTGGTCGGGGTAAGATACGCCAATAAGGGGAATTTTTAAATAAGAGATTCAGAAATTTCACTTTAGCCTTCAAATAGACCCTCTAAGCTTAGTTTTATAAACTTATCTCCTATAATAAAGCTGCATTTCTTAATATATTTTGTAGGAAACAAACATATATTTTGTAGTTATAGCGCTAGTTGTAGCGAGTTAATCTCAAAAATGTTGGTTAAATTACAATATATAACGGCTAGCATATTTATCTTATAGTTAATTGCTATAAATAAGTCGAATTACATACTTGAACTCGCAATACTCAATAAGTTGACGATTAATTGAGTGAAGTCGTACCAGATGGGATTTAACATAAGTATTAAGATAGGCGTAAATAAAGCAGTTCGGCAAATGACAGAAAGCAAAAAGGCGCCATAGGCGCCTTTTCTAGAAACACTGCAATCGCAATTATTTCTTTGCAAGCACTGCGAAGCGCTTGTTGAATTTGTCGATACGACCGCCAGTATCAACAACTTTTTGTGTACCAGTGTAGAATGGGTGACAAGCACCACATACGTCTAAATGCAGATCTTTACCAGCAGTAGAGTTTACTTTGATAACGTTACCACAAGTACAGTTTGCAGTGATGATAGCGTATTTTGGGTGGATACCTGGTTTCATTGGGGTTACCTCAAAAGTGTAAGGCCATGTCGCTCTTCCAACCCGTAGTCGGACACCACATGCATGTTAATAACAATATGTTTAGGGCGCAGAATGGTACAGCATACCCACAAGGGATACAAGTAGATTATCTGAGCGTTTGACGGTTATTCTGCGTCTATTTTGACTTTAGTTCGCCGCTTCATTTTTCCGCCTCTTTAGCTTCAAACATCGCCAGCGCCTCTTTGGCGTTAGCATGCTGTGCCAAAATCATTTTTGAAGGACAGGACAGAGCCGCATTACTCTTGAGTGCGTTGATTTTATTTTTTGAGAAAGCCGCTGGATTCGCCTCGTAGATCGCCAGCATAGCGCCATAAACACTCACGTCCCAATCGTTGGCATAGCGATTGGCGATACGCCACAAGGTCTCACCAGCAAGATAAGTTAACTGACAATGTTCAGGTGTCTGCGAAGCTGTTGGGGACGTTTCAACAGCATTCGCCTTGAGTTCGCTATGTGTTGTCTTCGCAGTTTCTGTAGCTACGACTTCAGACATAACAGTCTCAGGTACTACAGTTTCAACAGGCGTTGTTTTAGCAGCAACAGGTTCAGAGATTTTAACGACAGGCTTTACTTCGGCAACCTGTGTATTTTGCTCATTCGCTGCTTCAGGGAATTTAAAGCCAGTCACGACTTCAGGCGCTGGCACTGTGGGCTTAGTATCGACATGAGTATTTGCAGCCGCGATAACCGCCGTCGCAGGCTTAGCCTCCACCACTGGCGTGGATTCAGCGGCCACTTTTACAGGCTGAGCATTCACTTTATCCGCACGCTTTTGCACCAGCGCTGTCGTCGTATTTTTACTGCCCGATGCCGCTTTTACGGTTAGCGTGGCCAATGTTGGCTTAGCCTCACCAAATAGATTGATACTTTTGACCTCATACCATCGGTCGAGTCGATACTCCCTCACTAAGAGTTTAGCCTTGTCATCTTTTACATCTTCAACACCCGTAAGCAAAACTAAAAAGCGATTAAGCGCCTCAACCATTAACTTTTCTTCGCTGCCGGCTTGCTGCACTACAAACTCTAAGCGCGACATGTCTTGATTGTCCGCAATCACATTCACCCTGAGTTTAGGATAACCACCTAACTCAAACATGCGGCTGTTAACGCTCACATGGGAGACTTGAGCCATGCTCTGTGCGCTACACACTAACGCGAGTAGACCTAATGATTTCACTATATTAGCCATTTATTTACTCTCAACTATCCTTGGTAAACCATCATTAGGGCTAGCCCTAGCCAGCCGCGCTGAGTACACTAAACCACATTCTTGCCTAAGACTTGCCTGCATATGTCATTGTTTGTCGAAGTTGCGTTACCTGTGCCTATGCGGCAAACCTTTAGCTACCGCGTACCCGAAACTTATCCTAGTACACCGCAGATAGGCGTGCGCGTTAAAGTCCCCTTCGGTCGTCAACAATTAATCGGATTAGTCACAGGTATCACAGATACGTGCAGCTTAGCGCCTAAGCAGATTAAGTCTGTGCTTGAGTTTATCGACGATAAACCTTTGTTGCCTGAATCACTTTATAAATTAACCCTTTGGGCCGCGAGATACTATTTTTGCAGCCAAGGGCAGATGCTAACCCAAGCCTTACCAGTGGCCCTTCGCAAAGGGCTCGATGCCGCGCCGCAAAAGATCCAATTCTGGCAATTAACTGAGATAGGCCAAAATATTGCGCCCGAAGCGGTTAAGCGAGCACCCGCACAGAAAAAATTACTCGAGTTACTCAAACCCGCCAGCTTAACCCAAGAAGAAGTGATCAGCTTAGATATCAGTAAAGCGGCACTGAAAGCCCTAGAAGATAAAGGCTGGGTGGCACGCCACGAAAAAATCGCCGAGCTTAACCTCGACTGGCGTACCACACTCGAAATGGACGAAACGCCACATAAACTCAATAAAGAACAAGCCGTCGCCGTTGCCACGTTAAATCTGCAACAAGGGTATCACTGTACTTTATTAGAAGGCATTACCGGTTCGGGTAAAACTGAAGTCTATTTGGCGGTGCTCGAGGAAATCCTCAAGCAAGGCAAGCAAGCGTTAATTTTAGTGCCTGAAATCGGTTTAACACCCCAGACTATCAATCGCTTTAAGCGCCGTTTTAAAGTCAATGTCGCCATATTGCACTCAGGGTTAACCGACAATCAAAGACTCGAAGCTTGGCGCCAAGCCCGCTGTGGTCAGGCCGCCATCATTATCGGCACCCGCTCGGCTTTGTTCACGCCGATGGCCTATCCCGGCATCATCATACTCGATGAAGAACACGACAGTAGCTTCAAGCAACAGGAAGGCGTCGGTTACCACGCCCGTGACTTGGCAGTCATGCGAGGCCATTTAGAATCAATTCCTGTGATATTAGGCACGGCAACCCCCTCACTCGAAAGTCTACAAAATGCCTTAAGTGGCCGTTACCATCATTTGCAATTGGGTGAGCGCGCTGGCGCAGCTAAAAAAGTGCGCCAAGGCATTATCGACATTAAAAATATGCCGTTAAAAGCAGGAATGTCGGTGCCGCTGCTGAACGAAATCCGTCTGCATTTAGACGCAGGCAACCAAGTATTACTGTTTCTCAATCGCCGCGGCTTCGCACCCGCTCTGCTTTGCCACGAGTGTGGGCACTTACACGAGTGCGACCGCTGCGACGCGTTTTTCACAGTGCATCAATCCCTTGGTGAAATTTGCTGCCACCATTGCGGCAATCAATATGCCATACCTAAGCAATGTCACAAATGTGGTAGCACTATGTTGATGGGCCAAGGTATAGGCACAGAGCAACTCGCCGAGGCACTGCAACAGGAGTTTCCGAAACATCCAGTGGTGCGCATCGACCGCGATACCACTCGCCTAAAAGGCTCATTAGAAACCCACTTAAACGCAATTCATAAGGGCGAATATAAAATCCTCGTCGGCACGCAAATGCTAGCCAAAGGTCATCACTTTCCTGATGTGACGCTTGTTGGGCTACTCGATGTCGATGGCGCCTTATTTAGCGCCGACTTCCGCGCGCCCGAGCGTTTTGGGCAACTCTATACCCAAGTCGCCGGTCGTGCTGGGCGCGCCAGCAAACCCGGCACGGTATTATTGCAAACTCACCAGAGCGACAATCCTATTTTGCGGGATTTGCTGCATCGCGGTTATGGCGAGTTTGCCCGCAGCCAGTTAAAAGAGCGTCAACAAGCACTGCTGCCGCCAGCATGGCACATGGTGTTGGTGCGCGCCGAAGCGCACTTAGCCAGTGATGCCGATAACTTTCTCAACGCCTTCGCCGCGCTTTTGCCGCAAGATAAAGAATTTGAGGTAATTGGTCCTATGCCAGCGCCCTTAGATAAAAAAGCCGGCAAGTTCCGTCGCCAACTGCTATTCCAAGCTAAAAACCGCAACCGTCTGCAGCAAGAGTTTGAACGTATTCATCCGCTTGTAGAGCAGCTTATCGAAGCCAAGCGCTGCCGATGGAGCTTAGACAGAGATCCACAGGATCTCCTCTGAGTCGAGTATTTGATAAGTATTTAAGCGCCATTTGATAAAAAATCATCGGGAAGATAGCAATTGTTAGCCACAAACGGCTAAAATATGCGGTTATTCCCTGTATTCACTCTTAAAGTTAGTGCCGATTAGAACCCATGAAATCACATATCCAATCATTACTTGAACAAACTCTAGAATCCTTTAAACAACAAGGTATTGTGCCTGCTGACTTTGAAGCGCGCATTCAGGTAGATCGAACCAAGGATAAGAGTCATGGCGACTTGGCAACCAACTTAGCCATGATGCTGACTAAGGTCGCAGGCAAGAATCCACGCGAATTAGCCCAACTGATCATCGACACCTTACCGGCTTCGGCTTATGTGGCTAAGGTTGAGATCGCAGGTCCTGGCTTTATCAACTTTTTTATCAACGACAGCGCCTTAGCGGATCAACTGCAAAATGCCGTCAACGATGAGCATTTAGGTATCAAGTTACCGACACCGCAAACCGTTGTTGTTGATTACTCTTCACCAAACCTCGCCAAAGAAATGCACGTAGGTCACCTACGTTCAACCATCATTGGTGACAGTGTGGTACGTGCGCTGGAATTTTTAGGCCACAAAGTCATTCGTCAAAACCATGTGGGCGACTGGGGTACACAATTTGGTATGTTGCTGGCCTATATGGAAGAGCTACGCGCCAAAAATGGTGAGAAAGCGCAACTTGAACTGTCTGATTTAGAAAACTTTTACCGCGCTGCCAAACTGCGCTTCGACGAATCGGCCGAGTTTGCGACCCGCGCTCGTCAATTAGTGGTTGAGTTGCAATCTGGCGACGAATACTGCAACAAACTGTGGCGCGAATTTAACGACATTTCGTTGAGCCACTGCCATGAAGTCTACGCCCGTTTAGGTGTGAGCCTGACCCGCGCCGACGTGCACGGTGAAAGTGCGTATAACGCCGATCTCGAGCAAGTAGTTAAAGATTTAGATGCCCAAGGTTTATTAACCGAAAGCAACGGCGCCAAAGTTGTATTCCAAGAAGCCTTCCGCAATAAAGAAGGTGAGCCACTACCAGTGATCATCCAAAAAGCTGATGGCGGCTACTTGTATGCCACCTCAGATCTTGCGGCAATGCGCTACCGTTCGAACGTGTTAAAAGCCGATCGCGTACTGTATTTTGTTGACCTACGTCAGGCGCTGCATTTCCAACAAGTCTTCAGCCTAGCCAAGCTGGCTAAATTTGTTCGTGAAGATATGTCATTGGAACACTTAGGTTTTGGCACGATGAACGGCGAAGATGGCCGTCCATTCAAAACCCGTAGCGGCGGCGTCGTTAAGTTAGTCGACCTGTTAGAAGAAGCCAACGTGCGCGCACTTGAACTCGTTCGCAGCAAAAATCCAGATATGGATGAAGTCACGCTGACTGAAATCGCTCGCGTCGTTGGGATCAGTGCCGTTAAATATGCTGACTTGTCGAAAAACCGTACCAGCGATTACATATTCAGCTTCGAACAAATGCTCAGCTTCGAAGGCAATACCGCACCTTACCTGCTGTACGCATACACCCGTGTTGCAGGCATCTTCAAGCGTGTAACCGATCTGGATCTCAGCCAAGCGAAAATCGTGCTTGAGCATGAAAAAGAGAAAGACCTCGGTAACAAGTTAGCGCAGTTCGGTGAGATCCTCAGTCGCGTTGTCGATAAAGGTCAACCGCACGTACTGTGTGCTTACCTGTATGAATTAGCGGGAGCTTTCTCAAGTTTCTACGAAGCGTGCCCCGTACTTGCTGCTGATAACGACGCGCAAAAGAACAGCCGTTTATTACTCGCACAGCTGACGGCTCGTACGTTACAAAAAGGCCTAAATCTACTCGGTATCGAAACCTTAGAGCGGATGTAAGCCATGAGTAATCGCGATTATGCCAATAGAAGGCCGCAGTCGGGCGCTAAACCGCGCCCAGTCCGCGCGACTCGCCCAACCCGAGCAAAGCCTTCACAATCTAAATCAGCGCCGCGTAAGAAGCTGCCGCTGACGCTGATAGGCTTTGTCATACTCGCTGTGGGTTGTTTCGTCTATTTTCTATGGAGCATTAAAGATAATGCTCAGCAAGAAGAGCAGCCGAGGCCAACTCCGGCTAAGAAAACTGAAGTCCGAGTTAAGCCGCAAGAAAATGTGGTGCTCACCCCTAAGGTGAAAGAACCCGAGCGTAAAGCCGTCGTTATTCCTGTGGCGACAGAGGAGACAGCAGAGCCTGTTGCTCCGCCGAAGAAGGACCCTAACGCTCTGCCGCCTCAACCGAAGGAAGAATGGACCTATCTCAGTGAGCTTGAAAACAAGCATGTTGAAGTCGATATTCCCGATGTGGTCGCGAGCCGAACACCGATGCAATATCAGTTGCAGTGTGCTTCTTTCCGCCAAGAATCACAGGCGAACGAGATGAAAGCCGTGATCGCTTTCCAAGGTTTAGAGGCGCAAGTAAGACAGGTCGAAGGTACGACAGGTATGTGGTACAAAGTCGCTTTAGGTCCTTACGAACGTAAGCGTGATGCAGAACGTAAGCGTCATACGCTACAAAATGCGGGGATTAATGGTTGTCAGATTCTGGCAATCCCTAAATAAGGCTTCACCCTTTCTAGGCTTATTTTAATAAGCCTAGTCACAAAAAATAGCGGCCAGCGTTTATAGCTCGTCGCTATTTTTTATCCGCTAGACTTAATGTGATCTCGCTTTAGCTTGCCACATAACATCACTCACTATTTACCCAAGCTCACCTCGACATCCCCAGTTTTAAACAGCCCTATTTTTTAATAGTACTGTTTTGTTAAATCTATAACTGATTATTTATAAACAACAAAATCCTTTATTAATAAAGATTAATATGCAGTTTAATTGACCTAGATCAAACTTAGGCGTATCTCTTAAGTAACAGCAAGACTGTTGTATCTGTGTCAAATCCAACCTTAGGGTGAAGTATTATGAATGCATTAATAGAGATAGAAGCCACCGAATTCAGCCAACTTTTCAAAAGTGGTGACATGCTAGGAATTAGAATGTTTATGGAGCATGTTCGCATGCCGCTGGATGTTCAAGACAAGATTTATGACGAAATTTCAGCGCTTCAGCAATTAGAACAAAACCAAATTGCGAAACTCATTGAAACCCACGCCCATTCCCAAATTCATGAACGCCTAGCTTATTAGCCTTCCATTCAATGAAAAATTTATCTATGCCCAACTGCAGCTTCTGGCGGTTCATTCAACAGAAGCTGTATGATCTCCCCCTCTCCTCTACACTATCCACCACACAAACCGTCACACACATCACCCAATTACAGCCAAAAAATAAGGCCAAATACCTGAGTATTTGACCTTAATGATCTAGCTAGTTTCAGATGTTAACCACAGCCTTAGCTCGGTTTTTCTTCCGTTAAGCCTATGCTATTCATCCAGTAATCGAAATCCACCATATTACCCGGCAATACCACTCGGCTATTCTTCTGGCTTAAGCCATCGAGCTGTTTAAAGTACTGTTCACCAAGTTGCATCCGCAGGGCATTGTGGCCACCCGGCGCAGCAATAACTGTGGCAAGACGTTCGATCGATTCCGCCGTCGCACGGGAAATAGTTAAAATTTCCTCAGCCTTACCTTCAGCTTCGTTAATACGTCGCTGCATCTCACCTTCAGAGCGGTTTACCGTCTCAGCTTTAACACCTTCTGAACGGTTAATCTTGCTCTGCTTGTCGCCTTCACTCTTAGCCAATAATGCCCGGCGCTCACGCTCAGCATTCACTTGCATTTCCATGGCATTTTTAACGGTTTCAGGTGGGGTGATATTTTTAATCTCATAACGATGCACGCGTATTCCCCACATGGCACCGGCTTGATCTAATACCTGCACGACCTTGGCAGAAATCACATCACGCTCTTCAAAGGTGCGGTCAAGGTCCAGCGTCCCAATGACAGAGCGTGTGGTGGTTTGCGCCAACTGGATAGCCGCGTAGCGATAATCAGTAATACCGTAACTGGCTTTGACTGGGTCGGTCACAGAGATATAAATCACCCCGTCCACTTCAACGTTAACTTCGTCGCTCGAAAAACACTCCTGCGGCGGTACATCGATGGTCTCTTCTTTCAAATCATGAATGAAAGCGACTTTGTCCACAAAGGGGATCAAGGTATGGAAACCCGCATCTAAGGTGCTGTGGTACTTACCTAAACGCTCAACAATATAAGCCGATTTAGTGGGTACTAGGCGAATTGATTGGAAAAGCTTAATCACGAAAATGGCAAAAATCAGTCCCCAAATTGCCATCACAATCAAATCTGTATCTAATGGAATATTCATTATCGCGCTCCTTTGCCACTATTATTCTGGCCACTCACAGTCTGAGTAACTTGCTCCATGCCTTCGAAGAAACCTTCAAGTTTCGCCATTTCAGCGGGGACCACAGAGACTTGCGCATCATTGAGGATCTTGCCAACCTGAGCAATAAACTGCTCTTTTAATAACATATTCATCGCATCGGTGCCGCCATTAACCGCTAACGCCTGCGAGATCATTGCCATGCCTTCGGATTTCGCTTTAGCGATAATAGCAATCTCTTGCCCTGTCCCTTTGGCTTCATTAATCCGTTTCTGCTTTTGACCTTCTGACAGGTTAATCGCCTCTTGGCGCTCACCTTCAGACATATTGATCATCGCCGCTTTTTCCGCATTGGCTAAGGTGATTTCGGCGCGTTTGCGACGCTCGGCTTCCATCTGCTTCTCAAGGGTGTGGATCACATGGCGCGAAGGGGTGATATTGCGAATTTCATAGCGCAATACTTTGATCCCCCAAGGCTCAGACGCCTTATCGATTTCCCGCACTATGGATTCATTCAAGCTATCACGCTCGGAGAATGTCTCACTCAAACTCAGCTTACCTATCTCAGAACGCATTGTGGTTTGGGCTAAGTTCACCGCCGCTTTACGATAGTTTTCAATACCATAACTCGCCAGTTTGCCGTCCATGACTTTTAGGTAGACTAAGCCGTCCACTTCCAGTTGAGTGTTATCTTTAGAGATACAGCTCTGTGGCGGCACATCTAATACTTGCTCACGGGTATCGTGACGGTAGGAGACGCGATCGAAGAAAGGGATCAAAAAATGAAATCCAGGGCTTAATACTGCACGGAATTTGCCAAGACGCTCAATGACATGCACTTCACGCATCGGCACGATAAGCATCAACTTATAGAGAATAAAAAAGATAAATAAAATGACTAAGGTAAATACAAACATAGATTCCATCCTTTAGTTTTTGGAAGCTTCTATTGAAATAGGCTCAACGACTAGAGCGATATTTTCACGACAAATAATTCTGACTTCGGTCCCCGCAGCGATAGTGGTGCCATCGCCAAGCGCTGGCCATTCACTACCTTGAAATTCCACCCGCCCAGGTGCTTGCCCAGGACCTATGGTCTGCTTAACGCGAACAATTTGATTGTATAGATCGATTGCTTCATCCGTGTTATCCACATGGGAATCACCACCAACGAGCCTTTGAGTCACTTGTCTGAAGGTCAATAACAGCACAATGGCCGAGATAAACCATAGGGTCATGCTCTGCACCACGCCTTCGACTAGTCCTATGCCTAACGCGCCAGCCACGACTAAACAAGCCGCACCCAGCAACACTATGATGCCACCGGGAACCACTATTTCGGCGAGCATGAATACTAGCCCCACCACAGCCCACACTAAAATCGGATTTGAAAACTCCATATTTCCCCCTGAAATGAGAGTGTCCTTTGCAGCAACTATAACAGCAGCGTTTCGGATAAGCGACATAATATGTCAAAATTTACTCAGCCAAACGCGCAATCAATCGCCTATGTGTTAAGCCTCATTCTCCCACATCCACACGGCAATGCCCTTAGGTTGTTTTAAGATTAAGCATAATCAATTCAAAAAGATAGCAAACCTCAAAGCCGACACTTATTCATTCATAAAAAAATCCATTTAAAATCAATCGGCTAAAAATGAATTTCCACCATAACGATTATGTGATTTTGACAACAACATTCGATAAAAACTTTGAATAAATGTAAATTTTTGCATATATTGCCCCCACTTTTGTGCCAGTCCTTTGACGTACACCCACGCATGGTTTGAACTTACCCATCAAACCATGCCATAGGTCAGAGAGCAGATTGAGTAAGACACGAATTAACTTCGACCTATACAACAGGAAATAACAATGAAAAAAACATGCCTATGCCTAGCACTCATGCTTTCTCCTCAAGCATTTGCGGGTGACTTAGTACAATGGTGGGATTTCAGTGCAACAGCCCTCTATGGCGAAGACTACGATTTAGCACCATCGGACAAACAAGCTACTATCACCTTAGAAACGGCGGGCGGCTGGAAATACGGTGATTGGTTTGCCTTCCAAGACTTTATCTATTTCAAAGGTAACGACACGGGCATGGAAAGCACCACCTATGGTGAGATTTCGCCACGCTTCAGTGCCAGCAAAATCCTCGGCGAGAAAATCGCATTTGGTCCAGTGACAGATTTGTCTCTGGCACTGACCTATGAAGAAGGTGAAGGCCCAGTTCACAGCCTGCTGTACGGTTTAGGCGTTGACGTAGCAGTACCATACTTCACTTATCTTAACTTTAACACCTATCGCCGCAATGGCATGAGCACAGGTAACAACAGTGACGGCTGGCAGTTCACCCCAGTATTTCGCATCGACATTCCCGTTGGCTCAGCCAACATAGTGCTCGATGGCTTTATCGACTGGGTATTTGCCACCGATGATAATGGCTACGAGGAGAACTTCCACTTCAATCCACAGCTGAAATACGATCTAGGTAAGAGTCTGTTCGGTGATCATCAAGCCAATAAACTATTGGTGGGTATTGAATACGATCTGTGGACCAATAAATACGGTGTGAAAGGCGTCGATCAAGACACTTACTCTGTGATTGCCCAATACCACTTCTAATCGGTATAGACACAATTTTGAAGTAACAAAAAAGGTGCCATTGGCACCTTTTTTAGTTTGGTCACTCACTTTGCAGGGGAGTGTCGCTTAGCGTAATAAAAATTAGGCTAACAGTTTTTTCGCTGCTGCAACCACGATAGAAACCGCGCTTACTTCGGTTTTCTTCATTGTAGCTTCATCAGGAATTTCTTGTTGGGTGCGGTTTACAATCACACCAGCAACACAGGCTGCACGCCAGCCTTGAGTGGCACACATAGTGAACAAAGTGGAAGATTCCATCTCATAGTTCAGTACACCCATATCTTGCCATTCTTTCATTGAACCCGCGAAACGACGCGTTACACGGCCAGTGACAGTGTCATAACGCTCTTGGCCTGGGTAGAAAGTATCAGAAGAAGCCGTTACGCCAATGTGTGGCTCTACGCCTGCATCGCGACACGCTGCAACCATAGCAGTGGTACATTCAAAGTTTGCAACCGCAGGGAACTCCATAGGTGCAAAGTGCAAGCTCGCGCCATCTAAACGCACTGAAGCTTGAGTCACAATCACATCGCCCACATTCACATGGGGTTGAATTGCGCCTGTAGTGCCAACGCGCAGGAAGGTATTCACACCTAACTGTGCAAGTTCTTCTACTGCGATAGAAGTAGATGGACCACCGATACCGGTTGAACACACGACTACTGGCTTGCCATCGGCATAAGCTAAATAGCTTGTATACTCGCGGTGGCTAGCAAGAAACGTCGCATTGTCCATTAGTTCGGCAATACGTTTTACGCGCTCTGGATCACCAGGAACGATTGCCAAAGTTGCACCATCGAGCATTGCTTTGGTCAAACCTAAATGAAATACATCAGCCATTGTGAAAACCCCTTTCATTTTTGATAATTAAATTCTTATAAAATCGACTTTAACCTAGTATCGAAGCGGTGAAGGTTAACTTGATCACAGAATTATCGGCAAGAGGTAATTGTTTAGTCGTAATGAAATTACCAATTGCTCTCACATCTGATCACAAGATAGCAAATTTGCCCGCGCTGCGAATGTCAGTCTGATTTATGCCTAACAAAGTGTGAACCAGATCCTAATCACATGCCATAGACAGCGGCCGAAATCATCTAATCCAATGATTTATAAATGATTAAAATAAATCATCATTTAGTATTAATCTGAAGCGGGACGAAAGGTGATCTAAGTCACATTTCACTATAGAGTGAAAGGTTAGGGTTAAGGCGAAACCAGAAGTGTAGTAGATGACGACAAGGAGAATGCCGATGTTTCCAGAGTACAGAGAATTAATTTCCACCCTGAAAACCCAAGATGCTCATTTTCAACGTAAGTTTAACGAGCATAATCAGTTAGACGAGGAAATCAAACAACTGGAAAAACGTGTCGCCAGTGATTTCAATCCGACAGTGAAAGAACTCAAAAGCAGAAAGTTACACCTAAAAGAAGAGATTTATCAGATCCTCAAATCCCACGAGTAATCCCAAACTTCTTTACCGAACAACAAGGGCGCCTAAGCGCCCTTATTCATGTCACCACAATAGCTTACAGATAGTAATCTTTCAGCGGTGGGAAACCGTTAAAGCACACTGCCGAATACGTCGTCGTATAAGCGCCAGCGGTTAACCAATACATGCGATCACCAATGGCTAAGTCATTCGGTAAACCATAGCTGTAGTGCTCATACATGATATCGGCACTGTCGCAGGTTGGGCCGGCAATAACGCATTTATCCAGCTCGCCTTGACGATCAGTATAAATCGGGAACTTAATCGCCTCGTCCATCGTTTCAATCAAGCCTGAGAATTTACCCACATCGGTAAATACCCAACGCTCTAACGCTGTGTAGGATTTTTTGCTGATCAGTACCACTTCAGACACTAAAATCCCCGCGTTAGAAATCAACGAACGGCCCGGCTCCAGAATAATTTGCGGTAAATCGTCACCGAAATCTTCCTTCAGGAAGTGAGTGATCTGCTCGGCATACACACCCAATTGATTGGTTTTATCAATATAGTTAGCAGGGAAACCGCCGCCCATGTTGATCATCTTCAGGGTGATATTGTGCTCATCACGCAGACGGTCGAAAATGCTTTTCACTTTACCAATGGCAGAATCCCAAGCACCGATGTCACGTTGCTGTGAACCGACGTGGAACGAAATACCAAAAGGTTCTAAGCCCAATTCCTGCGCCAATACTAATAGCTCATAGGCCATTTCGTTTTGGCAGCCGAATTTACGCGATAACGGCCAGTCAGCCGTATCTGTGCCTTCGGTCAGAATGCGCACGTAAATACGCGATCCCGGTGCTTCTTCGGCGATCATACGTAGATCGGCCTCTGAGTCGGATGCATACATACGCACACCACGCTCATAAAATGCACGTACATCTTGACGCTTTTTAATGGTATTGCCGTAGCTGACTCGGTCGGTTGTCACGCCGACATTCATGACCATATCTAGCTCATAAATCGAGGCAATATCAAAGTTTGACCCTTTATCTTTAAGTAAAGATAAGATCTCGGCCGCGGGGTTTGCCTTAACTGCATAATAAACGTTGGCGTAAGGAAAACTATTAACCATGTCATCGTATTGTTTCGCTATGATACTGGTATCAATCACTACGAACGGGGTTGCTTTGTCTTTGGCATACGCTTCAATACGCTTGAATGTGTCCATGTCATAATAGTCAGCAACATCAATAGATTGAAATTGGCTCATTGGGCCAGAGTCTCCTTTGGGTCAGGTAGATAAAAGTGAGTGTAATGTCTTAAAAAACGTGCGCAGTAAACGATATTTTATCGCTTTACGCAACGAATTTTTATGCTGAATTTATAACTTTTTATTCCACAATGTTTTAAGGGGCCAGACCACCAAAAAAAGCCTCTATAAAACAAATGATTATGCACACAAACCCTAATACCAATCGTATTAAATATCTGTTCATTGAGCGGGAATTCAACGCGCTTTAGACAAGGCGAAGGCTTGAAGGCATAGTGGTGCTCTGTCGAAAGCCTTGAACGCAGTATAAAGCGCGTTGCCATGCCTTTAACATCAGCCGCCCTTCGGGAGCCACACAGGCATCCCACTCCGGTGTTGCATTGACTTAAAAGGGAATAACCATTTCTGCGTCAATGCGCCTTGGATTGAGATGCCTGTGAGGCTCTGAACTGATTAGATATTTAATGTGATTGGTATAAGGTAAATTTGTGTGCATTAGCAGAATAAAAAGTGAATTTTTTACGACGTTATCGCAAAGGAGATGGATTGACTGGCTCAAGCCAACATTTCCATCCCAAAGCGATAAGCTTGAGGGGCGAGCACGCCACGAAAACGAGCTAATGTGATGCCTTAAAATGGTTCAAGTAAGTTGAATCGTTACTGCGGCTGATTCAATTTTGTGAGTGCTTGGCCCAAGGCTTCACTGGAATCAAAATAGGCGATATCTAAAATATTGCGCTGATTAAGCAATATCATAGTGGCCATATCTTTGGTATCGGGTAATAAGCGACTGATCTCACCTTCCCTATCTAACCCAATCGCAAAGGGTAAATCTTGCATTTGTGGCACAGCAACAAACTTAGCAATCAAAGAAGGCATGCCACTGATATCCGCGACATAAACTAACCCAGCAGGCATTTGAGTCGTACTCAGAGGCGTGAGTGCTTCTTTAATCACATCGCCGCCTTTCATGCTGCGGCTAAAGAGTAAAACTTGAGTTTCATCTGTCACACTTATCGTTTGATCATTTTGATCGAGAAGTGAAATAGGATTAATCGCATCGCCAGCAACATAACTCGCAGCATAGGCCCACATGGGGGTTAATAGACAAGACAGACATAACAACAGCGTTTTCATAAACACTCGACTCCATTATTGGATAGGCGGACAGCATACCTGACTCCCCCTATCGACTCATTAAACCAACCGCGATTACATGATACGCTTCACACATGCATGGCGAATAAGCATTTGATGGGATTTCTGCGCTATAATCGCACAGTTAAGTTTATTACAAGGATATCATAATGATAACACCTGGACTCGATCAGGAATTGCAGCAACTACAAGGCGTTTATCAGCTGATCACAGAGTTTTTAGTTACCTATAGCTTCCAATTGGTCGGCGCTTTGCTGATCTTTTTACTGGGTTTGTGGGTCGCCAGTAAGGCATCACGTTTAGTCGCGAAGCAGTTCGAAAAACACAATATCGACATTACCTTAAGTAATTTTGTCAGTAACCTGATCCGCATTCTGATCATCATCATGGTTGGGATCATCGCCCTCGGCAAAATTGGCATCAGCGTCACCCCTATGGTGGCAGCCATTGGTGCAGCCTCCTTAGGTGCTGGCTTAGCCTTGCAAGGCATGTTGGCCAACTATGCCGCCGGCGTGACCATTATCGTCACCCGTCCTTTCGTGGTGGGAAACACTATCGAAATCAAAGGGGAAAGCGGCGTCGTTAAACGTATTCACTTAGGCATGACCATACTCACCAATGAGGAAGGCGAACAAATCAGCATTCCCAATAAGCATATCGTCGGTGAGATCCTGCATAATTCCTTTAGCAATAAACTGGTCGAAACCCAGTTTAATCTCAGTTACAACACAGATCCCGAACGGGCCATTAGTGTGATCACTGAGTTATTGAGCAACAATCCCTATGTCTATCAAGAGACCATGCCCAATGTCGGCATCAATGGTTTTAATGCTATCGGGATTGAAATGGGAGTGCGCTATTGGGTGCCCACGCAAAGCTATTTTCAGCATAAATATAAGGTGAACTTAGCCCTCTACAACGCCCTTAAGCAGGCGGGAATAGAGATTGCCTGCCCCATCAGGGAGATCCATCTGCAAGATAAATAACGCTAATGATCCTGGGGTTGACCGGCGTAGTCAGTCAGCCTAGCTCACATTGTAAACTTGCATTCTTGTACGAATTTACGTTTACTATGCTCCCAAATATCGATAGTGATGGATTACTATGTTGTTGATACTCATAATTATTTCTTTTGTTGTACTGTTTATTTTCTTCGCTAAATATCAAAAAAAACAAGCTCAAGCCGAAGCGCTTGCCGCAGGAGAGCCCAATGCGCTACTCCATCATGGCATCGCACTGATTAATAAAGATCAAGTAGAAACAGGCTTAGATTTTATTCATCAAGCCGTGGATAAAGGGCTAGCAGTTGCGGCTATCACCCTTGCCGAATTATATTCGGGCCGATTTCCACAAGTGCCAGCCGATGCTAAAGCCTCGAACGATTGGTATAAAAAAGCGGCCGAACTGGATGCCCAATACTTATCACTGTTAACGCTACCGAATTTGCTTTCGCCAGAAGCGCAAACGCGGGAAGATCTAGAAATGCTGGAGGCTCAGCTCAAATCCAATGCTGAAGCAGGCGATGCCGCCTTTCAGTATGAACTTGGGCTTTTATATGAAAGGCAGCCTTTACTCGATCCAGATGCGACTCAAGCCATTGATTGGTTTGAAAAAGCTGCAGCCCAACAACATCCAGATGCCGATTACCACCTAGGAGCGCTTTATTGGCATGACAAACGAGTGACGTCTGACTTTGCCAAAGCGAGACAGTACTTTGAAAAAGCTGCGGCTCAAGGCGATGAACTGGCCAAAGAGCACTTAGGCAATATGCTCCTCGCAGGCCAAGGTGGGCCAAAAGATGTAGCTCGCGCAGAGGCTTTGCTCAGCGAACAAGCCGAAGACAATGATTTCAGACAATTTTACTTGGGTAGACGCTTCTTTTATGGCGAAGATTTTCCAGTGGATTATGTCAAGGCCCGTTATTGGTTAACGAAATCCTGTGAAGCAGGTAATAGCTTTGCTCAGGTCACGTTGGCCAATCTTTTACTCGTCGACCCGCAAAATGATGATGACTACCTAAAAGCCAAAAATTACTACGAAGAACTCATCACAGAATGGAATGAGGACGCCCTATCAGGCTTAGGCAAAATACATGAACAAGGCTTAGGCGTGAGCCGCCAGCCGATTAAAGCGTTAATGTATTATCAGCTCGCGGCCATGAGCCATAGCGCTGATCACCTAAAAGAATTAGTCAGATTGAGTCAACAATTAGGCACCTTAGAGATAAGAGAGGCCGAGCGGCTGCGTGACAGTTTCTTGCATCAGTATCCGATCCCCACTGAGCAACAAGCCTATTTCTATGGCAACAAGGCTGAATCGTTTCTAAGTGGTGAAAATCCTACGCGAGAGGATCTACAGGCAGCAGAAGCTTGGTACATCAAATCGGCAGAGCTAGGTAATGAAAATGCCATGCAAGAACTGGTGGATATTTATGGCGCGGAGCGATTAAACAAGCCAGTACAAGTGTTTATTTGGTCTAGCTTATTACTGCGTCATTTTGGCAAATACGGTATGAATAGCGATCAGCTGCTCTATCAAACCAACGCTAAATCTTGCCTAACAGAATCCGAGCTTGTCTACGCCGAAACCCAAATTGAGGCCATTGAAACTCAATTAACGCCCTATCTTGAGTCTGTATAGGTAAGTTTCGCAGTAGCGAATAAGCCCCAGAAAAGGTTTGGCCAAATTAAATAAGCCAAACCTTTTAGTGGCAAAATAGAGTGCATTTATAATTACTTAAAAAGCACAGTGGATTTATAAGCACTACAATCATTGTATTCACTAAACCTGTACGGCTAAATGACTAGACATAAAACCTAGTCGGATTAACTGTCCAGCCCGATAATTAAAACTGACCATTTTAATAGGCAAGATGAATGAGGCTGATACTGATAATCGTCATTTCATGCTTATTTCTGCCCCAAGCGAGAGCAGAAACCTCTGCTATTGTCTGGCAAGCACACTGTCGCGATAGGCATCCTGTTATTTATTTCGAAAATGGTGAATGCAAAGGCCCAGGTGCTGCGGTGATCAATCAAGTTATCACCCATCTAGGTCACAAGGTAAATTGGAGTAATGTGCCTTGGGCACGCACGATTAAAGTCGCCGAAACGGGACAAGTCGACCTCATTCCCGTCCATTCGATGACACCCGAGCGCAACGATTTTCTGGACCCTATGCTACTGGGCTACGACAAGCGCTACGTCTATTACTTTGCCCTTGCGAATCGACAGCTTGAGGTCAAAAATTTCGATGAATTAAAGCCTTATATCATTGGCGCACTCAGAGGCGCTTTTTACTGTCCGCAGTTCAATGACAATCAAAACCAACTAAAAGTGTCTTTTGTTAATGATAACGGCCAGTTAATCAATATGTTGAAGGCAGAACGTATCGATTTAGCCATCACCTCCGAACAACATGAGATGCCATTCTTTGCTAAAGATCCCCAACTTAAGCAGATGGAATACGTCGACATCAGCAAGAACGGTCGCTATTTCAGCATTCCGCTCAAGTCGCCACTGCATCAATATGCCAAGCAAGTTCACCAGATAGTCGACGACATGCGCACCTCAGGCGAAATCACTCGGCTATTTGAATCCTATGGTGTCGAGCCTCCGCTAAATCTCACCGAATCGCCCACCACTCACTAAGCTGATAGTCAGTCCCGAGTCCCTATTCGCCTAGACTGTTTAGGCTTATACGGTTCAGAAACACTCATCAAACCCGAGCCAAAAACTAAAAATATCTGATCATGCTGTGGCATTTTCAGCTTAGTGCCACATCCCTCCACCATCTCGCTAATTTTAAAATAGCTACTTTAGTTAATGCATATTTTACAAAGTGTTAACCAAGTCACAGTCACTTTTTGCGTGTTAAGTACCAAACACGACAGGTAAAATCGTCATGGCTAATTTAGCTAAAAAATCAACCTATTGGTTTTACTGAAATAAAAATGACGTAAACCGCGACAAAATATAGTCAATTAGATTTTTATCAATGAAGTTTTTATCAATTAGATTTTTTTAATGGAAGTGATGCACCTCAAATTTACTCACTGTGGTTTTTGATAAATTTGTTCACAAGGCGGAATCAATAAAAACACTTAGCCAACAAAGTCATACAAATGGCCACAAAAGTAAGGAATGAGATGATGAAAACATTAACCAAGATAGCAATAGCAATGGCCGTAATAGGCAGCTTAGGTATCAATGCCTACGCAGCAGACGGTGGTAACCCAAAGAAAGGTAAACATTTATACAAAAAAGAATGTAAAGCCTGCCATAGCCAAGGTGGCGAAGGCGGTGAACTCACACCGATGACCAAGACTATGAGCCAATGGGATCGCTTCTTTGATAAAGATAAGCACAAACTCAAACCAGAGGTATTCAACGGCTTCACAGAACAAGACCTCAAGGACATACAGCAATTTTTGTATGACCACGCCGCCGACTCAGACCAACCACAAACCTGCGGCTGATCTCTGCCAATTTAACGGCCTAAGGCAATGGTAGAAAGCAGCCCTGCAACTGCGACCTAACTCATTGACTTAAAGAATTTAAAAAACCAATGCGAGAAAAATGGGGAAACACCTCAGGGACTCCTATTGGGTAAATTTGGCGAAATGCTTCTTAGCGAGATAGCGCCAACAGAAAAACTCAGGGAGAAACCTTATGCGTACCCTTATCTCAATACTCGTTGCTAATGCCTTGTTTATGTCGGGCCAAGCCCTTGCTGCACCGAACGATGTGCAAAATGAAACGCAAAAAATTACCGAACTCAAGCAGCAACTTGCCGATATTACCGAGCAATTGGATAATCTTAATGATCGCGTAGATAAAACCGAGCGACACACATCCTTAGATCGACTTGAAATTACAGGTGATTTCCGCACTAAAGCCCATTCATTGCATTACCAAGATGTAGTCTGGAGCCCAGCGATGAAGGTTAACTTCAACGACTTTGGCGCCAAAGCTATGTCTGGCGCCTTCGGCATGCCCAACGATCTAAATTCGCCACTTGGCAAAATGATGCAAGCCAATCCAGACCTTGCCGCCGCCTTCCAAAATGGCATGTTGCAGGGCGTGATGCCCTATGTGCTCGCCCCCAAAAGCGTGCAGGACATAGATAACGACATCTACTACACCACTCGTCTGCGCCTCAACCTCAAGGCAAAAGTATGGGATAACGTCAGCTTTGCTGGCCGTCTCAGTATGTTCAAAAACTGGGGCGACTCCACAGGAGTGCAAGTGTTTGACTCTTGGCGATCTTTCACTATGGATGGCACCAGCAGCGGCAATACCAGTGGCGACTGGCTGCGGGTCGAACGCGCCTATTTTGACTGGAAAAAAATCAACGGCTCCGAGTTTTATCTCTCCATTGGCCGTCGCCCTTCCACCTATGGCCCACCAAGCCACTACCGTGAAAACGAGCTACGTGGCGGCACGCCTTCAGGCCATTTAGTTAACTTCAACTTCGATGGCGCCACCTTAGGTTATAACCTAGGGGAAATCACCGGGGTTGAAGGGCAAGTTGTCCGTTTTTGTTACGGCCAAGGCTTTGAATCACAATGGGGCAATGGCGAAATGTTTGGTGACATAGTCACTAAAGATACCCACCTAGGTGGTTTTAATATCGATGCCATCAACGATGGAACTAACTTCCTGCAATTCACCTTGTTTGGCGCGAAAAACGTAAATGACGGCTTTAAAGGCACTATGGCCTTTCCAACCCAATTAGCGGGAATTTTTGCTCCGACCATGTACCAAGATATGCAAAAGTTCGACAACTTTAACTTTGTTACCCGAGTACAACCCAGCGGTGTGATTGGTGACATGTACTTAGGCGGGATTGGCTTTGCACGGGAAGAAGCAAACGATATTAAATGGTTTGCCTCACTCGGCTGGACTCGCGCCGAGCCCAATGGCAACGCAGGTATGTTTGGTGGCATGTTATCCGATGCTATCTTCGAGGCTGAGTTAAATAGCACTGGTACTGAGATCATTATGGTGCCTAAAACCAGTGACGATAGTGATACCAAAGACGGTTACGGCATCTATGTCGGCGTACAAATTCCTGCACCCTACGGTAAGTTTGGTCTGGAATATAACTATGGTTCTAAATATTGGACACCCTTCACCCAAGCCCAAGACGACCCTATCGGTAGCAAACTTGCCACCCGTGGTCATGTGGCCGAAGCCTATTACATCTTTGATATCAATCCCAAAATGTTTATCAAACTGGCCGGGCTTTACTACGACTATGAATACACAGGTAGCGGCACACCTGTGGGTGCTCCGCAAAAAATTGATGATGTATTAGCCGGTACGGCTTATTCCATGTTGCCTGTGGTTGATACCGCCTTCGACGTGAACGCCTCACTCACAATTAACTTCTAATCCGTCATAGATAACAGCCATTAGCCCTCGGTCAAGCCGAGGGCGGGAGTACAAAATGAAAAGACTCTTACTCATTGCCTTGGCGGGTATGACATTAAATACCTATGCCGCCAATCCACATAAAGAAGTGCTCGAGGGCCCCTTTGCGACGGGTACGCAAGTCACGGCACAATGTTTAGTGTGCCATGAAGACCAAGCCACAGACGTAATGAAAACCTCCCACTGGACTTGGGAGTTAGAACAAAAGCTGCCCGACAGAACCGTACTTAGGGGCAAAAAGAACAGTATCAATAACTTCTGCACCTCAATTTCAGGTAACGAACCTCGCTGTACTAGCTGTCACGCAGGCTACGGTTGGAAAGACAATGACTTTGATTTTAAAGATAAAACTAAAGTTGATTGTCTTGTCTGCCACGATACGACTGGAACTTATGTAAAAGATCCTGCAGGCGCGGGCGAGCCAATGGCAAAACTCGACTTAGCTAAAATCGCCCAAAATGTCGGTAAGCCAGTTCGCGACAACTGCGGCAGTTGCCACTTCTATGGCGGTGGTGGCGATGCGGTGAAACATGGCGATCTTGACTCTTCCATGTCTTACCCAGACAAAGCAACTGATGTACACATGGATAGCGACGGTAATGACTTTCAATGTCAGAACTGCCACACCACTGAAAAACATCAGATATCGGGCAATGCGATGGGCGTATCTCCCGGTGGTGTAGACCATATTGGTTGTGAAAACTGCCACGACAGCGCACCGCACAGCAATAAGAAGCTCAACACTCATACGGCAACGGTTGCCTGTCAAACCTGCCATATCCCCTACTTTGCTAAGAATGAACCCACTAAAATGCGTTGGGATTGGTCAACCGCAGGTGAGGATAAACCAGAAGCCGTAGACCAATACGGCAAACACACTTACCAGAAGAAAAAAGGCAACTTTGTCTGGGAGAAAATGGTGAAACCTCAATATGCTTGGTACAACGGTACAGCCAATGCGTACATGACAGGCGATAAAATGGACCCGAATGCCATCACTAAACTCACCTACCCCATAGGCGATATTAATGATGCTAAGGCTAAAATTTATCCCTTCAAAGTTCACACTGGTAAGCAAATTTACGACAAAAAACTCAATGTCTTTGTGACCGCTAAAGTCTATGGCAAAGGGGGTTACTGGAACGATTTCGATTGGAACTTAGCTGCCAAACTTGGAATGGAAGCCAACCCGACTATGGTAGAAAAAGGCCTGAAATACAGTGGCGAATATGGCTTTGCTGAAACGGAAATGTGGTGGCGTATCAACCATATGGTTTCACCTAAAGCACAAGCCTTAAATTGCAACGACTGCCATAACAAAGGCTCAAGACTCGATTGGCAAGCCCTAGGTTATCAAGGTGACCCAATGAAAACTAAACAAGGACCGAAACATAAACAGCCTTAACTAGCCCGTTCCCTGCAATACCCTTTGAGATCTTAGTGTTTCACTAAGATCTCTTTTTTATGATGTTGCCACTCTGGCACAAACACAGACATTTAGACTCAGCCATTCTTCAGCCTTGCCCCAGTTTGTCTCACTGAGTGACGCCGTACGGTAGTTTGACTCTGTCTACCCGCCAAATCACCTGATTTTTATGGCATTTATTTTGCGTAGTCATAACGTGTTCAATTGCGGCAACCTATATGACCTCGGGCAAAATCCCCCAAACAGTATCCCATCCTTCATTCAACCGTTTACTAGGTGAAACCAGTGGTGCCTTTGCCGACTTGGGCACTTTTTTACCTTTAGTGCTGGGGCTGATTGCCCTTAATCAATTTTCACCCCAAGGGATTTTTTTGGGCTTTGGTTTATTCGCCATCTTAAGCGCACTGTTTTACCGTCGCCCTATTCCCGTACAACCGATGAAAGTCATCGCCGCACTGGTGATCGCCCAAGGCTTGACGCCAGGTATGTTGCAGGCAAGCGCCATGTTGATGGGCATTATCCTGTTAATTCTGGCCTTTAGCGGCGCCATTACTTGGTTAGCAAGACAGTTATCCCAAGCTGTGAGTGTGGGTATTCAACTCGCCATCGGTCTGCAATTGATGTGGATGGGCACTAAGATGATGAGTGAGTTTTGGCTGGTTGGAGTAGGCGCTTTTATACTGCTTTTTATCAGTAAATTTTTGCCGTTTCGCTACCTTGCCATGCCCTTAGTCATAGCCGCGGGGATGATTTGGCAGGCAAGTACTCAAACGGATTTAGCCACTAATCTTGATATCCAAACCATGACAGCGCCGTTTCAATTGGCTTGGCCGACGTCTGTTGAGTGGACCTCTGCCGCCCTTTTGTTGGTTTTGCCACAACTGGCATTAACCTTAACCAATGCAGTCATTGCCACATCTGTAATGGCACAGGAGAAATTCCCTGAAGATGCAGCCAAACTCACACCCAAAAACTTCGCTATTAGCTCAGGTCTTGCTAATTTACTGCTCGCGCCCTTTGGTGCCTCAGCAATGTGCCACGGCGCGGGGGGGCTTGCGGTGCAATACCATTTTGGCGCCCGCACTTACCTAGCGCCGTTAATTTTTGGCAGTACCTGTTTAGTGATCGCCCTGTGCTGGGGCAGTCATATCGCTTGGCTATTAAGCCTTATTCCTATGGCTATTCTCGGCAGTTTGCTAACCACTGCGGGGCTGCAACTGGCATGGTCGAAACGCTTAATCGATGGTAAGCCCTTCTGTATCTTTGTGATTTTATCCACAGCCGTCACTTGCCTTGCCATCAATGCCGCCGCAGGGCTCGCAGTGGGGATTATTCTAGAGCAAGGTCGCCGCACTTGGGCCATGTTGGCCACGCGTTAATCGCTTCCGACCCGCAGTAATAAGGTTCCCAAAATCAAACAGCGCGTTAAACAACGCGCTTTTTGTTAACCATTACACCTCTTCCAACTGCCATCAACGAGAACGAGAGTTATAGCAGGCTAAAAGGTTCTTGCAGGATTGGTCGGCGTGTCCTTTTGCGCCAGCGCCCATTTAGCAATGGCATCTTTACGCATAAAGCCAACGCTGTCGTGACCTTTCACGTACTGGATAAACTTATCTAAGGCGGAAACGGCCCTTCGGCATTTTTATCTTGAGCACCTGCTTCAAACTGCATTGAGATTGAAATCACTAACTGCTCACCACTTGGCCAAAATATTTTGTTCATACCACTGCCGCCTGAACTTTTGGAGTCATTTTCTAAGGTATCTAATGAGGGTAAACCAATAGCCAGCGCAGTTTGGCTTAGGCCGAACCCAGCAGCGATGGCGCCACCTGCCATTAGAAATCGTCGACGTTGATTCATGATTAAGTCCCTGCAGCTAATTGAGAAAATAGCGTTTGATAATCTTCGAGGTGCCAGTTATCTGTGATGAAACCATCCCGTACTCGATACATGTCAACAGCACGAAAATCGATTTTCTGCCCTTGGTCTTTTTGCTCACCAAAGACACCAGTGAAGCGGCCATTAAAACGCAGCCGCACCACTGCACGATCGCCAACGACTAGCAAATGCTCAACTGAAACAGAGAGATCGGGGACCGCTGCCCTAAATGCCTTTGAGGCTTCGAGTGGACCCGTGATTCCCTGTGCGCGGCCAGCGGGCAGAGTACGGTCGATAAAACCAGTCGCCAATGCGCCGTGGGCAAAACTTGCATCGCCCGTGTGCCAAAAACTGGCATATAACAAGGCGGCGCGGGCGATAACTTGTGCCTGCGGTGATTCATCAGAAATCGTTTCCATTGCCGAGACTTTAGGTACTAACGCCGCTCGTACTTTAGTGATTTCTGGGGTCGCGCCGACTTGGTCGGCCATCGCATCCATGCTCAGACTGGCTAAGCTAAAACCCACAATTACGATACCAATAACGTCTGAAAACCATAAACTTAGACTGAGCCATGCGGGATATCGCTGCACAGATAAACGGTTAACCCGATCCATTATGCCACCTCATCGTCATCCGAACGGATAACGGCTCTCAATGCTTCGTTGTGTGTAGGATAATCGGTATAACCCGCCGCACTACCGCCAAACAAGGGCCCTTTGTCGAATGCAGATAAAGGCAATTGATGCATTAAACGGTAAGGCAAATCAGGATTGGCAATAAAAGGACGACCGAAGGCGACTAAGTCCGCATAACCGCTATCAATCACCTCATTGGCACGCGCCACATCATAGCGACCCGCAACAATAATGCTGCCCTTAAAGACTTTACGCAGCTCGACTCTAAAGGACTCTGGCACCTGCGGCGCATCATCCCAATCCGCCTCTGAAAGATGTAAATATGCCACGCCCAATGCCGATAAATGCTTAGCCGCTAACAGAATAGTGTCTACAATTTCAGGACACGCCATATCTTTAAACGTCACGTAAGGGGCGAGGCGAACCCCGACTTTATCGGCACCAATTTTCGCACTCACGGCTTGGACAATTTCGAGTAAAAAACGAATGCGATTTTCCTGAGAACCGCCGTAGGCATCAGTTCTGTGGTTTGAATTGGTGCGTAAAAACTGGTCAATCAGATAACCATTGCCGCCGTGAATTTCGATGCCATCAAAACCCGCCGCAACCGCATTCACTCCCGCCTGTGCAAAATCGGCCACAACGCGGTCGATATCGGCTTGCACCATAGCCCTAGGTTCTGGGCAATCCACCATTTGCCCTTCAGGATGCGCTTCATCCACAATCCATACTTTAGTGCCAACGGGCGCAATAGCTGATGGCGCAATCGGGGCATTACCCTGCTGAAAAATCGGGTGCGATACACGGCCAACATGCCAAATTTGATTGAAGATTTTACCACCAGCCTGATGCACTGCCGCTGTGACTTTTTTCCAGCCCTCAATTTGCTCAGCGGTATACACGCCCGGCGTAAATGAATAACCTTGGCTGTCATCGGAGATTTGTGTCGCTTCTGTGATGATTAACCCCGCCGAGGCGCGCTGGGCATAATATTGCGCCATCAGATCATTCGGAATATTGCCTGGCTGCGTAGTACGCGCCCGAGTCATAGGGGCCATCACAATGCGATTGTTTAATGCCAGTGACGCTAATTTATAAGACATGAAAAGACTCATACACACTCCGAACCAGAAATTAAGATGAAACATCAGTGGTGCAATTGTGCATTAGTTAATCTATATTGATAATCAGGCTATTATTAAAATCATTTTCAAAAATAATTTGATATGTATCATTTAAACGATCTGCAATTAGCGCTGCGTATCGCAGCCTTAGAGAGTCTCTCGGCAGCCAGTAAAGAAATAGGCATGACGCCGGCAGCGGCAAGTGCCGCGCTGCAAAGATTAGAGAAAAAGCTAGGATGTCAGCTATTTGCTCGCTCGACGCGGCGCTTACAGCTCACAGAAGAAGGGCGGATCTTTCTCGATTCGGCGAAACCCGCACTGGCGATTCTCGAAACCGCCAGCGCCAATTTAGCCGAACACAGGGGTGAGCTTAAGGGCGAAGTACGCCTCGCCTTACCTTCGGATATTGGCCGCAGCCAGATCCGTGCTTGGCTCGATGAATTGATGGACAGCGCCCCAGAACTGACAGTGCAGCTGTATTTTGGCGATCATATGACAGACTTAATCGACCAAAATATCCATTTGGCTTTGCGCTATGGCCAGCTTGACGACTCAAATCTGAAAAGGCGTCAGCTCGCCATGACCCCAAGAGTACTGGTCGCCTCACCCACTTATCTGGCACAACATGGCACACCAAGCACACTAAATGAACTCAGCCAACATGCTGTGCTGATTTTAAATCGCGGCGGTGAGCCGTGGCAGAAATGGAAATTCAGCCATAACGGCGCGCCCGTTGAAATCGAAGTCAGGGGTAAACGTTTTTGTAACGATGGTGCAGTAATCCGCGACTGGGCGATCGAAGGCCGTGGGATTGCCTACAAAAGCTGGCTCGATGTGGCGCAGGATGTCACTGAAGGCAGACTCAACCTAGTGTTAACCGATAAAATCGCACCGCCGATCCCACTGCAATTGGTGTACCTGCAAACCGATTATCCCAGCCATAAAATACGGCGCACCATAGAGTTTTTAGTGGAAAAACTTGGTCAATTCGCCCAAGACTATCCACTGCCCTAATGCAATTGATCTGCAGCTAAGTGGAACTATGCACATTAGCCTTTAGGTAAGACCACCGTGACCACACAGCCCTGCTGCCAAGGTAGTAAAGCTTGCGTGGATTGCTGACAGTTTTCGATTTGAATGCTGCCGTGATGGCGGGTGACCACATCCTTACAGATGGCTAAACCTAGGCCTAATCCTGCATCTTTGGTTGAGGCAAAAGATGCCATCAACTCACTCGCCTGCCCCTGTAGCCCTTCGCCATTATCAATCACTAATACTTTGATTTCATGCGGTTGAAAATAGATTTCGATCCATAATTGCCGCACGCGGTTATCGCCGCAGGTCTCTAGCGCATCTAAGCTATTTTTCACGAGATTGACCCACATTTGACTTAAGCCAACGCTATCCCCCATCAGCTCAAAGGGCTCACCCTGCACTCGCACATTCACTTGCACATTGGCCCGGTCTAACTCGCGCCGCAGTAAAGCTAACGCCTCCTTCACCACCAGCACGATATCTAACGGCTCTGTCTTGGCCTGACGCCGCTTGAGTAAACCGCGAATACGGTGCACAACCGCACCCGCGCGAATCGACTGCGCATTAATTTTCCCAAGCACATCATAAAGTTCGGGATTATCTTGCCCAAGCCTTTCCAATTGCAGCATGGCGCCTTCGCTGTATTGGGTAATGGCGGCTATGGGTTGATTGAGTTCATGGGCAAGGCCAGCGCCAATTTCCCCCAGAATTGCCGCACTTTGCAGTCGCTCAAGCTGCAATGCCTTATCCTTTAACTGCCGCTCAGTGCTAACTAAAAACTCACTTTTCTGGCGAAATTTATATTCGAGCCACAGGTGATAAATAGTCGAAATAATGAAGATTAATAGCAGCACACCACCCCACTCTTTATTTTTCGCCATCCATTTGTATACAGTTTGATAGAGTGGCGGCGACGCACCTTGAAGTTGTAATTCCTTAAATAACTCAATGACTTTCAACTGACTCACCGGTGCCGTCCAGCCCAAGGTATCGGCGGTAATGGCAGCGACATGGTCGGCGGGTAAATCAAATAAGGCGCGGGTGATCGCCATCGTCAGCTTAGGAGCAACCGTATCCGCAGCTGCGAATGACCAATTGGGGTATAACTGAGTGCTCACCTCACAATCATATCCTGCCGGTTTAGTCGGATGGATCACGCGATAATCGGCCTGATTAACTAGGCCAGTTGCGATCATTTCCTCTAAGGTGCAAAAAGGCGCGATGGCAGCATCGGCGCTGCCGTCACGGACTTGATAAACAAGCGGCTCCAATGGAAAACCGAGGAAGCGCACTTGCCCAAAAAACTGTTCGGGTAAAAAGCCCATTTTATGAAGCAACCCCATGGCCGCCTGATACCCGCCTAATGCCTGCGGATCACTGGCGACCACATTGCGCCCGCGCAAATCCTGCAGGGTGCGGATAGGGCTATCGGCGCGGACAATAATAGTCGCGCCTATGGTAAAAGTACTGCCCTGATGCTTGCGGCTTTTCATCGTCGCGAGCCAAGACAGCGGGAAGTTATTGCTTAGATGTAGATATTGCCCGGGGTTGGTGACGATAAACTGCAAATCATGGCCGAGTAACTGGCTACGCATGCCATTAAAGTCGACGGGCACCACTTCAAAATGGCTATTGGGCACTTGTTCAGTCAGATAATCCATCATAGGTTGCCAACGCTGCTTGGCTTGTAATACGCCGTGGTTGGCCAACACTCCGACTTTAAAGTGATTCACCTGCGGCACGTCATCGGCATAGGACTGATTGAGCCCAATGACACTTAGGCATAATCCCATCACTACCGCTTTACACCAAGAGCCCGTCGTCATCACCGCTATTACCCTGTCTTGTATGCTATTAAACGACTTTAACTCGCAGATAAAAATCAAGCTGTGAAATGCCGCCAAACTCTGGTTTCTGCCCTAAGATAATCGGCTAATTTAGTGATGAACCTCCCAAGACCTAGGCTTAAAATTGAGCCTGACACAGACGCGGCTTAAGCTGATATAGCGATCCACACATGCCCACAAGGAAATCCATGTCTACAAAATTGCCACTATATTTAGTTGATGACGATGAAGCGATTCTGGATTCGCTGGGTTTTATGCTCGGACAATTTGGCTACCAAGTGCAAACCTTCAACAGCGGCCGCGACTTCCTTACGCACTGTGCATTATCGCAGGCAGGCTGCGTGATTTTAGATAGCAGAATGCCGGAGATCACCGGCCAAGAAGTGCAGCAAAAACTGCTCGAAACCCACAGCCCGCTTGGCGTCATCTTTCTCACTGGCCACGGCGACTTACCTATGGCGCTGAGCGCCTTTCGTAAGGGAGCCTGCGACTTTTTTCAAAAACCTGTGTCCGGCAAGGCATTAGTACAAGCGATAGAAAAAGCACAGCGTGAAAGCCAGGCGGCCTTCGAGCAGCAAAGTCTGCAACATAAGTTTGACCAACTGACCGAGCGCGAGCAGCAAGTGTTAGCCCATGTGATCCAAGGCATGACCAATAAGCAAATCTCGGAGGCGATGTTTTTATCCCTGCGCACGATTGAAGTACACCGCGCAAAAATCATGAAGAAACTCGAAGTAAATAATATGGCAGAGTTAGTGCAGCACTTAGGGAATTTGCATTCAGTCTTATAAGTCAGTGACCCATAGTCGCTAAACAATCGCGACGCCTTCTCGCCACGCATAAGGATTTAACCGTTAAACCCTTTTTACCCAGACCATTCAAGATACCGTAACTACACAGTTTTCATCCTACCTGCGACAAGCTGTCGCAGTTTGTGCATTTGGCTTTGTTAAATATCGTATCAGCCCGCACAATCACGCCATAGGTTCCTTCCTTTGTGCCCCGCAGGCGCTCAAGAAATCCACTGCTTTTTGAACCTCCACCCGAGGGTAACTATGCCCTCGGGTATTTTTTCTCCCATCCGCGAATGCCTAACTCCGAGATAACAACCAAAGTGGAAATTGAACGATCCAGTTCTAGCTCCGTCTGTAAAGCAGTTATATACTTTCCAACCGTCTCAAATAATAAGAATCATGGAAGAGCGAATGTTCAAACCTTTAATATTACTCAGTTTTAGCGCCTTAGCCTTGACCTGTATGAGTGGCTGCGTTGGGCCGCTTAATTCAAAATGTGATACAAATTCCCCCTACAGCAAACAAGAATGCAATGCAGCCGATGCCGCTGTTTATGTTGCAGCCGCCATATTAGAAGGCCCAGATAAAGGTCAAACGTGTAACGATATGTCGGGCAAAGCAAAACAAGACTGCCTCGCTCAGCAACAGGCACTAAAAGAATCACTAGAGAAACACGCTCGAAAATAGCATTAAGGAAGATAAATGAAAGCCTCCGTTTTTATTGCCGCGACCCTCGACGGCTATATCGCCACTCCCGATGGGGATATCGACTTTTTAAACCAGCATCCCAGTACAAATCCCGATGAAGACTTTGGTTATCATGCCTTTATTGACACTGTCGATGCGATAGTGATGGGACGTAAAAGCTTTGAAAAAGTCCTCTCCTTCGATTGTGATTGGCCCTATGTAAATATCCCAGTGTTTGTATTAAGTCGCAGCGGCGTAACTGTGCCATCGGCGTTAAGTGAGCACGTACAAGTGCTAAATGGCGATGCGGCAAGCATTAGCGAACAACTTAAAACCCGTGGCTTTAAGCATCTCTATATCGATGGTGGCCAAACGATCCAAGGCTTTTTAGCGGCGGGGCTAATTCAAGAACTCACGCTCACTCGTATCCCCACTTTACTGGGTAAAGGCATTCCGCTCTTTGGCGACTTAGCTCAAGCGCTTCAATTAATGCCAATTCACACGCAGCAGTATGACAATGGCTACGTACAAACCCGCTACCAAGTGATAGACGACACCACTTTATAAGTCGTTTACCTGCGGGCGATGACATTAATGACGAAGCTAACCCCTACCATTTTGCGGCTTGCCCGCTTCTATTTGAGTTCATGTAACCAAAACGTTAAGCAGAATGTTAAACAAATAAATACTATCAATGACTTACTGATTGCGAATCGAAGTTCCGTTAGAATATCCCCCTCTAACAGATAGGTGAGCAATATGAGTCGTTTGCAGTCATCGAAGGGTTTTACATTAATAGAACTGGTTGTGGTCATTATTATCCTTGGGATCTTGGCCGTCGTTGCGGCACCTAAGTTTTTAAACCTAGGCCAAGATGCCCACGATGCTAGAGCCAAAACCGCATTTGCGGCCTTTGCCTCTGGCGTTAAGCTTTACCACAGCTGCTGGCTTGCAGGCGGTCACTCAGGTTATACCCAAGATCTCGCCTGCTATGGCGATGGTAAACTCGACTCGAGCACGACAGGATTTCCACTGGGAACAGAGACTGCAACCGCTGATGCCGGTGTTAAATTGCAGGGCGATTATTGCGGTCAGTTATGGCAAGGTCTTTTGGCTAATAATGAATTTATCATTGCGACTCAATATAGTTGGCGCACAGTTCCCAATGTCGACATTGTTTACTGGTATGGTGCCGTCGACATTACCGATCCCAATGCTTACTGTATTTTCAACTATGTCTCGGACGATCGCAGCTTCGGCAGTGAAAACTGGGATTTTAAATACTATCCCTATAGTGGAAAGACTGAAGTCGGTCGCTCAACCCTTCCCCAGTAAGCGCTTATTTTTGCAGCCAAAGGTGCGCGAAAGATCGCAAACTCCTTTGGCTTTTCTCGCTATAACTTGAATTATTGTCATCTATCCCCATATCTACTCCATCATCCACCGCATGATTTGTCATTGCGGGCCAGAGAAGAGGATTCATTGTGACCACTATCGTATCAGTACGCCGTAATAATCAAGTTGTCATCGCCGGCGATGGCCAAGTCTCCCTAGGCAATACCGTGATGAAAGGTAACGCCAAAAAAGTGCGTCGCTTATATCACAACAAGGTACTGGCAGGTTTTGCAGGCGGCACCGCCGATGCTTTCACCCTATTCGAGCGTTTTGAGGCCAAACTCGAAATGCACCAAGGCCATTTATTGCGCTCGGCCGTTGAGCTAGCCAAAGATTGGCGTACCGACCGTATGCTGCGCAAACTCGAAGCCCTACTCGTCGTGGCCGATGCCGAAACCTCGCTGATCATCACAGGTAATGGTGATGTCGTTCAGCCAGAACACGACTTAGTCGCCATTGGTTCAGGCGGCAACTATGCCCAAGCGGCGGCCCTTGCGTTATTGCAAAATACCGAGCTGTCGGCCCTAGAAATCGCTGAAAAATCCCTGACCATTGCCGCGGATATCTGCGTATTCACCAATCAATTCAAGACGATTGAAGAACTCAATTACTAAACAGCCCGTGAGGAATATTATGTCTGAAATGACCCCCCGTGAGATTGTCCACGAGCTGGATGCACACATTATTGGCCAACAAAAGGCCAAACGTTCTGTTGCTGTTGCCCTGCGTAACCGCTGGCGCCGGATGCAACTGGATGTGGATTTCCGTCAAGAAGTCACCCCAAAAAACATCCTGATGATTGGCCCCACTGGCGTAGGTAAAACTGAAATTGCCCGCCGTTTAGCCAAGCTTGCCAACGCGCCTTTTATCAAGGTCGAAGCGACTAAATACACAGAAGTGGGTTATGTCGGTAAAGAAGTCGAGCAAATCATCCGCGACTTGACCGATATCGCCATCAAGCTGACCCGTGAACAGCAAATGGGTAAGTGCCGCCAACGCGCCGAAGAAAATGCCGAAGAGCGCATTCTCGATGCCCTGTTGCCTAAGCCGAAAAACGACTGGGAAAGCACAGAAACCGATTCCAGCTCAAACACCCGCCAAGTGTTCCGCAAGAAGCTGCGCGAAGGCCAATTAGACGATAAAGAAATCGATATCGATGTGGCACAACCACAGGTCGGCGTCGAAATCATGTCGCCTCCTGGCATGGAAGAAATGACCAACCAGCTGCAAAGCCTGTTTAAAAACATGGGCCAAGCACCGGCAAAACGTCGCAAGATGAAGATCAAAGAAGCCTTTAAGCTATTGATCGAAGAAGAAGCGGCCAAACTAGTTAATCAAGAAGATTTAAAAGAGCAAGCCATTGAAATGGTTGAGCAACACGGCATAGTGTTCCTCGACGAAATCGACAAAATCTGTAAGCGTGGCGAAACCTCAGGCCCAGACGTTTCCCGTGAAGGCGTGCAACGTGACTTACTGCCGCTAATCGAAGGCTGCACTGTCACCACTAAACACGGCATGGTAAAAACCGATCACATTCTGTTTATCGCCTCGGGCGCATTCCAGATGTCTAAACCGTCGGATTTAATTCCTGAATTACAGGGTCGTTTGCCTATTCGTGTTGAGTTAGATGCGCTGTCAGCCAATGATTTTAAACGCATTTTAACCGAGCCACACGCCTCACTCACCGAGCAATATATCGCGCTGATGAACACAGAAGGCGTGAAAGTTGAATTCAGCGAATCGGGTATCGACAGCATTGCAAAAGCCGCATGGCAAGTGAACGAGCGCACCGAAAACATCGGCGCCCGTCGTTTACACACTGTGATGGAAAAACTGATGGAAGATATCTCCTACGAGGCATCGGAAAAATCGGGCTCCGCCTTTGTTATCGACGCCGACTATGTCAGCGCCCACTTAGATAACTTAGTCCAAGACGAAGATCTCAGCCGCTTTATCCTCTAGTGCAAAACCCGTTCACCGCCAAGCCCAAACGACTTGGCGGTGAACGGCGACTCAAATACAAAAGTGTGACTCAACCGAAAAGTCGGCTCCAAACGCTAGGCAGCTCGAGCATTCCCTTTGTATCCTTAGCCGCCAGCAGTTACATTAGTCAGGTGTTATTTTAATGAGTCGTTATCCTATCCTTAGCATTTTCTTGGTAGCCAACCTATGACCACAACAACGCCGAATGTCACCGATATTAAACTGAAACGTAAATCACGCATTCTAGAAGTCAGTTTCGACAATGGTGAGCAATATCAGCTCAGCTGCGAGATGCTCAGAGTCTACTCGCCCTCAGCCGAAGTGCATGGTCACGGCAACCCTAAGCTGGTCACCCACAAGAAAAACGTCAACATCAGTGCCATAGAACCCGTCGGTAACTATGCAGTAAAAATCGTCTTCGATGACGGCCACGACACAGGCCTATTCTCGTGGAAAGTACTCTACGATCTCGCCACCCACCAAGTGGATCTATGGGAAAAATACCTCGCCCGTCTACGCGCCGAAAAAGCCTCCCGCGAACCGCTGATTGCGATGAATATAAAGTACAACTAATACGTTAGGTAACGCGGGCACTTAATTGTAGGATTTAAACAATTGGTGGCGAGTAAAATTGAGTGGCATTACAGCTAACAGCAATTTTCAATTTATTAATCTAGCCATTAAGCACTGCTACTCCAGTGACTCGCCGTAAATATATCCCTATAGGCTCGACGGCGGCATCTGCTGCATATGGAAGTGCGAATGCCGCAATCACATGGATGTGAAAGAGCGGCCATGCCGCCAACTTCCATACCAATGCTTAATTCAGCTAATCTCTGCGTATCCATTAACTCTAAAGATAGATAATTTAACCATAACCAAAAAAGTTATAACTTTGGATTGATAGATAAATCAAAACAATACAAATAGTAAGAACATCAGCTCTCTATAATTTCAAATTCAACCTTATATTTTCCCATTAATGCTTTAACCAATGAATTAATTGCCACTTGAAAATTAAGCCCACGGCCTTCCTTAGAAAAAACAAAGTCTATTTCAAACGTATTATGCTTGAGTGTTATTCTCTCAAATCTATAACGTGGAACTTCTCTATTCACCTTAAAACGCCTATCCCTTGTTCCATCAATCCGTTGATGTTGCCACCCATAACCTACAACCTCAGAGTCTTTTGGGTGACAACTGTAACTGAGCATATCTACTTTCGAAGTAGATATTTTAACATCTTGATAATTCACATAGCGATATTCATTTTTTTCAAAAATAACAATGCAGTTTGGAAGAAAATGAAAGACTATTGACTGACAATTAATAGAAGGGATGCTGATATCAGACTCAAACAAATAATTCTTGACCTTTATATCTCTGACTCTTTCAAAGTCTGACACTTTACCAAGATCATTTTTACGAAAAAGCTGTTTATCAGACAACATTAAGCATGATATTGAACTGACAAAATCATTATGCACCATAATAAAACTAGCATCTAAATCAAAGCTTAAAATTGTAACTTTCCGTCTTTTATCATAAAGGAATGTCACAATTAAAAAAGCAGTTAAAACAACCTCTATTACAGGCCAAAAACCATATACATCATAAAACAAAATGTGAGCACCATTTATAAAAAATATAATTATCCAAAACGGATACAACTCATATTTTTCATTTAACTCTTTCGTTAAATTATTTTTTATCAAGTCATTCATTACTGTTGAGTCACTGATGAGTTTGAAACCGAATATAAATAATCTAAGCTACCATATAGTAAAAAAACTAGATATGTATACATCTTTATTTTCCCATTACTAACGAATACCACAAAGACGAAGGAAATAAACCTTCCCCTGCGAAGTTGCTGAAGGGCGTTGAAGAAAATAGCGTGACGCAGACAGAACGTCTGCGTAGCTTTCGGGGGGAAGGGACGCCCCATCGGAAGCGTTAGCGATTTTCGAATAAGCACGAAGCCAGTCACTAATGCATGTAACTCCGTTAGGGACGTCTTGGCTGATGTGAAAACAATAGGCAAGGAGGATAGGACGAGCAGTCCTCTTTGGTCGACTCTTTATTAAAAAATCAGGGGGTGAAGCCCCACGACTTTGACTTTGCTTTAAAAGCTATCAAACCAAGTTTAGATAAATCTCCTTGTCGAAATCACGACAAATACCCAGCCTTGTGATCCTCACTGCAACCCAATTCGTAATGTCCGGCAATATCCCATCGCGAAATGCTTAACCGCGAAAGTCATTCACCAGAGCCCAGTTAATGCAACCACAGCAGCAATTACAGCAATTCCATACAGTCAGGTTAATTTTAGGCGATCAACTCAATGCCCAGCATTCTTGGTTTAACCGCGTTGATGATCAAGTACTGTATGTGATTGCAGAACTGCACCAAGAAAACACTTATGTGACGCATCATGTGCAAAAGATATGTGCCTTCTTTGCGGCAATGGCGCAATTTGCTCAAGAGCTGCGGGCGCAAGGGCATCAAGTGCTCTATCTCACCCTTGATGACACCTTCAATAACACTCAGGGCTATAGCGATCTACTGGGGCTCATTCAACATCAAGTGACGCAGGTTGGCGCGATCAAGTTTGAATACCAAAGGCCAGATGAATACCGCCTGCTTGAGCAATTGAGTCAGCTTAAACTCAACACCGCCGTGGTGAACTGTGTCGATACAGAACACTTTATATTGCCGTTTGACGAAATCGATACGCAGTTCCCCGTCGGCAAACACATTATGATGGAGCACTTTTATCGCCGTATGCGTAAACGCTTCAACATCTTGATGCAAGAAGGAAAGCCACTCGGCGGGCAATGGAACTTTGATGCAAGCAACCGTCAAAAGCTTAAACCTCAGGATATAAAAGTCTTGCCTGAGCCATTAATGTTTAGCCTCGATGTGACGGAAATTCTCGCTAGGCTTGAGGGTCACCAAATCCCAACCATGGGTCGCATTGATGGGCCATTGCTGTGGCCTATAAACCGTGCGCAAAGCCTCGAATTATTAGCGTATTTTTGTCAGGTTTGCTTGCCTTCCTTTGGCCGCTTTCAAGATGCCATGACAGCGCAACATCATGCCAAGTGGAGCTTGTACCATAGTCGGCTATCCTTCAGCCTTAACAGTAAATTAATCAGTCCATTAGAAGTCATCAATGCGGCCATCGAAAGTTATCAAACAGATGCTGAAATTGATATCGCCCAAGTCGAAGGATTTGTGCGGCAGATATTAGGTTGGCGAGAATACGTTCGCGGCATTTACTGGGCCAATATGCCGCAGTACGCCAGCACTAACGCGCTCAATGCCCATAGGACGCTGCCCGATTATTTTTGGCATGGCGACACTAAAATGAACTGCATGCGACAAGCGTTATCCCAATCATTAGATTTTGCCTACGCCCATCATATTCAGCGCTTAATGGTGATCGGCAATTTCTGTTTATTAACCGAAATCGAGCCAAATCAAGTCGATGAGTGGTATTTAGGCGTATATGTTGACGCCATCGAATGGGTTGAAATGCCCAACACTCGCGGCATGGCCTTGTTTGCCGACGGCGGTATTGTCGGTACTAAACCCTACGCCGCTAGCGGTTCCTACATCAATAAAATGAGTGATTACTGCAGCGGCTGTCATTACAAGATAAAAGAGCGCAGCGGCGTACTCGCCTGCCCGTTCAATAGCTTTTATTGGCGCTTTATGGACAAACACCGCGCAAAATTGTCGCAAAACCCAAGGATCGGCATGTTGTACCAGACTTGGGACAAGATGGACGAGTCCGTAAGGCACGCCATATTAGCCACGGCCGAACACAACCTCGTTCATCTAAACCGTTTATAGCTGAACCATTAGCACTGAGTGTTAGTGCTTAGCATTTGTACTGATTGTTAGTACTTAGCATTAGTACTGATTGTTAGTACTTAGCATTAGTACTGGGCCTAAGCGTGACTCTTGGATATAGAGAGTTTGATATAGAGATTTGGATAGGGAGAGTTTGCTATGAAAGTACTTATCGTCGGCGGGAGTGGAGGTATTGGCCAAGCCATGGTTAAGCGAGTCCAAGAGGCATATCCCAACGCCACTGTGCACGCCACCTACAGGCATCATCTTCCACAAGACAGGCAGAATAATATCCAATGGCATCAGTTAGATGTGACCAATGAGGCCGAGATTAAACAGTTGAGTGAACAACTCACTGAATTAGATTGGCTGATTAACTGTGTCGGGATTTTACACACCCAAGATAAAGGGCCAGAGAAAAGCCTACAGTCACTAGATATCGCCTTTTTCCAGCACAATTTAACGCTCAATACCCTACCCAGTGTCATGCTGGCTAAACACTTTTGCCATGCCTTAAAACAAAGTAGCTCGGCAAGGTTTGCCGTGATATCGGCGAAAGTCGGCAGTATTTCCGATAATAGATTAGGTGGTTGGTACAGCTATCGCGCCTCAAAAGCCGCGCTGAATATGTTTCTCAAAACACTGTCGATTGAGTGGCAGCGGAACATGAAACACTGCGTGGTGTTATCCCTGCATCCGGGCACAACTGACACGCCATTGTCTCAGCCCTTTCAACAGAGTGTACCTAAAGACAAACTGTTTACACCTGAGTATGTCGCCAACTGTTTGCTGCCCATCATTGCTAATGCCACTCCCGCACAAACAGGGTGCTTTTTCGCCTACGATGGCACTGAGTTACCTTGGTGAAATGAGTTAAACAGTGAGCCTAATAGCGCGATGCGGGAGGGCTCTTGCAAAATGCATATTTCAAAGGGCGTTTCAAAATGAATCCGGCAAAGCTATGGATCTTTGCCCTTAAAAAAGGGTTATGCCCAGAAGCCCCGCTAATCCTTAAATCTACCAACTTAAAAAATCACTCGCCTAAAAACACCCGCTTAACCTCGCCACTGGCTCCAACCTAACCCAATGAAAATCAATCAATAAAGTACTTTTTACGACTCACAAAACCCGCCATTTGACTAGGCTAAATCGCTATTACCCAAAAGTCCTAATTCAGATTTAAAAGCGTCTAAATGAACGCTGAAGATAGTTCCTTTGTACGATTGTTAACAATTTTACATTTAAATAACATCTAAGGTCATGCGGTCATTCACGCTTTACACAGAATAAAAATCTGAGAATTTCCGCCTGAGCAACAGCTCATTCTATTCGGCCATGGCAGAGGTATGCCGACGACCCTGTAGAAATCACAATAAAAAACGCTCGCCCGAGCCAGTTAAGCAGTATGGCATTCCAACGTTAATGACAAACGGAAAAAGGATTTTAAGCATGATGCTAAACAAAAAACTGTCGCTACTCTTCATTGCAGTGTCGGCTACGTTAGGCACATCAGCATTTGCTGCTGATGTTGTCGATGTCGGTACACTCAGAAGTGCGTCTTCAAGCAATAATCTAGTGTCTCAGTTCAACTTAGACGCAGGTAGCCAACTCAAAGTCGAGAAAAAACTCGACCTAGGTCAAGGCAAGCAGAAGCAACGTTTACAACAATATTTCCATGACGTGCCTGTTTATGGTTTCTCTGTTGCAACGTCACAATCAAGCATGGGCTTCTACAGCGACATGTCTGGCCGCGTATTAAAAAATATTGAAAAGTCGGCTGATTTTGTCAAACCCACTTTAACGGCTAACAAAGCGTTAGATATTGCCATTCGTGGCAAGTCTGAGAAAGCTGTTACAGGCCTAAAAGCTGAAAACAAACAAGCTAAATTATGGCTTTACCTTGATGATGCGGCTAAAACTCGCCTCGTTTATGTGACGTCTTTTGTGGTATATGGCGATGAGCCAAGCCGTCCATTCACTATGATTGACGCGCACTCAGGTGAAGTGCTCAAGCGTTGGGAAGGGATTAACCACGCAGCGAGCGGTACAGGTCCAGGCGGTAACATCAAGACTGGCCAATACGAATACGGTACAGATTTCTCTTACTTAGACGTTGAAGTGAGCGGTGACACCTGCACCATGAACTCACCTAACGTAAAAACCGTTAACTTAAACGGTGCCACATCAGGCGCAACAGCCTTCTCTTATACTTGCCCACGCAATACAGTTAAAGAGATCAACGGTGCTTACTCGCCATTAAACGATGCGCACTATTTCGGTAACGTGATCTACAACATGTATAGCGAGTGGTACAACACTGCGCCGTTAACGTTCCAGTTAACCATGCGGGTTCACTACAGCAGCAACTACGAAAACGCCTTCTGGGACGGCAGTGCTATGACCTTCGGTGATGGCGCAACGACCTTCTACCCATTAGTGAGCTTAGATGTCTCGGCACACGAAGTGAGCCATGGTTTCACTGAGCAAAACTCAGGCCTGATTTACGATGCTCAATCTGGTGGCATGAACGAAGCCTTCTCAGATATGGCGGGTGAAGCTGCTGAATTTTACATGCACGGCACGAACGACTGGTTAGTCGGTGCAGATATCTTTAAAGGCAATGGCGCACTGCGTTATATGGCAGATCCAACCTTAGACGGTATCTCAATCGGTCATATTGACGATTACTATGATGGCATCGACGTACACCACAGTTCAGGTGTCTTCAATAAAGCCTTCTACACACTCGCAAACTTACCGGGTTGGGATACACGCAAAGCATTCCAAACATTTGTGGTTGCTAACCAATTATATTGGACGGCTGACAGCTTGTTCTGGCAAGGCGCATGTGGCGTTAAATCTGCGGCAACTGACTTAGGCTTAAGTGCTGACGATGTGGTTACTGCCTTTGCTGCTGTGGGTATCACACCTTGTGAAACGCCACCACCACCGCCACCACCAGAAGCGACTGAACTCGCGAACGGTGTCGCTGTGACGGGTTTAGCGGGCGCATCTGGTAGCAAACAATACTACAAACTCGACGTAGCAAACGGTGCAACTAACCTGAGCTTTAATATGTCAGGCGGCACGGGTGATGCGGACATGTATGTTAAATTCGGCCAAGCTCCTACCTCTAGTAGCTATGATTGCCGTCCATACAAAGCCGGTAATGCCGAAAGCTGCCCTATCGATCCAGCCCAAACGGGGACTTATTGGGTCATGGTCAGTGGCTATAGCAGCTACACAGGTGTGAGCCTAGTGGGTGCTTATGACGGTGGCGATGAGATACCAAACCAAGATCCAACAGCGGGCTTTACGGCAAGCTTTGCCAACGGTAACGGTAGCTTCACTAGCACCAGTACTGACAGCGATGGTGATGTCGTTGCATGGAGCTGGAGCTTCGGTGATGGCACAACTGCTTCAGGCGCAAGTGTAAATCATCAGTATGCTCAGTCAGGCAACTACACAGTGACATTGACTGTGACTGACAACGATGGCGCAACAGCAAGCACTTCTGAAGAATTTGCAGTTGAAGTGCCAGAAGTGGCGTTAGAAATGACAGTGAAAAACGCTAATAAATCTCGTCGCGGTAGCATTCGTGTTGCACTCGCATGGGAAGGCCATAACGCTGATGAGTACACTATCTTCCGTAACGGCGTTGCTGTCGGTACTTCAAGCAATTCATCGTTTATTGACCGTTTCACCGACCTAGCTGGCACTAGCTTCAGCTATAAAGTGTGTGAAACTAACGGCCCTTGCTCAAACGAAGAAACCGTTAACTTTTAATCGCATAAGATAATCGTATCGTGGCGCTAGCGTAAAATCCTAGCGCCAATTTATCGATAAACTTCTCGTTTCTTGTTAATGCCACTCAGCCTTTTTTGAGTGGCATTTTTTATGCTCAAATGCGGCGCACTAAGCCGGCCTCAATCCCGTTAGTATCCTTATTTCATGTGCTTGAGTCGGCGTCACTTGCCAACTTATGAAAATAAAGCGTTACTTCAAATGTCCACTTTCACCCACAGGTTTTTTGAGTAACTTACGTTGTAAGGTGCGGCGATGCATTCCGAGTTGTCGGGCGGTGGCGGACACATTGCCTTGGTTAGCATTAAGCACTTGCTGAATATGCTCCCACTCCAAACGCTTAGGATTGAGGGGCGAGTCATCGACTTCATCTTCTTGAAGGGTATGGGAATGCCCTTCCATTTCCAACGCGGCGAGCAAGGTTTGAGTATCCACAGGTTTAGCTAAATAATTATCGGCGCCGAGGCGAATCGCTTCCACCGCAGTGGCAATACTGGCGTAGCCTGTGAGCAACACCATGGTCACCTTGGGCAGCAGGTTACGTAGAGGCACAATTAGCCCTAGGCCGTTAGCTTCGGCCAGCTTCATGTCCAACAAAATGTGGCTAGGGCGAAACTCCCGCGCCACCAGCAGGGCATCGCTGGCATCATGGGTTAGGCGGCACTCAAAGCCGTGGCGCGTGAGCCGTCGGCCTAAAATACTCGCCAGAGAAAGATCATCCTCGACAATCAATAAACGTTTCATGATCTGACTCCGTCAGCGGCCTGAGTCTTGGGCGATAACGATGCCGCATTGTCCTTTAGAATCGTAAAGCGAATTTGTGCCACAGTACCGCCTTGGGGATGATTGGCCAGAATTAATTCTGCGCCCAAACGCTCTAGGCTGGCGTGACTGAGCAGCAGCGCAACCCCTAAGCCCTTGGGACTCTCAATTAATAAGGTGCCCAATTGCGGTAATAAAGAAGGCGCGATACCAGCGCCATAATCGCGGATCTGCAAGTAGATCTGAGCTTCACTTGGCGCGATATCTAAGCTGATACCCACCTGCGGCGCACCTAGAGTTTCGACACTGGCGCGGGCGGCATTTTCAATCAAAGCCATGATCGCAGGCGTTAGACTCATATCAGTCAGAATGCTTTGCTCTGCCAGTTGCTCAGGCGCACAGGTAAACAGCCAGTTCAGTTCGGTCTGCGGCATGAGCAGTAAGGTTTTCTGCTTTAAACCGTCCACCAGCTCAGCGATCTTTTGTGGCCGCTGGCGGCGATCGCGGATCGACTCTGTCGCTAATCGCAGCTCGGTGAGCGTATGTTCACAGCGGCCTAACGCAGTCTCCATCTCGACAACCGTTATCGAAGTGCCGCTCATATCTTCTTTGACTTCATCGAGTAACAACCTCAGGCTCGAAAGCGGTGTGGCCAATTGATGTGCCATCTGCGCCGATGCCGTACCTAGGGCTAAAAGTTGTTCCTGACGTAATTGTCCTTCGCGCATATAAGCTAACTGCGCGTCTTGGCGGCGCATACGTTTAGTAATCAGCGCCACGCTGGTTGTCATCACCAAAGCTGAAATCACAAAGTTAAACCACATGCCTAAATAGTGGGAACTCATGTCCATACCGTGGTGCTGCATGGGGGATTCGGGCACAGTAAAAATCATCAAGCTGTAAGCAAGAGTTGAAATAGCCGTCAGCGCCCAAGGCGCCCAGATTGGCAAAGTCACAGCCGCAAGTGCAATCGGCAACAGTAATAACGAGATAAACGCATTAGTCGCGCCGCCGGAAAAGTGCAGCCAAGAGATCCAAAACAGCGTGTCTAAACTAAGCGCAATAAAGAGGCCACGCTCCTTGGCAAACAAAGGTTTACGTAGCGCCAATGTGAGTGACAGGTATAACACCTCCAGCACTAACACATGCACTAACGGCTCCATTTGCAGGCTAAGACCAAAAGTATCGGCGGCAAACGTGGTTAAGCCTATTTGCAGCAGCAAACCTAAGGTTCGCAGTAATGCGACTTGGTCGGCAGCCTGTAGACTGGTCCCTAAGATCTTAGCCATGGCGATTCCTACAGAGTGAGTCCGAGTGCGGCCAATGCACCACTCGATTGCGTTAATGCTTGGCGCACGCCAGTGGCGAAATCAATATCGGAGCGAATACCGAGCACCGCTAAACGTGCACAACTCAAGCTTGGCCGTTTGGCATTATCCGTCGGTGTCGACTCAGGCGTTAAGTGTGCCGTGCTGAGTTGGAGAATCTCCCCTAAGGTCAGCAGCATCTGATACTTAGTCATGGTCTCTGCGGCGCTAAAGTGATAAATCCCCTGCACGATAGGTGCTTCAATATGCTGTGCGATCATCTTGTCTATGGCTTGGGCAATATCGGCGGTCGAGGTTGGACTTCGCACGGCCCAATGATCGACACCCTTAGCCCTACGTTCAATCAGTTGATTGATCAGCACTAACACAGCAGATTCACTCAGCTTCTCTACTTGGCCGTAAAGGATTGGCAAGCGTAGCACGGCAAAATCAGCACGAGTGTTGAGCACTATTTCTTCTCCCTTTAGCTTAGATTCTCCATAAAAATTAACCGGATGAGTGGCGGCATCTTCGGCGTACTTAGGCTGAGTGCCATCGAACACATAGTCGGTGGAGATATAGATAAGCCAAGCATTATTGGCCTTGGCTGCCATAGCTAAGGCTTGGCTAGCAGTTAAGTTAAGTGCCAATGCCGCCTGCGGATTTTGCTCCGACACATCGGGGCGACGCTCGGCGGCGCAGTGCACTATGACTTGCGGTTGTTCGCGGGCGATAAATGCCTCGACAGCCAAAGGGGCTGTGAGATCGAGTCTATGCACTCGCTCACTTGCGCGGCTAAAACCTGTGGCCACAACCTCATGCCCCGTTAATTCAAGCTGTTTTACGACAGCTCGGCCGAGTAGCCCTGTCGCGCCAGTTACCATGACCTTAGCCATATTGCCCCATTCAGTTTCAACTCATGTATATGGCTGACAATTCTAAAAGCTTTTCATATTCAACGCACTTGTTTACTCTTTTAAACCAAACTTACTTAGGGTTAACTCACTTGAGATTAACCTGAGCACCAATAGGCTGAATTTGACTCCGACACTTCCTCTGATATTGGCAGGCCCTATGCTGCGCCACTGCGATGCCACCCATCTTACCTTGTGGTTTGTGAGTCGTGAGCCATTAACTGAGCTTATGTTGCGTCTAGGGGAACATGAGTTTCCGTTGCAGGATGCCGATGTGCATTATGTGCCACTCGGACAGCACGCCCATCAATATCTGATCATGCTGTCGCGACCAGAGTTACTCACGCCGAATCGAGTCACAAATTACCAAGTTTCCGCCGCCCAACATGGGGATATTTTTGCCGCTATCCATCAGTTGAACTATGGCGATGCATCAACACCAAGTGTGCGTTTTACCCCAGAATTAACCCAAGTATTTCATGGTTCTTGCCGCAATCCGCATCACCACAGTGACGATGCGCTCGTCGCCGCCGATACCCATTTAGCCCAAATAATCGACACGGGTGTAGCGGACGATCGCCCCGCACTTATCGTGATGAGTGGCGATCAAGTGTATATCGATGATGTGGCAGGCCCTATGTTAAACGCCATAGGACAAGTCATCGACTTGCTTGGCCTTCAGCATGAACAATTTGAAGGGGCGAACATAGCCAGTAGTGAGGCACTGCATTATCAACCGGCCGATTTGTATCAGCGCCATAAAAACCTGCTGCCGCACACTCAATATCCAGCTAAAACCGCGCTATGGCGTTGGTATCGCAATCACCCGATTTTCACTTCCTCCATCGCTGAGAATCATCTTGTCAGCCTGAATGAAATCATCGCCTTGTATTTACTTACTTGGTCGCCAGAGCTGTGGGAATTAGTCAATATCCCCAAGGATGTCGATGGCTTAACACCCGCCAATAACGCCCGCTGGCAGAATGAATGGCAACATTTGCTCGGCTTTAAAGCTGGGCTGACGCAGGTGAGGCGCTTTATGGCGCACATTCCCGTTTACATGATGTTTGACGACCACGACGTCACCGACGACTGGAACCTCACCGCCAAATGGGAACTCGCTGCCTACGAGCATGCATTTTCGAAACGCATTATAGGTAATGCACTGATTGGCTATACCTTATTCCAAGGGCTTGGCAATGCGCCCGATAAATTTTTTGATGAAATCCGCCCGCTGCTCGATGCTTTTTTTGCACAGCCACAGAGTGAAAGTCAGGATCTGCTCATCGACGAATTACTTAAATTTGAGCAATGGCATTACACCTTAGCGACCTCGCCCAAACTTGTGGTGCTCGATACCCGCACCCGCCGCTGGCGCAGTGAATCCAATCTCGCAAAACCTTCCGGCTTAATGGATTGGGAGGCGTTAATGGATTTGCAGCAAGAATTGCTCGGCCAGTCGAAGGTCATTATCGTCTCGCCTGCCCCTATGTTTGGGGTCAAACTGATTGAGGCTGTGCAGCGTACAGCCACGCTGATGGGCGCTTCTTTGTTGGTGGACGCCGAAAACTGGATGGCCCACCCCGGTGCCGCCAATGCACTACTGAGTATTTTTATGCACCGTAAAACCCCTGAGGAATTTGTGATCCTCTCCGGCGATGTGCATTACTCCTTTAGTTACGACATTAGTATTCGCTTTAGGCGCAGCAGTCCTAACATCTACCAAATCACCTGCAGCGGCATTAAAAATCACTTCCCCGAGAAGTTGTTACCGATTTTCGATAAACTCAACGGTTGGTTTTACGGCCACTTTTCGCCACTGAATTTACTGACAAAACGAAAACGTATGTCGCTGCGCGGTAGACGACCGAATGGTGCACCAAGCAAACGTTTAGTGAATAAAAGCGGTATTGGGATTTTGGAACTTGCGGATGATGGTGCGCCAACAAAAATTGCTGTTTTACATGGTGATATGAGCGAAACCTTGTTCGAACCTCCCAAACAGGAATAATAGCTTAAACAGGTTTATTATGTTTAACCGTCTCAGGCTGAGTGGCGCCCGAACCCGAATCCAGCGGTGGAATATTTTTAGATAATACCTCATCGGTTTCGACTTTCTTCGGCTGTACTTGATTGAAAATCAACGCCTCTGACTGCGGCTTACCTGCTGGTTTCTCATGTACCATTTGATCCCAAATCACCTTCGAGTCTTGGTCCACATCATCAGCCTCAACGACCGATGCAGCAGACGAGCTCGGTTTCTTCGGTTCAATCACCGCAGCCCCCTTACGGATCTCAGCGGCAATATCCTTCAAATAAGGTTGTTTCGTCCAGTCGCCAAAAAACATGGCCGCCACCAATACCGCAGCGCAAAGTAAGATAGAGATCATCGCAGATTTGGTCATAATGGACTTCCTTCAAACAATCGTAATATGGCTCCCTATGGCAGAGACTCAGATACTGCAGCTTGTATTCATACCATCACAGGGCCAAGCGCACAATTGCACCCGATCATTTCCTTCAAGCAGACTGGAAATAATGCTTTCCGCTGACTAAAACGCAAAACCCTCACATTGCACGTCGTGATGGATCCCACTCACAGGGTCAATGAAACGTAAACGCTGCGCCATCAACTTAAGAGGCGTCGCAAATTTATCCGGCCCTTTGGGTAATAAGCTTGGATAAAATCTGTCGTTTAACAATGGCATACCTAAGCTTTGCATATGCACCCGCAACTGGTGAGTTTTGCCGGTAATTGGGCTCAGGTGGAACAAACCAAGATCGCCTTTTATGGCCACCAGACTGATTTCGGAATGGGTATTTGCCTCGCCTTCAACGATTTTCATGGTAAAACTCGGGTCGCTCGGCTGCATGCGATTTTTTACCGTCCAATGCAGGGGTAACGTTAAGTTTCCCTGTTGATATTGTTCAATAATCTCAGGTGTCAGCTTGGCAATCGCTTGATAGTCTTTACGAATAGCATCGTCGATAAATAATTGATGATAAAGGGCGCGGGTTTCGGGAGCGACTGTCATCAAGATCACCCCTGCGGTTTCACGATCAAGCCTATGAGCAGGCGCGATAGTGTCTATGCCGGTGCGTAATCTCAGTCTATGTACCAGACATTCGTTCACATAATTACCGCTTGGAGTCACAGGTAAAAAGTGTGGCTTATAGGCCAAAATGACATTGTCATCTTGGAATAGGATCTGTTCTTCAAAGGGAATTTTCGCTTCGACCGGCACTTCACGGTAGTAATACACCCGTGCTGCAGGACGATATTCGGTGTCCAAGGCGATCAAACTGCCATCGCGCCAATGCACTTTTCCATCGAGGATCCGCTGACGCCACACATCTTCACCTATGCGGGCAAAATGCTGCGCGAGAAAGGCAAACACTGTGGGTATATCTGTGACATTCACAGGGAGCACTATGTAAGAAGGTTGGGCGGCGCGGGCAGATGCAGTCATATCACAAAAAAAGCGGCTATAGAAAGCCGCTATTCTAGCCTTTTTGTGGTTTTTCAGTCCACATGGGACTTGATAAGTTGCAGCACGAAATCCAAGGTTTTGTGGCAATCGGGCTGATTCACTAACACTAATTTGTCTTTATTATACATGGGTAAAACCTCGAGCCAGCGTTGGCTTACCCATGCAGCATCTTCTAAATGCACTTGAGAATAGAGCTCAAACAGATCGGGATTCACCTCATAAAACTGCTCTAATGCAGCGCTTATTAGCTCAAATTCACCTTTAATCGGCTCTTCTTGCCAGTTACGGCAGGGTAAAGTGCGCGCCATCCATAACTTATCTTTGGCCTGCGCCGCCGAGAGGATACTGACGCGCTGGCGCCCTTCGAGCACTATGCTGAGTGAATCGTCTTCTAGCTGATTAAAATCGATAATGTCGCACTGGGTAGCGGTGGGATAACAGGGCGGACTGCCGCGGGGTCTGATGGTGGCAAAGGCGAGCGCATACTTTCCTTTAAAGACATCGGCCACCATGCGCAGATGACCGGGGTCGACCACACGAACTTCTACCCGTCCCTGTGGCAGCAACAAGGCATCGCGCATGAGTAACGCCATTTCTCGTGTTTGCATAGCAACCTCCTGCCCCTCAAATAAAAGGAAACGAACATCAATGCATTCGTATTCCCTATTACCTTAGAGTGTAGCAGGTGGAATAATTTCCTTCCTGAAGCCCTTGAGTGCAAAATAAATTAGCGACCCAACAATGTTAAATCAGGGCATTTCAAACCCGTCATTTCAAACCAGCCATTTTAAAGCCCGTTTTCTGGATCACCTCACTTAAAACTAAAAGCACTCTAGTCGCTCCAGCACATTTCCCTTAGCAACAACCTCGGCAAACTCCTCGGCCAGACGTTCACTCAAGGCCACAGCTGTTCGCCAATATTGCATCCGCTGCGCCGTATCCAGTTGTTTAAAATCTTCGCGATCGGGGATTTTGCCAAAGGGTAATGAAGCCACAAATTCGGCCGTTGGCGCCAACACGAGTGCATTGTGATAATTGGCTCGACCTTGACGCCACTTCAAGGATTTATCAAACCATCCTGGGCTGATCGTTGGATAAAAATGTGGATACAGCGTCAAGCCGGTTGCGTGGGATAAAGGCAAGTCGAAGTGATAGTCGGTAATGCCGCCATCGTAATATTGCCCATCGGCAACGCCCTCAATTTGCGGCACTGGGGCTAGCAACAAAGGAATCGACCCCGTTGCTAACATCACAGCATCGACATTGGCCTCGGTTAATTCGACCTGCTGACTGGGTAAATCATTGAGCTGCAAAAAGGGGGATGCTGCAGCTTGTTGACTAAAGACCACACGTTCAAAATGCCAGCCTAAACTTCGGCGGCTCAATAAGTTAGTCGCCGCCGTCATCGCCAATCCGGCAGCGAGAGGTAACTTAGCCGTTAAACGATTTAAATGTTTGCCGCGGCACACTACTAAATGACTGTGGATATGAGCGTTATTGACGATCTCACTACCACCACTGGCGCCTAAAATCCCCTGCACTACGCCTTTAACTTGTGCACTGACTTCCTGCGGGGTTGGCATGCTGTCGTAACGCTGACCAATATAAAAATCCTCTAAGCGGCCATAGGCTGCAAAGGGATCTTGCTGCGCCAAACACGCTAAACGCCACGCCCCAGAAGACGCGCCGAGTGTATAAAGCGGCTTTTGTCTGGCTTTGAAAAACTCAGAAAACAGATACTTATCTAACCCAGCGATACCAAGCCATTTGGGTCCACCAGAGGCGGCAAGTAGCTGGGTAAAATGTTCAGATTTAAGACCTTGTTCTGCCAAGGTATTAAATGCCGTTGCTCCCGCGAGAAATCGTAACGCTGACAAATCTGTGTTCCTTCAAACAAATGCCATCAAAGCGAAATAACGCATTAAACCACAATGGCGCACGTCAATAAACAATTCATATCATTGACTTAACTCGCTCGCCATAAATATATAGCGAGCGAGTTAAGTCTTCAAAACACCCAAAGCACATCTGCCGATAACAAGGTTTCATCCATATATTCAACTGCATTTTAAACATTAACTAGAACACTCGGCTCTGAGTTAGCACATTTATGTCTAGATGTAACAATTGTTACAGTGATAACCTTCTCCACATTGAATTGTTACGTTATCTTTAATCTGCACTCCTAATTCGAGTATCGGGTTACAAACATCATTGAGAGGTTTTTATGCGTCTAGGGATTATCGCATTGGCAGTGTCATCCACACAGGCCATTCCAGCTGTTCAAGCTGAAGAACTACAGCCTGGCTTCGAGAAAATCGAGATCATAGGTTCACGCATAGCGCTGCGCACGGCAACTGACAGTGTTGCCCCTGTAGACATTATCACTGCCGAGCAGCTCGAATCGACTGGCATGACTGAAACCGCTAAAGCACTGCAATTTGCCGCGCCAAGCTACAGCTTCCCATTTTCCTCAGTGACTGACGGTTCAGATGCGGTGCGCCCCGCGAGTTTGCGCGGCCTGTCACCCGACCACACCTTAGTACTCGTTAACGGCAAACGTCGTCACGGCTCAGCGCTAGTGCATTTAAGTGGCACTGTGGGTAAAGGTTCATCTAACGTCGACTTAAACGCTATCCCTATGACGGCGATTAAGCGTATCGAAATCCTGCGTGATGGTGCCTCGGCACAATACGGCTCGGATGCCATTGCTGGCGTTATCAACGTGGTGCTTAAGGACAGCGACCAAGGCGGTAGCCTCTCGGCTCAAGCAGGGCAGACCTACATAGGTGATGGCGAGCAGTGGCGTGTGGGTGTAAACCACGGCATCAGCTTAAGTGACGATGGCTTTGTGAATGTCTCACTAGAAGCCCATCATAAAGACAGCACTAACCGAGCCGGATTAGATGAGCGTAAACAATATAATGATTTACCCGATGGATCAGCCGATCCCCGCGAAGCCACATTTAACCGTAAGAGTCACCAGGTCGGCGATGCCGAATATGACAACTTAGGTCTATTCATCAACGCTGCCCAGCCCATCACAAAAGATGGCAAGCTCTATGCGTTTGGTGGCATCAGCCAACGTGAAACTAAGTCAGGCGCCTTTTACCGCCGCGCACTCGACGCCCGTAACTTAACTGAAATCTATCCAGATGGTTTCTTGCCGCAGATCAATCCTAAAATTATCGATGCTTCCTTAGTGCTGGGGTATGAATTCAGCCTAGGCGAGTGGAATATCGATACTTCGGCTGGTCATGGTGAAAACTCATTTAACTACAATATTGTTAATACCTTAAACGCCTCTTTAGGCCCAGATAGCCCAACCGAGTTTGACGCGGGCACACTCACGACCCGTGAAACCAATCTTAATCTCGATGCCTCGCGCTACTTTGCCTTTGCCAATGACTCTGAAATCCTGTTTGCGACGGGTGTGTCGTGGCGCCAAAACGGCTATCAAATTGAAGCTGGCGAAACGGGTTCATACATCAATGGGGGTTACGACAACCGCGCTGCGGGTAGCCAAGGTTTCACCGGTTTTACCCCTGAGTCGCAAGTGGATGAAACCCGTGATAACACCGGCGTTTATATGGAACTCGAAAACCAGTTAACCAATGAGTTTTACTGGGCGGCGGCGCTGCGTTATGAAAACTATTCTGACTTTGGTGGCAACACCAGTTGGAAGTTAGCGGGCCGTTACGACTTCACCGATAACTTGGCCCTGCGCGGTACCATCAACACTGGCTTTAGAGCGCCGAGCGTACAACAACTGTACTTCAGCAATATCTCGACGCTGTTTAATCCCGATCCTGTGACTGGTCAGCTGGTGCCTATTGAGTCAGGCACTTTTAACACCCTATCGCCAGTGACCAAAGCACTGGGTATTAATGAGTTAGATCCCGAACTATCCCAATCATTTAGCTTAGGCTTGGTGTACACCAATGACACGGGCTTAGCACTGACATTAGATGCCTATCAAATTTCCATCGATGATCGCATTATTCTGTCGAGCTCTGTGACGCCTAATGATTCGCCCGCCGTAGCGGCGGCGTTAGCGGGCACCAATGCAGAATCGGCGCGCTTCTTTATCAACGCCGTCGATACCCGCACCCGTGGCGTAGACCTTGTGGTGAGCCAAGATTTTGATATCGGCTCATGGGGTGATTTACGGGCTAACTTAGCCTATGCCTACAATAAGACTGAAATCCAAGATATTCATTTCCCACAAATTTTAGATGGGTTAGGCAAAAAGCTATTCGATAGCATTGAACAAACTCGCATGACCTCGGCGACGCCGCATAACACAGGTAACTTGGGCTTGACCCATGAGCTAGGCGACTTTAAGACCAATATTCGCCTCAGCTATTTTGGTGATTACACTGTCGGCTATTCAACGGGCGATGTGAATTACAGCGATCAATGGGTGATGGATCTGTCGGTGAGATACGCGGCAACCGATGCGCTAAGTTTCACCGCTGGGGTACAAAACCTGTTTGATGTATATCCAGAAAAACGCCCTGAGGACAATAACTTCGGAGGCATTTTCGTCTACCCATTAACCAACACCCCGTTTGGTTTTAATGGTGGCTATTACTTCTTAGAAGTTAAATACACTTACTAAGCGAGTCTTAGCGAACAAAGTGACACTTGATATAAAAACAGGCCATGCAATGGCCTGTTTTTTTATGTCTAAAGCTTATGTCCTAACGGCGGCTATCTGATTATAATCTTTACAATTCACTCATTCACATCCGCCATGTCGAGTAACCGATGATCGTCGATACCTTAGCAAACCGCCATATTTATCAATCCCTAAGCCCTCGGCTTGCCACAGCATTAGAACATCTTGCCACCACAGATTTTAGTCAGCTGCCCGTGGGCAATTATCCCCTCGATGGCGACAACATTTTTGTGATAGTCAACGACTACCACACTAAGCATAGATCGACAGAACCCTTTGAAGTGCATCAAAAATATATTGATGTGCAATATGTGTTCAGTGGTGAAGAAGAGTTTGGTTACTTACCACTAGCGGGCCAAACACCCTCAAAACCCTATTTTGACAAACACGATTACGCCGAGTTTGATTACGAGGTAAACAAAGCCAATGCCTCTTTTGTGCAACTCAAAGCGGGTATGTTTGCGCTATTTTTCCCCGGTGACATGCATATGCCTGGCACGGGCGATATCGCCACAGCAGTGCGTAAAGTCGTGATAAAAGTAAAGATCTAACCCTTAAGCAATTTTTGCCGAACCTCAGCTCGGGATTTTTAGCGTTATAGCGTCTTAAGCGCGCAGTGATATGCGCTTTGGCTATTTCCGATCCGAGCCAAATATTGCTAAAATTGTCACAAATTTAAAGGAGAGTCCCTGAAATGCCTATTTACGTTGTCGGTCACAAGATCCCCGATTCTGATTCAATCTGCGGTGCTATCGCGTTAGCCTATTTAAAAAACCAAATCGGTGAAGAAGCCATTGCCGCACGTTTAGGTGAATTGTCACCCGAAACCGCTTTTATTCTGGAACGTTTCGGCTTCGAAGCACCGGAATACAAAACCAGCTACGCTGGCGAGCAAGTGTATATCGTTGACCATTCAGAACTGACTCAAGCACCGGATGATATCGCCCAAGCGACGATCGTCGGGATTGTCGATCACCACAAACTTGGCGATCTGACCACAGATACCCCGTTAGAGTGCTGGATCCGCCCAGTAGGTTGCAGCAACACAGTGATCAAGATGATGTTCGACTTTTACCAAGTCGCTATCCCTAAAAATATCGCTGGCATCATGATGTGCGCTATTCTGAGCGATACCGTGATTTTCAAATCACCGACTTGTACCACTGCCGACATTCGTTGCGTTGAAGCTTTAGCTGAAATCGCGGGCGTTGAAGATTTCAAAGAACTGGGCATGGAAATGTTCAAAGTGAAATCAGCTGTGCAAGGCACGCCAGCACGCGACCTCGTTATGCGCGATTTTAAAGACTTCAACATGAACGGTAACTTAGTCGGTATCGGCCAGCTAGAAGTGATCGACCTGTCAGTATTTGACGATATCAAGGCCGAGTTAGAAGCCGATATCAAAGCACTGAAAGTGGAAGGCAATCGCCACAGCGTATTGTTACTGCTGACTGATATCATGAAAGAAGGCTCAGAGCTGTTAATCGTATCTGACGATAGCGACCTGACCCAACGCGCCTACGGTAAAGATACCGTCGATGGCAAAGTCTGGTTAGACGGCGTATTAAGCCGTAAGAAACAAGTCGTTCCACAGTTACAAGCGGCATTCGCATAGTCGTTTTATCGTCGCGACAGTAGTACTGATATTAAGGCCGAACTAAGTTCGGCCTTTTTTATATTTCAGGTAAAAACTTAACCCCTGCCTTACGCCTATTCACCGCCGCTAACTAAAACAGGCATGAAACTTTGCTCATAAATCTATCCAGCCAGAGAAGTTGGCGAGTATGATGGGCCAATCGTCACACTGATTTGATCACTTTCATCCATGCCAGAAGCGCTACAACATATCATCACCGAACTCACTCCTTGGCTGCAGCAATACGGCTATGTGCTGCTATTTGTCGCGATTGCCGTCGAGGGTTTTGGCATTCCAGCGCCAGGGCAATCCTTATTGATTGTTGCAAGTTTATTAGCTGCTGCAGGGCAAATGTCACTGCCATTGGTGTTGATCGTCGCAGCTTGCGCTGCACTCAGCGGTAACAGCTTGGGATATTTTATCGGTTGGCGCTTTGGTGATGTATTGCTTAAGAAGGGCTGGATAAAACCGCAATTGGAAGACAAAATCCATGGCGTTATTGGCCAATATGGTATTGCAGCCTTAGTGCTGAGTCGTTTTGTTGAGGGATTAAAACAATTTATGTTTATCGGCTGCGGCTTGGCTAAAATGCCACTTAAGCAATTTGTAATAGGTAATGCCCTAGCCACCAGCATTTGGGTGGCACTTTTTGGGTTAGGCCCAGTGTTAATCCGCGATGAAATTGCTCCTATGCTGACGTTTTACCACCAGCACAAATACCCCACATGGGCCATTGTCAGCCTTATACTCGCCGCGCTAATCACTTTTACTTGGCGAAGGTGGCAAACCAAAAATCCGCAGTAAGCGATTTAGGATCTATTCTTCCGATTCCTTTTGGATTATTTCTATCACCTTATGAGCCTTAACAAAATGATCTAAGCGATGAGTTTGAATCCACCAAGTCGCCGCTTCCATAAGCAACTCTGGATTATCATTCTTGTTCGCAAAGAAGGCGTAAAATGAGACACCGACATTATCGCCTTTAGTCTCAATTTTTTTATGACAAACCGTGATGATTTTTGCTCTTAACTCAGCTCTCATATTGACTCACAAAGTATATTGGCCAGCTTATTATTTCCAATGACATACAACACTTGATGTATATGCCTATTGCTTTCTAAGCTCGGCCAATTTTGGTTTCAAGAAAATGCCCTGAGGGCTCTGCATAGCAAGTAACATCACTAGCTGAATTCGACATGCTTCTCAGCACTACCGATCACTTTATACCTTCAGTCTCAACCTTAGGTTGAGACTCTGCGCCGTCATTTGGCTTGGCATCTGGTTTTGATTCTAGTTCTGGCGCTTTGATTGGCGAGGGCGGTACCTCAGTAACGGCAGACTTAGCTTGTTCCTGTGATACGTTTGGTTCCTGCAATGGTGCGTTGACCTTAGGCGTCGGTGAACCTTGTTCTTCAGGTAAAGGCTCGACAATCATCACCGGCTCTTGTGGCACAGGCGCTTCACCTTGTGTGGATGTTGCAGCTTCTGACTCTGGGGCTAAAGTACCGAGATCTTGGTTGGCGGGACTTTCCACCGCATGTTTAGGTAATTGATTTCGATACAAATCAATCATACTCATCACTTCAGACAAGGCTTTGGCATGATCCGGCGTCAGAATACCATTGTGTCCTGAGACGATTTCATCCGACACCGCCAGCACCCACACGGCCTGCATATTGGCATCGGGACAGGTTTGCACGGTACGACGGGCCTGCAGACGAGCACGAATTTTCCAGCCAGAATGGGGCAAGGTCATCATACAGCCAGGGATTTGATCATGCGCCATCAAAGCCGACGGCATCTTCATTGGCGTAGTACAATTACCACCTGAGCATTTGTCGATATCGTGGGTAATCGCCCAAGAATTACCGACAGCACGCTCGCCATCCTTGATGTAATTGAAGGCTTCTTTCACCGCAAAATCGCCCTTCGACTGCAATACCACCATACTCGGTTTTTGCCTATCTAAGCTCACCAAGGTATCGAGTGGCTGATACTCCTTAGCGGGCACGGCAGGGTTTAACAGTAAGAATAAATTAGGATTATCCTGCTGATGATCGATAGCCGCCTTGATGCGATCTTTGCTGGCATGCAAAACAACTGCCCCGCCAAGACTATGACCAATCACGGTATAACGCAGCAGTTTATGCTCGGCGACTAAGCCATCGAGCTTATCAAGCAGTTGGGATAAACCTAGTTGACCTATGCGTTTAGCAACCCGTTTACGCTGTAAAATGGTAGGAAAATCTAAGGGTTCAATCCAGCTTTTCGCATCATCTGAGCCATCGAGCCAAAAGGGATCGTATTTATCGCCGCGCCAGCCAATATACAAACCCAATAAGTTGCGCTGCGTATCTGACGCCGCCATCTGCTGATAAAACTGCTCGAAGGCGATAAAGTTTTCATCTTTAGGCTCTGCACTGTGGTGCCAGCCGTGGACAAAGATCAATAGTTCAGGGATTTGAGCAGGCTCAGGCTGGGATATGCGCGCCTCTAGACCTTGCCATTGCCTTTCGTCATGGGGCTGGCCTTGATCATTAAACTCAATCACATGGAAGTTTTGCTTCGCGATATCTGGGCCGGGAATGTGGTAAGCCTGATCAGGAATAAAAGGGAGTAAGACACAAAGCGACAACAACATTAAAAACAGTAACTTGTACTGGGTAAACTTTTTCAGGCTCATTTATAACAACATAATTAACGGCCAAGCTAGGCCAAAATAGACGTGCTGAAAGGGGCTAACAGCAAAAGTGCCGAAATTATACGCTAACCCCATTGACCCAGCTAGTGCCTAAATCGCTTTTCACCACAGCTTATGAGCTGATTTAACGCCAAGTATCAGGCAGCGTAACTTGGCTCCACAGCTCTTTACATAGCGGCTGGCTATCGTGCCAATCGCCGCCATCAATCCATTTAACCAGCGCATCCCCAACCTGAGGATAGGCAATCGGATTAGGTGATGCGGTTTTCAGCCAGCGCTTAACGACGTTCACATCGAGACTCATCATGCTGTCTGCGGCCGCCAAGAGTTGCAGCGCCGCCACATTCGATAGTTGCTCAAACTGGCCAATCAGTGGTTTCACTAACAACTTTTTACCTAAGGTTAATGCTTCGCTGGCAAGCTCAAAGCCCGCATTGCCGATAACACCACCGCAGCTGGCAAGATGTTGCTTAAAGCCCTCACGATTAAAGCCATGCCACTTAATGTGTTCCGCAACTTGTCCCGTCGGCTGTTGGCTGTGATACACCAAAAACTGATAGTCACTAAAATGCGACAGGAAACGGGCAATCACATCCGCATCCTCAAATGGCAAATACACTAAGATTTGATGCGTGTGTTCGAATGGGCTGGCATCCACTTCGACAAAAGGCGGCAAGATAGGGAAACCAAAGTGGTGCCAATGACAACCCAGCGCGATATCCACAGGGGCAAAGTTATTGAGCAGCATTTCATTAAACCAAGTGCTACCGAGTTTCGGCACAGGATGAGTCAACGCCGCCTGATGGCTAATGCCAATGGATGGCACGCCTTGGCGCCGCGCCGCCCAAGCCGATACTGGCTCAAAGTCGTTGAGCACGAGATCGTAGCAACTGAGATCTAAGGCTTTAATATCTTTAAATAACGACAAGGACAAATTCTGCCGAACCGTTTGCGGCACATTCACGCGCCCAGAGTGAGTCGCAAACGTCATGCCCGCTTGTACGCGATAATCGCCAAAGCATTCCATATCGAAAAACTGATCAGGCTTACGCCCCGAAAATAAAAAGTCCACTTCAATATCTTGTTTCATCAGTGCTTTAGCCATGACGCGTGCACGACTTAAGTGGCCATTCCCTGTGCCTTGAACTCCGTAGAGTATTCGCATTACGTATCCTTAAACTGATGAGTGAAGGAGAATTCCAACTAATGAGATGAAATGATTAACGTGCGCTTGCTTGAATTAAATCACCGGATGAACCAGTAATACCGCCCCGCTCCCCAATGAGGCTCCCGCCAAAATATCTAAGGGATAATGCACGCCGAGTGCGATACGTGAGCCCCCTATGCTAAAAGCCCATAAAAACGCGATAGGAGCCGCAACGGGATAAACTTGCGCCACACTCATTGCCATCACAAAGGCGGCGGCCGTATGTCCCGACGGTAAACTGAAGCGATCAGATGGTTCAAAACCACTCTCAAATCCCACTAGCGCATGGCAGGGTCGTGTACGGCGAATGCTATTTTTCAACACTAAATACAGCGGCAACTCAACCAAAAAACTCGCTAACATCAAGTTGAATAAAACTTGCCCTTGAGCATGTGTCAGCATCAAGCCCACGGACAAATATAAATACACATGCCCATCGCCACTCGCTGATACCCGCTTTGCATGGGCATATAAACCATGACGTTGGGTGAAACTCACGATATGACAAAACATTCGCTTATCTAAGTCTGCAACGTAACTCAACATAAAACAGGCTCCTTGCTGGCATGCCAGCGAGTTTTACTGCGATGTTAATCTGTGCATTCTCTCGACGACGCTTAGAGTGCTTGGTATCACACAACCGACTCACCAAGGCCCTACTCACGATTGAATTCGTTATTTACCGTTTGCTGGCTAATTTAAAGTTTGCTAATGGTCAAACCCGAATCGAATTAGCTAAAGCACTATTAGATAACTTGAGACTAAGAAAGACCTGTGACGGCTAAGTGACATCTGCTCGAAGGTTTTATGACAAGAAGCATGGCTTGGGCTTTGATCTAGAAGGATTCTAGGGAGGTTATGCTGGAGCTAAGGGATTTATTTAGGAATAGTGATAGGACTGAGACAGGATATTGTGTTGCTCTAAACGTGAATTCCAAGAGCAACACAATCAAATAAACTTAGGCTGCGGCGGGAGTATTTGCCTTAGCACGGTAAATTTTCGTCAAATGGTAAATATTAATACAAGCAACAAACGCATTCATACCGGCCACAGGCCAAGCAGAAATAAACACCCCATAAACAACAAACAGGGTACATCCCACAAAATTCAACCATCGCAACCAAATGATATTCTTCATCATTAGAGAGATCGCCACCATTACAGAGGCAAAATAACCAATAATTTCAATCGTATTTACAGCTTCCATAGGCACCTCTCGAAGGCCCTCTACCGTCCATAAGCGTAACGGGGGGTCCATGCCCCTAAAGCAAATTAAGTTAAGTAAGTTAATTTAAACTTGGGATATAATACCAAAGCACGCAACAGAGTTGTAATAAAAAACCGTTATTTAATGACTAATATCAAGTTTTACCGCATAACTTCTAAAGTGCGACGAAAATTTACTACAGATGTGTTAACAGCCCAATGGCAACAATACCGTGATTGATAACACTTTTCTTTTCAAGAATCCCTTTTATACTGGCGTAAACTCGCTAAACTGTACGCAACGCGGATCAATAGGAGTGTAAATATGGAATACAACACCTCAGAATTATGTGACATGTACTTAGATGTCGTAGATGTAGTCGAGCCCATGTTCAGTAACTACGGTGGTTGTAGCTCTTTTGGCGGTTCTATTAGCACCATCAAGTGCTTTGAAGACAACGGCCTAATCACCGAAGTCCTACAAGAGGATGGTCAAGGTAAAGTCTTACTCGTTGATGGCGGTGGCTCATTACGCCGTGCGCTGATCGATGGTGCTATCGCTGAACTTGCGGTTAGCAACAACTGGGAAGGCATTATCGTTTACGGTTCTGTACGCGATGTGGATGCATTGGAAGAGTTAGACATTGGTATTCAGGCTCTTGCCTCAATTCCAGTGGGTGCTGATGGCAATTCAGTGGGCGAAGTGGAAATTCCGGTCAATTTTGGCGGTGTGACTTTCTTACCCGGCGATCACATTTATGCTGATAACACAGGTGTGATTTTATCACCTGAACCACTCGACATTGAGTAATCTCACTGTTCAGCCAAGAAAGCCAGCTAAGCTGGCTTTTTTATTCACTATTTTCAGCGTTTCCCCATTGAATCCTCGCGCCACACTGGCCACAATAGCTCGACTCCGGCCGAATAAGAATATCAATCTATGCCTGAATTTATTCCCTTTACCCAGACAGATATTGCCTCATTAGTCAGCCCAAGAACCGGCGAAACTAAGTTAGGCCAATGCGTCCATCTGGCTAATCACGAACATACGTTAGAGACCATACTTGCGACAGCCAAAGCCCACGGGGCAAACTTTGCCATTTTCGGCGTTGGCGAAGATATCGGCCCACGCGCCAATTTGGGCCGCGGCGGCGCGACCGATGCGTTCACTACCAGCATGCGCCAATGGCTCAATCTGCAATCTAATCGCTTTCTTTCCGGTGCCGAATGCCTAGTATTAGGCCAAGTGAACACCGCCGATCTGCAGCAACAAACCGCGGGTAATACAACAGCTAACACTAACGTCACCTTAGATGAATTACGCGATGCGGTGGAGCAACTCGATGAGCGCGTTATCCGTATCGTTAGTGCGATTTTGAAAGCGGGTTTAGAACCCATACTCATCGGCGGCGGTCACAACAATGCCTATGGTTTATTGATGGCGACCTACGGCCACTACCAACGCCAAGTGGCCGCAGTGAATCTCGATCCTCATTCGGATTTTCGTCTGCTTGAAGGTCGTCACAGCGGCAATGGTTTTAGTTACGCGGCCGATCGCGGCGCCTTAGGTTATTACCATGTATTGGGTTTACACGAGTTAAAAAACAGCGAAGTAAACTTAAGCCAACTTACTGAATTTGGCGGCACTTGGCATAGTTTTCAACAAATTTGGATTCGCCGCGAAATCCGCCTCAGCCAAGCCTTGCTTGAGATCGCCGCCAAACTGAATGACTCAGGTTTGCCCGTAGGACTTGAGCTCGACGTCGATGCTATCGCTAAAATGCCCAGTAGCGCCTCAACGGCAGCGGGGGTACCGCTGCTCGATGCGGCGCATTATGTCAGTTACATCGCCCGCCACTGCCCTTGCGCATATTTGCATTTAGCCGAGGCCGCGCCAAGTTGCCACGAAGCGGGAATTGAAGCTGGATTTAGGGATGTTGGCCAAAGCCTCAGCGAGCTTATCTACGCTTATGTGCAGGCTCGAATACAGTTTTTGGCGCAATGAGCGCCATCAGTTATAGCCAACTGGGCGCTAAGCTATTCACCAAATCCTGATATTGTGGTCTAATGCCAGTCCATTTTACGTGGTCGACAAGCACTTAATCCTACGACTGTTAGGGTGTGCCTCAAGCTAAGGCATTGCAGTTAGTTTACTAGCTCGATCACAGAGTGATAGATCAAAGATTCAGCAAATGCAGGCGATGGCTTACACTCGCAACTAATACATTGCAAAACAATAGGAACACATTGATGTCTGAGGGCGAATCTAAAAGTACCCACTTTGGTTACAAAACCGTAGAGGCCGATAAAAAGGCCGAACTCGTTGCCGGCGTGTTTCATTCTGTTGCCGCTAAGTACGACATAATGAACGATGTGATGTCCTTCGGCATTCACCGTTTTTGGAAGCGTTACACCATTGAAGTATCTGGCGCACGCCCTGGCATGAAAGTGCTCGATTTGGCTGGCGGCACCGGCGACTTAACCGCAAAATTCTCTCACTTAGTGGGCGATAAAGGTGAAGTGGTTTTAGCTGACATTAACGATTCCATGTTGAAAGTCGGTCGCACTAAGTTGCGCGATAAGGGCATAGTCAACAATGTCAGTTATGTGCAAGCCAACGCCGAAGCACTGCCGTTTCCCGATAACCACTTCGACATCATTACCATCGCCTTTGGTCTGCGTAACGTGACCGATAAAGATGCGGCGCTGCGTTCAATGAACCGCGTGCTTAAGCCAGGTGGCAAGTTATTAGTGCTAGAGTTTTCTAAGCCTCAGCATGAAATTATGCGCAAAGTGTATGATTTATATAGCTTCAAAGTCTTACCTAAGATGGGCGAGCTCATAACTAAAGATGCCGACAGCTACGAGTATCTGGCTGAATCGATTCGTATGCATCCAGATCAAGACACATTAAAGCAAATGATGGTAGATGCAGGCTTTGAACAAGTCGACTACACCAACATGACCGACGGCATTGTCGCATTGCACCGCGGTTATAAATTCTAATGATGCCGCAAGAAGTTGTGCTGCTTGTCTGCGCCGCAATTGAAACGGGCCTGAAAAAACTTCAGGCTCAAGCGGGTGACTACTATTCGCGCCAGCGCCAGTTGCATGGCAAAGTGTTCCGCATCCAATTGTCGCAGCTCAGCTGGCCACTCTATTTGGTGTTTGCCAAAGAGATCCAAGTACTGAGCCGCTATGAAGGCGATGTCGATGTCAGTCTGCATGCCGATGCGACCACGCTTTATCGCGTGTCCGAAGGCGCAAACCTGACTGAACTTATCAAGCAAGATAAGCTCAAGCTTGAGGGCGATCTCAATTTATTACAAAGCTTTAGCCAATATCTACGCGGCATCGAGTTTGATTTTGCCGAGCCAATTTCGCGTTATTTAGGCGATGGTCCCACCCACAAGCTCATCAGCACAGGCCATCAGGCAAAGGGTTTTGCACTCGAAGTGTTGCGTAAAACGCGCTCCCACTTAGGGCAACTCGCCGTTGAAGAGTATCGCCTCGCACCGCACCCAATTGAGTTACTTCATTTTCGCGATCAAATGGATGATTTAGTTGCCGATACCCGCGCGATTGAACAACGGATTGCCCAATTAAGAGATCAAATTAAGCCATGACCCTTGCCAGTATCCGCCGCGGTTACCATGTCATCAAGACCTTGCTTCAGTACGGGTTAGATGACGTATTGCCGCCAAAGATGACACCTTGGTACTTTAAACTCGCCCGTAATAGCCTGTTCTGGATCCGCAATAAGCATAAAAATAAGCCCGGTGGCGAACGCTTAAAATTGGCGATGCAGGAACTGGGCCCCGTTTATATCAAGCTTGGGCAAATGCTCTCGACCCGCCGCGATTTACTCAGCGATGAATGGGCCAGTGAATTAGCCATGCTACAGGACAAGGTGCCGCCCTTTGATGGTGCGCTCGCCCGCCAAGCGATTGAAGCTGAACTAAAAGCGCCGATTGAATCCCTATTCGATGACTTTAATGAAACCCCGCTGGCATCAGCCTCTATTTCTCAAGTGCATACAGCGACCTTAAAATCTAACGGCAAAGACGTCGTACTTAAGGTGCTACGGCCGAATGTAGAAACCAAGATTCAGGCCGATCTGCAGTTGATGTCGCAAACCGCCAAGTTGATTGAATACCTCCTCGGTGAAGGCAACCGCCTGCGCCCTGCCGAAGTGATCGAAGATTACCGAGTGACCATTTTAGGTGAGTTAAACCTTAAGCTCGAAGCATTAAACGCAGTCAAGTTACGCAACAACTTCCTCGACTCAGATGCGCTCTATGTGCCTTATGTGTATGAAGAATTTTGCTATCCGCGCTTAATGGTGATGGAACGAATTTACGGTATTTCGGTCTCGGATATTGCCGCCCTTAAAGCGCAAGGCACCAACTTTAAGTTATTAGCTGAGCGCGGAGTAGAGCTGTTTTTCACCCAAGTGTTCCGCGATAACTTTTTCCATGCCGACATGCATCCGGGCAATATCTTTATTTCCCGCGATCATCCAGAGAACCCTTATTACATTGGGCTCGATTGCGGCATTATGGGCACACTCAGCGAAGTCGATAAACGCTATCTCGCCGAGAATTTCCTCGCCTTCTTTAATCGCGATTATCACCGAATTGCCCAGCTCTATATTGAATCAGGTTGGGTATCTGAAAAAACCGATCTACAGGCCTTTGAACAGGCCATCAAAGTAGTGTGCGAACCTATGTTCAACAAGCCACTCGACGAGATTTCCTTTGGTCATGTGTTACTGGAATTATTCCGCACTGCACGCCACTTCGATATCGTGGTACAACCGCAGTTGGTATTGCTGGAAAAGACCTTACTTTATATCGAAGGCTTAGGTCGTCAGCTGTATCCGCAGTTGGATTTATGGCAAACAGCTAAACCGTTTTTAGAGCAGTGGATGGCCGACCAAGTAGGTCCTAAGGCTATGTTTAAAAAGGTATCCACAAAACTGCCATATTGGGCTGATAAACTACCAGAATTCCCTGAACTGATTTACGATAACCTTAAGTTAGGCAGGAAATTGCTGAGTTCTCAGCAACAAATGCTAGATAAGTATTTGAAATACCAGCAGCAGGCTCACAAGAGTAACTACTTGCTTATCACTTCTGCAGTTTTATTGATCTGTGGCACGTTATTGATCAATAGAGACGCTACACTATGGACCCCTTATGTTTGTCTAGTTTCAGGCATTATATTGTGGTTTGTCGGATGGCGATCTAGGCCAAAGAATCGCAAATTTTAGCTAGCACTAATAAATCATAGGTTCATAATAGAACCGATATCAATTAAGAGGATACCTTCATGGGTGGTATTAGTATTTGGCAACTTCTTATCGTTGCATTAATCGTTGTCTTGTTGTTTGGAACTAAAAAATTACGCTCTTTAGGCGGTGATTTAGGTGGTGCGGTGAAAGGCTTCAAAAACGCCATGTCTTCAGAAGAAGATAAAAAGGCATTAGAAGACACCGAAGCGGCTAAAACAGCACAAACGACTCAACAGGCGACTGAAAAGAAACCTGAGTCTAACAAAGAACAGGCGTAACTCTTTATGTTTGACGGTATCGGCTTTATGGAGCTGCTGCTGATCGGTGTTTTGGGGCTAGTGGTTCTTGGCCCCGAACGTCTACCGGTTGCGGTGCGTTCGATAACGAGTTGGATCCGTGCGATGAAACGCATGGCTAACTCGGTAAAAGAAGAACTTGAGCAGGAGCTGAAGATCGAGCAATTACATGCAGATCTTAAAAAAGCCGAGAGCAAAGGTTTATCTAACCTCTCACCTGAACTCAAAGAGTCTATTGAACAACTGAAGCAAGCGGCACAGTCGGTGAACCGTCCTTATCAAGTTCAGGATCCGGTAAAAGATACGCCTGCGCCAGAGAATCAAATACATTCTCCAGTTTCGAGCACAGTTCAAACTAGCCAGGTTCACACTAGTCCAGCTCAAGCGAGCCAAGCTAATCCGACTGCCACTGTAGAGGCGAGTCCAACGTCGGCATCTCCCGCTACTCCAAGTGAGCCATCTCAGGGCGCGGATACCCGTTCTAACCCGAAAGCCAACGGATAATTCATGTCGCAACAGCAGCCACTTATCAGCCATTTGCTTGAACTTAGGTCCAAGCTGCTAAAATCCATTGCCAGCGTGTTATCAGTGTTCATTTGCAGCGTGTACTGGGCAAATGATATCTACCATTACATGGCAATACCTTTAATGCAGTCTTTACCCCTTGGTGGCAGCATGATTGCGACCGATGTCGCTGCCCCTTTCTTCGCGCCTTTTAAATTGACCCTAGTATTATCGTTTTTTGTGGCTGTGCCCTATGTGTTGTTCCAGATCTGGTCCTTTGTCGCACCGGGTTTATACAAACATGAAAAACGTTTAGTGATGCCACTGCTATTTAGCAGTACCTTATTGTTTTATCTCGGTATCGCCTTCGCTTATTACATAGTATTCCCCGTCGTTTTTGGCTTCTTTGCTAACAATGCCCCAGAGGGCGTTCAAGTTGCGACCGACATTACCAGTTACCTTAACTTCATTCTGAAGCTGTTCTTTGCCTTTGGTCTATCCTTTGAAATCCCTATAGCCGTTGTTTTACTTTGCTGGGCGGGTGTGACAACACCTGAAGAACTTAAGCAAAAACGTCCTTATATCGTCGTAGGCGCCTTCGTTGTGGGCATGCTGTTAACCCCACCCGATGTAATTTCCCAGACTATGCTTGCCGTACCAATGCTGTTATTGTTCGAAGGCGGTTTATTAGCGGCTCGTTTCTACAGCAAGCAAGGTGACGACGAGTCAGACGAAGATAGCGAACAAACAAACGACTAACGTCCTCGATGGCGTTAGGGGAATAATATAATAAGGAACATTCTCATGCGCTTAACTCTTATGGCAGCAGCAATTATGCTGGTATCAGTCCAAGCAAATGCCAGCATTGAACAACAGTTAACCCAATGTGCAGCAACAGCCGATAAACTCGACCGCTTGATTTGCTATGACAAGCTAGCAGAAAACGTCAAAAGCGTAACACCAGCTTTGGCGAGCACTCAAGTTGCGCCTGCGACTGTAGCAACCGTTGCAGCCCCGACTGCTGTAGCAGTAGCGGCCACCGCGCCCCAAGCACCAGCCGCTAATATTGTCGATGACTTTGGGATGGAAGCTAAGCGCGTTCAAGAAAATACGGTCGATAAGATTTATCTTGAAGTACAGTCTATGACTGAAGATCCCTACGGTGCTATCAAAGTAACATTCACTAATGGTCAGGTATGGAAACAAACCGACGGCCGTAAGTTCAACTTAAAGCAAGGCGAAAAAGTCTACATTGAAAAAGCAGCCCTAGGCTCTTTCTTAATGGGCACTGATGAGCGCAATGCCAAGGCACGGGTAAAACGCCTAAACTAATGCCCTCATACATAGATATCGCTGTCAATTTACTTGGCAGCGCACTCGAGCCAGACACAGCATCGATAATACAAGCGGCGGCGGACCAAGGGGTTTCGCCGTTAATTGTTATTGGCAGCGATTTAACTGAAAGTGCAGCTGCCATCGCGATTTGCCAACAATATCCCAATCAACTTTATTGCACTGCTGGCGTACACCCTCACCATGCCAGTGGCTGGCAAGCTGACTCAAGCAAGCAACAAGCCGAACTCTGCCAAGCACCGCAAGTGGTTGCCGTTGGCGAATGTGGCTTAGACTACAATCGTGATTTATCTCCTCGCCCCATCCAGCGCCAAGCATTTATTGCCCAACTCGCCTTAGCCGTTGAACTGCAAATGCCCGTACTGATGCACGAGCGCGAAGCTCACGAAGACTTTATTGCTATCCTGCGGGAATATCGCCCACAGCTTAGTGGCGCGCTTTTACATTGTTTCACTGGCACTCACGCCCAAATGGAAGCCTATATCGACCTCGATTTGCATTTAGGCATTACAGGCTGGGTTTGCGATGAAAGACGTGGCCAAGAGTTAGCGCAACTCGTGCCATTTATTCCGCAGAACCGCATTTTAATCGAAACCGATAGCCCGTACTTATTGCCTCGCAGCATGAGGCCTAAGCCTAAATCGAGTAAGAACAAGCCCGAATATCTCCCCTACATCGCGAGTTATATTGCAAACTTGCGCGGTGAAAATGCTGATGAGTTTGCAGCGCGTTGCTACCAGAATAGCGTAGCTTTTTTTAATTTGGACCGAGTCCATGCTTAAACGAAACTCGTCACTCATACTCTTGCTGTGGCTATGGATGTGTTCAACACCTTCATTCGCAACCCTATTAAGCATTGATGAATCAACGGCGACCCCGTTAAACCTTACGCCTTGGTTGATGGTGAGCCACCCCACTTCGGCGAAGGAATTTACCGAGATCCAAGCCTTGCCAAAAACGGATTGGCATAACTTCACCAATAAAGACATTCAAAAACTCAGCGGCCATGATTTTTGGCTGAGTTTCAGCTTAACCAGCCCAGACGATGCACTTTCACGTATTTTAGCGTTAGATAACCCCTTGTTAGACAAGGTGACTATCTATCATTTAGTCAATAATAAGCTCGCTAAAACTGTGCTTATGGGCGACACCTTTCCCTATAACGAACGGCCATTTTTGAGCAATATCTTCCTGTATCCTTTTAAACTCAACATGGATGATACCCATACTTTTTATTTGCATATTCAGACCGAAGGCAGCGCTGCGGTATCGTTGAATCTCTGGTCATCTAACGACTTAGCCAAGATTGCTGAATCAACCGCCGTCGAACATGGTTTCCAACTCGGCGTACTGGCCGCGATTGGTATCTTTAGCCTCTTTATTGCGATTGCATCGGGCTCATTCAGTTACAGCTATTATTCCGGCTACGTCCTGAGCATGACCTTGCTCGTCGCTACCATCAACGGTTTTGCCTTTCGATTCCTCTGGCCAAATTGGCCAATATTACAGCAAGTTATGGTGCCGTTTTTACTACCAATCGTTATGGCATTTGCGCTGATGTTTACCGAAAAAATATTACAGCTCAAATATTTAAACCGCCGCATGCTGCTGACTTGTCGCTATAGCGCTGTGTATATCCTATGTATTGGACTCGCCACGCCTTTTATCCAATATGGAACTGCGCTCTATATCGAGATCATTTCCGTTGCAGTGCTCAGCCTGGTACTGATGGTCTTTGCTATTACTCAGGCCATCAATGGCCATAAACTGGCACGTATGTACACTATTGGCTGGGTGAGTATGCTGACAGGAGCTTGCATCAGTAGCTTGTTGTATCTCAGCGTGATTGACCTCAATTTAAAACCGCAAACGCCTGTCATGCTCGGCCTGACATTTGAAATCATCTTTATGTCTTTGGTGCTAGCCATCCGCTATAACGATGAACGCAAAGCTAAGCTACGTATTCAGCAAGAGGCCTTGAAGCAAGCACAGAAAATTCGCAGCGCGCGGGAAGAAGCCCTAAAAGCGGAAGCCGAGAGCAATGAGAAACTCGAGCAAATGGTGCAAGAGCGCACCTTAGAACTTGAAATCACCCTCAGAGAATTACATGAGGTAAACCAAAAGCTAACCGAACAAAGCACTATCGACAGTTTAACTGGGGTTAAAAACCGCAGTGCTTTCGATAAACGTTTGATCGCTGAAAGCCGGATCAGCCGCAGGCAAGAAACACCCATAGCCCTGTTGATGCTCGATATCGATCGCTTCAAGCTGATCAACGATAGATTTGGCCATCTTGCAGGCGATGAAGCCTTACGAACCATAGCCCAAACATTACAGCAACATTTAAAGCGGCCAACGGATCTCGTATCACGTTATGGAGGCGAGGAGTTTGCTATCATCCTGCCTAATACAGCAGAAGATGGTGCACTCCAAGTCGCTGAAACGATAAGAGACGCAGTTGCCTCTCTCCATTTCGAATGGGAAGGTGTAGCGATACCTTTGACTATCAGTATCGGAGTCAGTGCCGATATCGTCACTAACGATCAGCACAGCACCAAATTATTAGAACAAGCGGATAAAGCCCTCTACCAAGCGAAAAATGGTGGACGTAATCAAGTCAGCTTATTTTCATCAGTTTAAGCAGGACCAGTACCTAATTAGGAGTCAAATGTGAATATCATTACCAGTGCCTTCCCTCAGCGTAGAATGCGCCGCATGCGTAAACATGATTTTAGCCGTCGTCTCATGGCCGAAAATCAACTAACGGTCAATGACTTGATTTATCCCATGTTTGTTCTAGAGGGCACCAATCGCAGTGAAAAGATAGCCTCTATGCCAGGTATTGAACGTTACTCAATCGATTTACTACTAAAAGAAGCCGAAGAACTGGTTGAGTTAGGCATCCCATTAATTGCGCTCTTCCCTGTGACGCCTGCAGAGAAAAAGACCTTAATGGCAGAAGAAGCTTATAATGCCGATGCCTTAGTGCAGCGTGCTGTACGTGAGCTTAAAAAAGCCTTTCCACAGCTTGGCATCATGACAGACGTAGCATTGGACCCCTTCACCACTCATGGTCAAGACGGCATCATAGATGAGACTGGCTACATCCTAAATGACATCACCACCGAGATCTTAGTGAAGCAAGCATTGTCACACGCCGAAGCCGGTGCAGACATAGTTGCACCGTCGGACATGATGGATGGCCGCATAGGCGCTATTCGCCAAGCCTTAGAAGCAGCAGGCCACGTAAACACCCAAATCATGGCTTACTCAGCAAAATACTCTTCAAGCTACTACGGCCCGTTTCGTGACGCAGTAGGCTCAGCAGGCAATCTCAAAGGCGGCAATAAACACAGCTACCAGATGGATCCTGCAAACAGTGACGAAGCTCTGCATGAAGTCGCACTCGATATTCAAGAAGGTGCCGACATGGTTATGGTTAAGCCAGGCATGCCGTATTTAGATATAGTGCACCGCGTTAAAACTGAACTTGCCGTGCCAACATTCGCCTATCAAGTCAGTGGTGAATACGCCATGCACATGGCCGCCATCCAAAATGGTTGGTTAGCCGAAAAAGCCATCGTCATGGAATCTCTACTTTGCTTTAAGCGCGCAGGCGCAGACGGTATTTTAACTTACTTCGCTAAACGTGCCGCACAGTGGCTTAAAGAAGCTTAGACCTCGCGATAGCTGTGTATCAATTGAAGAAAGCAGCCTTATGGCTGCTTTTTTGTATCTGGTCATTGATAGCTATGGGGACTAAATCAGCACATTTGGTGTTATGGAGAGAATAACGGGAGAAAGACTTACTAATGAATTGAAGAACAGGCTGAATTTTACAAATTGCAGACGCAAAAAAGCCAGCTTATTCAGCTGGCTTCGTTACATCTCAATGAGATAATTAGGCGCTTGGCGATGACCTACTCTCACATGGGGAGACCCCACACTACCATCGGCGCGTTTGCGTTTCACTTCTGAGTTCGGGATGGGATCAGGTGGTTCCACAAGGCTATTGTCACCAAGCAAATTTTTTATTCTAGGAAATGACACTAGATTGTAATGGTGCTGATACCCAGAATCGAACTGGGGACCTCATCCTTACCAAGGATGCGCTCTACCGACTGAGCCATATCAGCAATTCTATACTAATCAATTAAGATTATTTAAATTAGGCGCTTGGCGATGACCTACTCTCACATGGGGAGACCCCACACTACCATCGGCGCGTTTGCGTTTCACTTCTGAGTTCGGGATGGGATCAGGTGGTTCCACAAGGCTATTGTCACCAAGCAAATTCTGTTTATTACCGTGTCCATCTCTGGACCACGTTAATAATAATTCGGAAAGCTGATTTGCTTTGTTTGAGTTCGCACTTCATCAAGTGTCGATATTCTGTCTAAGGCTTTCAGTAAAACCCATCTGGGTTGTATGGTTAAGCCTCTCGAGTCATTAGTACATGTTAGCTCAACGCCTCACAACGCTTACACACCATGCCTATCAACGTCCTAGTCTCGAACGGCTCTTTAGAGGAATTAAATTCCTAGGGATGACTCATCTTAGGGCTCGCTTCCCGCTTAGATGCTTTCAGCGGTTATCGATTCCGAACGTAGCTACCGGGCAATGCCATTGGCATGACAACCCGAACACCAGCGGTTCGTCCACTCCGGTCCTCTCGTACTAGGAGCAGCTCCCTTCAATCATCCAACGCCCACGGCAGATAGGGACCGAACTGTCTCACGACGTTCTGAACCCAGCTCGCGTACCACTTTAAATGGCGAACAGCCATACCCTTGGGACCGACTTCAGCCCCAGGATGTGATGAGCCGACATCGAGGTGCCAAACACCGCCGTCGATATGAACTCTTGGGCGGTATCAGCCTGTTATCCCCGGAGTACCTTTTATCCGTTGAGCGATGGCCCTTCCATTCAGAACCACCGGATCACTATGACCTACTTTCGTACCTGCTCGACGTGTATGTCTCGCAGTTAAGCTGGCTTATGCCATTGCACTAACCGTACGATGTCCGACCGTACTTAGCCAACCTTCGTGCTCCTCCGTTACTCTTTGGGAGGAGACCGCCCCAGTCAAACTACCCACCAGGCACTGTCCCTAATCCCGATAAGGGACCTAGGTTAGAACATCAAAACTACAAGGGTGGTATTTCAAGGACGACTCCATCATGACTAGCGTCACAACTTCAAAGTCTCCCACCTATCCTACACATGTAGGTTCAATGTTCAGTGCCAAGCTATAGTAAAGGTTCACGGGGTCTTTCCGTCTAGCCGCGGGTATACGGCATCTTCACCGCAATTTCAACTTCACTGAGTCTCGGCTGGAGACAGCGTGGCCATCATTACGCCATTCGTGCAGGTCGGAACTTACCCGACAAGGAATTTCGCTACCTTAGGACCGTTATAGTTACGGCCGCCGTTTACCGGGGCTTCGATCATGAGCTTCTCTTGCGATAACCCAATCAATTAACCTTCCGGCACCGGGCAGGCGTCACACCGTATACTTCCTCTTGCGAGTTTGCACAGTGCTGTGTTTTTGATAAACAGTTGCAGCCACCTGGTATCTGCGACTCCCGTCAGCTTAGAGAGCAAGTCTCATCACCAACAGGAGCGTACCTTCTCCCGAAGTTACGGTACCATTTTGCCTAGTTCCTTCAGCCGAGTTCTCTCAAGCGCCTTGGTATTCTCTACCCGACCACCTGTGTCGGTTTGGGGTACGATTCCCACTAACCTGAAGCTTAGAAGATTTTCCTGGAAGCATGGCATCAACTACTTCAGTCCCTTAGGACCTCGTCATCAGCTCTCAGTCTGCACACTAAAGTGCGATTCCCCGGATTTGCCTAAGAAATCAACCTACCACCTTAAACGCGGACTACCAACGCCGCGCTAGCCTAGCCTTCTCCGTCTCTCCATCGCAGTTAGCGGAAGTACAGAAATATTAATCTGTTTCCCATCGATTACGCCTTTCGGCCTCACCTTAGGGGTCGACTCACCCTGCCCCGATTAACGTTGGACAGGAACCCTTGGTCTTTCGGCGAGGGGGTTTTTCACCCCCTTTATCGTTACTCATGTCAGCATTCGCACTTCTGATACCTCCAGCGTGGGTTACCCCTTCACCTTCAACGGCTTACAGAACGCTCCTCTACCGCGCATCTCTAATGAAATGCACCCGTAGCTTCGGTGACTAGCTTAGCCCCGTTACATCTTCCGCGCAGGCCGACTCGACTAGTGAGCTATTACGCTTTCTTTAAATGATGGCTGCTTCTAAGCCAACATCCTAGCTGTCTAAGCCTTCCCACATCGTTTCCCACTTAGCTAGTACTTTGGGACCTTAGCTGACGGTCTGGGTTGTTTCCCTTTTGACGACGGACGTTAGCACCCGCCGTCTGTCTCCCGAGTAGTACTCATTGGTATTCGGAGTTTGCAAAGGGTTGGTAAGTCGGGATGACCCCCTAGCCTTAACAGTGCTCTACCCCCAATGGTATTCGCTCGAGGCGCTACCTAAATAGCTTTCGAGGAGAACCAGATATCTCCCGGTTTGATTGGCCTTTCACCCCCAGCCACAAGTCATCCGCTAATTTTTCAACATTAGTCGGTTCGGTCCTCCAGTTGATGTTACTCAACCTTCAACCTGCCCATGGCTAGATCACCGGGTTTCGGGTCTACACCTTGCAACTAAACGCGCAGTTAACACTCGGTTTCCCTACGGCTCCGCTATTCGCTTAACCTCGCTACAAAATGTAAGTCGCTGACCCATTATACAAAAGGTACGCAGTCACGGTCTCAAGAACCGCTCCCACTGCTTGTACGTATACGGTTTCAGGTTCTATTTCACTCCCCTCACAGGGGTTCTTTTCGCCTTTCCCTCACGGTACTGGTTCACTATCGGTCAGTCAGGAGTATTTAGCCTTGGAGGATGGTCCCCCCATATTCAAACAGGATGTCACGTGTCCCGCCTTACTCGTTTTCATCAATGGTTAGTTTTCATGTACGGGGCTATCACCCTGTGCCGCTGTGCTTTCCAACACATTCCACTAACACCCCACTGACTTAAGGGCTAATCCCCGTTCGCTCGCCGCTACTAGGGGAATCTCGGTTGATTTCTTTTCCTCCGGGTACTTAGATGTTTCAGTTCCCCGGGTTCGCCTCGCAACACTATGTATTCATGTTGCGATAACAGCTTATGCTGCTGGGTTCCCCCATTCGGACATCGTTAGCTCAAATGCTTGTTACTAGCTCGCCAACGCTTTTCGCAAGTTACTACGTCCTTCATCGCCTCTGACTGCCAAGGCATCCACCGTATACGCTTAGTCGCTTAACCATACAACCCAAATGAGTTTCACTCACCTGGGTCGCATTGCGACCAGCTTGGTTTTACTTGTCTCACTTCTGACCAAAGAAGTGGACGCGCCTTAGACGTAAACTATTCAGCAAAGAATAATTTACTTTTGAATATTCAAGACACTTAATAAAGTGTTTGAGAACTCATGTTCAATGCTTTCGCATTGAACGTTTTGTAATTAATTACATGACAGACTCATGCAATTAAATACTATCAGCTTTCCAAATTGTTAAAGAGCGGGCTTAAAAAAGCCAAAGATAATTTTTAAGTTTATCTTTGGCATCTCTATCCATAGTGCATATGCCTTATTACTTTGCAATAAAGTCAGAATAAGGTGTAAATGGTGGAGCTATGCGGGATCGAACCGCAGACCTCCTGCGTGCAAGGCAGGCGCTCTCCCAGCTGAGCTATAGCCCCATTTACATGCAGTGCGAGTAAGTAAGATGTTCCAAACCTCTAAAAGGATTGGTTTGCCAATCATTTCTTATCAAGGCGGACAGTGGCGACGTTTAGTTTACTAAACGAGTCACTTTCCAACGCTGAGAAGGAAGGATTGGTGGGTCAGAGTGGACTTGAACCACCGACCTCACCCTTATCAGGGGTGCGCTCTAACCAGCTGAGCTACAGACCCATCTTTGATGAACCTATTTAATTAGGTTTATCTTTTACTCTTTCTTCTATCAAGCAAATCTGTGTGAACACTCAACAAACATTAAGTTAGTCGTATAGGTAAGGAGGTGATCCAGCCCCAGGTTCCCCTAGGGCTACCTTGTTACGACTTCACCCCAGTCATGAACCACAAAGTGGTGAGCGCCCCCCCGAAGGTTAAGCTACCCACTTCTTTTGCAGCCCACTCCCATGGTGTGACGGGCGGTGTGTACAAGGCCCGGGAACGTATTCACCGTGGCATTCTGATCCACGATTACTAGCGATTCCGACTTCATGGAGTCGAGTTGCAGACTCCAATCCGGACTACGACGAGCTTTGTGAGATTAGCTCCACCTCGCGGCTTTGCAACCCTCTGTACTCGCCATTGTAGCACGTGTGTAGCCCTACTCGTAAGGGCCATGATGACTTGACGTCGTCCCCACCTTCCTCCGGTTTATCACCGGCAGTCTCCCTAGAGTTCCCACCATTACGTGCTGGCAAATAAGGATAGGGGTTGCGCTCGTTGCGGGACTTAACCCAACATTTCACAACACGAGCTGACGACAGCCATGCAGCACCTGTCTCACAGTTCCCGAAGGCACACCTGTATCTCTACTGGCTTCTGTGGATGTCAAGAGTAGGTAAGGTTCTTCGCGTTGCATCGAATTAAACCACATGCTCCACCGCTTGTGCGGGCCCCCGTCAATTCATTTGAGTTTTAACCTTGCGGCCGTACTCCCCAGGCGGTCTACTTAATGCGTTAGCTTGAGAGCCCAGTGTTCAAGACACCAAACTCCGAGTAGACATCGTTTACGGCGTGGACTACCAGGGTATCTAATCCTGTTTGCTCCCCACGCTTTCGTGCCTGAGCGTCAGTCTTTGTCCAGGGGGCCGCCTTCGCCACCGGTATTCCTCCAGATCTCTACGCATTTCACCGCTACACCTGGAATTCTACCCCCCTCTACAAGACTCTAGTTCGCCAGTTCGAAATGCAATTCCCAGGTTGAGCCCGGGGCTTTCACATCTCGCTTAACAAACCGCCTGCGCACGCTTTACGCCCAGTAATTCCGATTAACGCTCGGACCCTCCGTATTACCGCGGCTGCTGGCACGGAGTTAGCCGGTCCTTCTTCTGTAGGTAACGTCACAGTAATAGCGTATTAAACTATTACCTTTCCTCCCTACTGAAAGTGCTTTACAACCCGAAGGCCTTCTTCACACACGCGGCATGGCTGCATCAGGGTTTCCCCCATTGTGCAATATTCCCCACTGCTGCCTCCCGTAGGAGTCTGGGCCGTGTCTCAGTCCCAGTGTGGCTGATCATCCTCTCAGAACAGCTAGGGATCGTCGCCTTGGTGAGCCATTACCTCACCAACTAGCTAATCCCACCTAGGTTCATCCAATCGCGGAAGGCCCGAAGGTCCCCTCCTTTCCCCCGTAGGGCGTATGCGGTATTAGCAGTCGTTTCCAACTGTTATCCCCCTCGACTGGGCAGATCCCTAGGCATTACTCACCCGTCCGCCGCTCGCCGGCAAAGATAGCAAGCTATCTTCCCGCTGCCGCTCGACTTGCATGTGTTAGGCCTGCCGCCAGCGTTCAATCTGAGCCATGATCAAACTCTTCAATTAAAGTTTTTTGCTTCCGTCTTGCGACTTCAGCGGCTCAATGAATTCTGATTTTTTGTTTCTCGCTAAAGAAACAAACTGTACATATTGCTATGAACACTCATTGTTACATTGATTTAAATTTTTGACTGCCAACCCGAAGGTTAAGCAGTTTCGATTAACTCAACACCTGTGAGTGTCCACACAGATTTGCTTGATAAATTGTTAAAGAGCGTTGACCACACACTGAGTTTTCAGCGGGTCAGGGCTGCGTATTCTACGCATTCCCGTTAGTGCGTCAAGTAGTTTTTTCAACTTTCTCAACACTCATCGTTTAGCTCGCTAACCGATGAACTGCTTGGCTTTCTTTGCTTAACTTGCGTTACGCTGTCTGCCGTGTCAGTGGATGCGCATTATAGGGAGATTGAGAAAGTCCGCAAGGGCTTTTTTGAGAAAAATGGATCTTTTTTTAATACTTTCAGTTAGTCACATAATACCCCCACTTTATCCTCAGACTTATCCACAAAATGGGTTTTAACGGTTAAATTTTCTACAGCGATGGCTTTGCTTTAATGGCTATCGATGAGAGTGAAATGATGTTCAATGGGGAATAACGACGATTAGCTATATAAAGAAGAAATAAAAAGGCAACTTAGATAAGTTGCCTTTAGTGTGCGTTCTATTCTACTTATTCAGTAGGCTTAATCTGTCAGCAGATTAACTTAACTTGCCGTGACATTGTTTGTACTTGCGACCTGAGCCACAAGGACAAGGATCGTTACGACCCACTTTCTCACCATCACGGATCATCGGTGCTTGCGCAGTGACAGCTTCATGCTCATCACCACCGCCAACAAGCGACTCTGCCGCTGCGTGTTGATAGTCGCGCTGGATCTTGGCATCTTCTTCACGACGACGCGCTTCCATTTCTTCCACATCTGACTGAGCTTGAACTTGTACTTTCGACAGCACACTGATGACGTCGTGTTTCAAGGTATTCAATAGTTGTTGGAATAACTCAAACGACTCACGCTTATATTCTTGCTTTGGATTTTTCTGTGCGTAACCACGTAAGTGGATACCTTGACGCAGATGGTCCATCGCCGCTAAGTGTTCTTTCCACAGACCATCGAGCGTTTGTAGCATAACGGCTTTCTCGAACTGGCGTAGCACTTGCGCGCCAACCATTTCTTCTTTTGCCTTATACGCATCGCCCCAAGCAGTGATAATACGCTCACGCAGACTCTCTTCATGCAGATCGTCTTCTTTATCTAACCATTCCTGGATAGGTAGTTTGAGCATAAACTCTTGGTGTAGACGTTGCTCTAAACCTGGGATATCCCACAGCTCTTCTACTGATTGTGGTGGAATATACTGATCGATGACCGCGCCAATCACATCGTCTTGAATGTTTTGGATAGTATCTTCAATACTTTCCGCATCCATCAACTCGTTGCGCTGAGCGTAAACCACTTGGCGTTGATCGTTAGCTACGTCATCAAATTCGAGTAATTGCTTACGGATATCGAAGTTACGTGCTTCAACTTTACGTTGAGCGTTTTCGATTGCACGAGACACCCATGGATGCTCGATAGCTTCGCCTTCTTCCATACCCAGCTTTTTCATCATGCCAGAGACACGATCTGAGGCGAAGATACGCATTAAGCTATCTTCCATCGACAGGTAGAAGCGTGATGAACCCGCGTCACCTTGACGACCCGCACGACCACGTAACTGGTTATCGATACGGCGTGATTCGTGACGTTCGGTACCTAGGATGTGCAAACCACCCGCGGCGACGACTTCATCATGACGAATTTGCCAATCGGCTTTGATCTTAGCTTTTTGCTCAGCTGTTGGATTATCGAGTTCATCGATTTCCATGTTCCAGTTGCCGCCAAGCACTATATCGGTACCACGACCTGCCATGTTAGTGGCAATGGTCACTGAACCAGTACGGCCAGCTTGCGCGACGATTTCAGCTTCTCGTTCGTGGAATTTAGCATTTAAGACTTCGTGCGGGATCTTTTCCTGCACCATTAAGCGCGCTAACAGTTCAGACTGTTCGATTGAGACTGTACCCACCAATACTGGCTGACCACGTTCGCGGCAATCTTTAATGTCTTTGATGATAGCTTGATATTTTTCATCGGCGGTAAGGTAAACCAAATCCGCCATATCCTTACGCACCATTGGACGGTTAGTCGGCACAACGACTGTGTCTAATCCATAGATGTGTTGGAATTCGAACGCTTCAGTGTCGGCTGTACCTGTCATACCTGCCAGCTTCTCATATTGACGGAAGTAGTTCTGGAAGGTAATTGAAGCCAATGTTTGGTTTTCGTTTTGAATATGCACGCCTTCTTTGGCTTCGACAGCTTGATGTAAGCCTTCTGACCAACGACGACCCGGCATAGTACGACCTGTGTGTTCATCGACTATGATGACTTCGTTGTCTTGTACTATGTAATCCACATCACGCTCAAACAGCGTGTGCGCACGGAGCGCCGCGTTGACGTGGTGTAATAGGGAAATATTTGCAGCAGAATAGAGTGAGTCGCCTTCGGCTAACATGCCGCGCTCGATCAACAGGTTTTCTACTTTTTCTTGACCACGCTCGGTGAAATGCACTTGTTTGGCTTTTTCATCGATGCTGTAGTCACCCTCACCCACATACTCTTCCGTATCTTCTTTATCTTGACGGATAAGATTTGGGATCAAGGTGTTGATCTTGATGTATAGCTCAGAGCTATCTTCAGCGGCGCCAGAGATGATCAGCGGCGTACGCGCTTCGTCGATTAAGATTGAATCCACTTCATCGATTAGGGCGTAGTGCAACGGGCGTTGTACTCGTTCTTGCGGTGAAAACGCCATGTTATCGCGCAGATAATCGAAACCAAACTCGTTGTTGGTACCGTAAGTGATATCGGCGTTGTAAGCAGCTTTCTTTTCATGCTGACCGAGACCTGCCACGTTGATGCCGACGGTTAAACCGAGGAACTCAAACAGTGGGCGGTTATTCTCGGCATCACGACGTGCTAAGTAATCGTTCACTGTAATCACGTGAACGCCTTTGCCCGTCAATGCGTTTAAGTAAGCGGGCAAGGTTGCCGTTAAGGTTTTACCTTCACCCGTACGCATCTCAGCAATACGGTTACTGTCGAGTACCATACCACCGAGTAACTGTACGTCGAAGTGGCGCATGTCAAATACGCGCTTAGACGCTTCACGTACTGTAGCAAACGCTTCAGCCATGATGCTATCTAATGAAGCGCCGGCAGCTAAACGCTCACGGAACTCAGCGGTTTTCGCTTTTAAAGCTTCATCGGTTAATTTTTCATAATCAGCTTCTAGTGCGTTAATGCTAATAACGATCTTTTGAAGCCCTTTAAGGGTGCGGTCGTTGCGACTACCAAATACTTTTGTCAGTAATTTACCAAACATCTGAATCACTTATTCTCTGTAGGCCAAGTCCATGATGGAAACTAGAAGCCAATGTTTCAATTAACTTGCTTTGCGGTAGACAAACTTTTGTGGATCTATCTGCTGTCCGCCGCGCAACACTTCATAATGCACATGAGCCCCAGTTGAGCGCCCAGTGCTTCCCATACTGGCGATTGCATCGCCTTTTGCGACCACATCACCTACAGTCACTGACAAAGCTTTATTATGGCCATAACGCGTATGTAAACCGTTACCATGGTCTATTTCGACCAACTCGCCATAACCGAACATGTTCCCAGCCCAAGTTACTACGCCTGCAGCAGTCGCAACAACTTTGGCCCCTTCTCGGCCGGTAAAATCAATCCCCTTATGCACAGTCCTGCGACCGTTGAAAGGGTCATTACGTAATCCGTAGGGCGACGATAACCAACCTTTATCGAGTGGGATCCCTGATATATAACGTTCATCATCTATATGGTGGTTAGATGACACTGTTTCAAGTAGTGAAAGCTGAACATTATTATTGTCAATTCGTGATGCCAACTTATCCATATCGTCGATAAGCTGTCCGAGCTCGATGTTAGTGCCTAATTCGCTCAAACCACCCACACCAACTTCGGATGAGAAATCAAAATCTTCATCCAATTTGTTCTGCTGGGCGACCTGTTGACCTAAGGCTTCGAGACGGGTGATCTTGGCTTGCATACGTGCAACATGAGTCACTAGCATAGCCAGTTGAGACTCGGTAGCACTTTTTAGCTCTAAGACTTGTTTCTTTTGTTGTTCGCGCACGAGACGATCGTTATCGACACTGGCTTGCTGATCTTGAAATCGAGCTGAGTTGTGTTGATAAATACCGGACCCAGTGGCCAACAATAGTATTGGAAGTAGCAACCAGCGTTTACTGGGCTGCCAGCGTGTGACGCCATTCCGACCTTGAATAAATACTGTTACACTCATAGCCTAATTCAGCCATCTTATTATCATATGAAAAAGCCCCCTCAAGATCTCAGCCAATTACTGCATCAATCGGGCAAATTACCCGACCTTGCTGAGAAAGCGGAACTACTTATGTATCTGAATCATCATGTGAAGCAGATTATCGCAGGTCCTGTTGCGGAGCAGCTAAAAGTCGCTAATTTCCGCCAGGGTGTTCTTGTGGTTGAAACCACTTCGGCGGCCTGGGCTGCACGAATTAATTTCCAAAAGCCGAAGCTACTAGCGCAGCTTCAAGCAGAAACGCTCCCAATCCTTACCGCAATCGAAGTTAAAGTCAACCCGAGATTAGCAATGTATGACGCAAAGCCTAAACAGGGACACAAAGAATTAAGCCCTGCGGCAGCGGAGCATATTGCGGCATTAGCGGAAAATATTGGCGGTTCACTGGGCGAAAAACTAAAACGGCTGGCCTCATTGGCCAGCCGTAATAAATAATCTCACCGCTTTTTAAGCAAATACAGCGCCACCTGGCACGGTAAAGCTAACGGGAACATCGGCTTCTTTTTCAAAGCTGACCAACTCCCACGCATCCTGTTGCGCCAGTAAAGCACGCACCAATTGGTTGTTCAGTGCATGACCGGTTTTATACGCAGTGAACTCACCTAAAATAGCGTGTCCTGCCACATATAAATCACCAAACGCATCTAGAATTTTGTGCTTAACAAATTCGTCCTCATAACGCAGGCCGTCGGGATTAAGGACGCGATATTCATCAAGTACAACTGCGTTTTCCATGCTGCCGCCCAACGCTAGGTTGTTGGCTCGCAGATATTCGATATCACGCATAAACCCAAAAGTACGGGCGCGGCTGATATCTTTCACGAAAGCAGACGTTGAAAAGTCCATCACCACATGCTGTTGGCTACGAGCGATTTCTGGGTGCGCGAAGTCAATTTTAAAATTGACTCTAAAACCTTTAAAGGGTTTCAGCTCGGCCCATTTGTCGCCATCTTCAACACGCACAGGGCGCTTAATCTTTAAGTACTTCTTAGGTGCGGCCTGCTCTTTAATACCCGCAGACTGCAATAAGAAGACAAATGGGCTCGCACTGCCATCCATAATAGGAATTTCAGGCGCGTCCACTTCGATTACGGCGTTATCTATGCCTAAACCCGCAAGTGCTGCAAATAAATGCTCAATGGTCGAGATACGAATACCTTCGTCATTGACAAGTGCCGTACACATAGTGGTTTCACGAACTTGCTCCGCCTTCGCTGGAATGGCGACGGCAGGACTCAAATCAGTGCGCACGAGTACGATCCCTGAATTAACGGGCGCGGGCATTATGCTCAAAGTGACCTTGTTGCCAGAATGCAATCCGACACCAGTAGTTTTCACCATTTTCTGAACAGTTCTTTGAAATATCATTCAGTTACCCGTTTATATGCCAATTATAAAGCCTAATATTTGTACACTCAGCGTCGGCAAATTGGCCGCACTGGTTCAACATAATAACATAACTTTATTATGTCACACAAATGCAGCTATGCTGTGGTATTGCCCAAAACGAACAACACCTCACATATACGCTGGACTCAAACGCTATCGCTAGTCGGCTTGCTTACGCAAAAATGCTGGAATATCAAGATAATCCAACTCATGCTTTGTCGATGGTGCAGGCTGTGGAGCTGGCTGTGGTGCCGCTGGCAATACGTTGCCTTTTGGCGCAGCGTAGTTCACATGTACCGCTTCTTCGACATAGGCTTCGACTTTTGGTTCCACAACCACTGGCTCTGGACGAGGCGCAGGCTTAGACACCAATTGAATATCTGGACGCTTTTCAGCACCAATACCCGTAGCAACAACCGTTACACGCAGCTCATCACTCATTTCTGGGTCGATGACAGCACCAACAACCACAGTCGCGTTGTCAGAGGCATAAGCCTTAACGTGATTACCCACGGTTTCGAATTCTTCGATACTCATGTCCATACCCGCAGTGATGTTAACTAACACACCACGCGCACCGGCTAAGTCGATGTCTTCTAATAATGGGCTGGCAACAGCAGCTTCAGCCGCTTCTTCTGCACGGTCTTCACCGCGAGCGACGCCTGTACCCATCATGGCATTACCCATTTCAGACATCACAGTCTTCACGTCGGCGAAGTCGACGTTAATCAGACCTGGACGAGTGATAAGCTCGGCAATGCCTTGTACCGCGCCAAGTAACACGTTATTCGCTGCGGCGAACGCATCGAGTAAAGAAGTGCCACGGCCCAATACTTTTAATAATTTTTCATTTGGAATCGTGATTAACGAATCCACATGCTTAGCCAGCTCAGCAATACCTTGCTCAGCATAAGCCATACGCTTTTTCCCTTCGAATGGGAAAGGCTTAGTCACAACCGCAACGGTCAGAATACCTTCTTCGCGAGCGATTTGAGCGACAACAGGTGCAGCACCAGTACCTGTACCACCGCCCATACCGGCAGCGATAAAGATCATATCTGAGCCTTTGATCGCCGCGCGAATGTTTTCGCGGTCTTCTTCAGCTGCTGCACGACCCACATCTGGGTTTGCCCCTGCTCCGAGACCTTTAGTGACATCGCGTCCTAATTGAATCGTTGAGCCTGCGCCTGATTTTCTCAGGGCCTGAGCGTCTGTATTGGTAACGATAAACTCAACACCTTCAATGTTGTGTTTGACCATATGTTCGACAGCGTTACCGCCGCCGCCGCCAACGCCGATGACTTTAATCACCGCGTCGTCTGAGTGAGTATCCATGATCTCAAACATTGTCTGATCTCCGTGTTGCCTGCGTTATGAAAATTAAAATTCGCCCTTAAACCAGCTTTGGACCCGATTCCAAGCGCTAGTTACCCCTTGGCGCTCAGGACGTTCGAACTGACGTTCGATCACCCGTCGTGCACCGTAATGAAGCAGTCCGACTCCAGTGGAGTAAATAGACTGGTCCACGTATTCATATAAACCTTTGATCGGTAGCGGTGACGCTACACGAACAGGCATGCCGAACGTCGCTTCCGCGATATCGACCACACCTTGAATCGACGCTGTGCCACCTGTGAGCACAATACCTGCGGCGATTTGATCTTCTAATCCACTATCTTTCAACTCTTTAAGTACTAACTCAAACAGCTCTTGGTATCTTGGTTCTACTACTTCGGCGAGCGTGTGACGTGACATGCTACGTGATGGACGACCACCTACCGACGGTACTTCGATACTGTCTTCGCGGCTCACCATAGAGCTGCGCGCACAGGCAAATTGCACCTTAATTTGTTCTGCATGTGACGACGGTGTGCGGAAAATCTTCGCAATGTCGTTAGTCACTTGGTTGCCTGCGACTGGCACAACCGCACAATGACGCAAAGCGCCGTTGGTATATACCGCAATATCTGTGGTGCCACCGCCAATATCGACGATACACACACCTAAGTCTTTCTCATCGAAGGTCAGCACGGCATCGGCCGAAGCAATCCCAGAGAACACTAAGTCGTCGACCTTAAGGCCACAACGCTCAACGCTCTTAGTAATGTTCTTCGCCATATCATTGGCGCAGGTCACTATGTGTACCTTGGCTTCCATACGCATACCGGACATACCGATAGGGCTGCGAATGCCGTCTTGCACGTCGATCGCATATTCCTGTGGCAGCACATGCAAGATGCGACGTTCAGTCGGGATCTTCACCGAGCGAGCCGTGTGGATCACGTTATCAACGTCTTCCTGTGTCACTTCTTCATCGTTGATCGAGACCATGCCGTTTTCGTTTTGGCAGGCGATGTGTTTACCAGAGATGCTCAGGTAAACCGATGACACTTGGCAATCGGCCATTAATTCCGCTTGATCGAGCGCACGTTGTACACTGCGAACGATCGAATCTAAATCGTTAACGCCACCTTTATCCATGCCCCTTGAGGGATGGTTACCAAGGCCGACTATGCTGATTTCGCCATCGGGCAGAACTTCGCCTATGATCACTGCGACCTTAGAGGTTCCTATGTCCAATCCGACGATAAGGTTTCTATCTTGGTTTTTGATCATTAATTATCGGCTCTCTTGTTTGTGCATCGCCCCAGCCTACGGCCAACCCTGTGTCGTAGCGCAAATCTACTCTGGCAACGGATTTCTCTTGTTTCGCCAAAACCGGATAAACAGTAATAAATCGCTGTATCCGTGCAATTTTATCTTCTCGACCTAAATCTAAAACGATGCCGTTTCCTAAGGTCGCGTGCCACGCATGTCGTGGCGTCAAATACAAACTGGCTAAGGTAAAGCCATTAATCTTTAACAGGGAGTTGATCTGTGCATAGACAGTCAACACCTCAAGGCCCATATCGTCTGGCCCTGATAACTGCGGTAAATGTTCCAGCTCTGGATGCGATGGCGCTTCAAACACTTCACCATGCACATTCAACCAGGAGTCGCCATTCCAATGGGCCGCCGGTTGCTGCTCTTGCAAATACACCCTGAGTTTCGCTGGCCACTCACGTCTTACCGACGCGCGATACACCCAAGGTAAGTCTTCTAACGCCTGTTGCACTAAGGTGATGTCAGCACTAAAAAAACTCCGCTGCATTAAATCCTGTAGTGCCACTTGTATATCTTTATCTGTGGTGTAAGCCCGCTCACCTTTGATGGCAACGGCCTCTATCGGCAAGGTGCTGGCATCATTTAAAAACTTATGTAACTGGTATCCACCAAATACAAAACTGGCCACGATGAAGAATAAAAAGCCAGCCCCGCTCCACAGATACCAATTAACCCGTGACATTCTTGCCCGCCAGTGCCGCCTCTTATCACTCCAAGACACGCTTCATTCCACCTTTAACGACACTCATTAAAAACCACAGAAAACCGGCCATTATATAGACCAAAATCCTTTGGTCAAAATTTCCTTTTCCTCGCAGATCAAGCGCTAAAGATCAGCTTGCTTGCGCAGGTAATTCCGCAACGGCAAAGCCCAATTCTGTCGTCGCTAACAATCGCGACAGGGCGCCAATATTACCTGCACCTTGGGTGAGTAATAAATCCCCCTCTTGCAATACATCGGGCAATACCTCTGCGAGCTGATCAGGACTGGCGATAAAGATCGGATCTAACTGGCCACGCAGGCGAATTGAGCGACATAAGGCTCGGCCATCGGCACCAGTGATCGGCGCTTCACCCGCACTATAAACATCGAGCAACAGTAAACAATCCACTTGGGATAACACTTCAACAAAGTCTTCATACAAATCACGGGTACGTGTGTATCTGTGTGGCTGATACGCCATAACCAGACGCTTGTCGGGCCAACCTGCACGGGCGGCTTTAATGGTCGCGGCGACTTCACTGGGGTGATGGCCATAATCATCGACTAACATAACTTCGCCCTTAGGCGTAGCAAACTTGCCCAAATGCTGGAAACGACGACCTATACCTTGGAACTCCACTAACGCCTGAGTAATGGCGCTGTCGTCGATTTCATCTTCGGTCGCGACCGCAATCGCAGCCAAGGCATTAAGCACGTTATGTTGACCCGGCAAGTTAAGCACCAGATCGAGATCCGCTTTACCTTTACGTCTTACAGTGAAACGACACTGATGCCCTTGCTGACTGAAATTCAGCGCTTGCACGTCCGCATCGTCACTAAAACCGTAGGTCACGAGTTGACGACCAATCCGCGGCATGATTTCACGCACTACAGCATCGTCGATACACACAACTGCGACACCGTAGAACGGCAAGTTATGTAGGAAATCCACGAAGGTCGATTTCAATTTTTCGAAATCACCGCCATAGGTATCCATGTGATCGGCTTCAATGTTAGTTACCACACTGACCATAGGCTGCAAATGCAGGAAGCTCGCATCGCTCTCATCGGCCTCGGCAATCAAGTAACGGCTGGTGCCTAATCTGGCATTAGTACCGGCACTATTGAGCAAGCCACCAATCACGAAGGTAGGATCCCGTCCCGCTTGACCGTACACGCTGGCGATAAGGCTCGTTGTCGTCGTTTTACCATGGGTGCCGGCAATCGCGACCCCATGACGGTAGCGCATCAACTCGGCTAGCATTTCGGCGCGACGCACGATAGGAATACGTAATTCTTTGGCAGCAAGGATTTCTGGGTTTTCCAGATTAATCGCCGTGGAGACCACGACCACATCCACTTGCTGCACGTTTTCGGCAGCATGACCAATTTGGATCTTGGCACCGAGCAAACACAATCGGTCGGTCACAGCATTTTGCGCGATATCCGAACCACTCACCTGATAGCCTTCGTTCACTAACACTTCGGCGATCCCGCCCATGCCCGCGCCGCCAATGCCGACGAAGTGAATACGCTTAATACGGCGCATTTCTGGGATCATGCTTCTCAGTTGTGCATATCTTTCTGTCTTAGTCATGCTTATCCTTTCTCAGCAAGGCTGATGCACACTGCGGCAACTTGTTCAGTCGCATCCAGTACGGCAACGTCTCTCGCTCTTTGGCCCATACGGGCTAATTCTGTTCTGTCATTGGCAAGCAGTTGTAATTTGCCCGCCAGTTTATTCACGTCCAAGATGGCCTGTGGCAATAGGAAAGCTGCGCCAGCCTCAACCAATACTTGACCGTTACGGGTTTGGTGATCATCCACCGCATGGGGATAAGGCACCAGAATACTCGGTAGCCCCACCGCCGCTAACTCAGACACCGTCAGCGCTCCGGAGCGGCACAATACCACATCAGCCCAGCGATAAGCGGCTTCCATGTCGTCGATAAACTCGGCGATATTCACGCCGCCATCTTGCCCATGTTGCTGATAAGCCGCCTTCACGCCCGCAAGATTATCTTTACCCACTTGATGCCATACCGTAACGGACTGCTGCTGACTCAGAATCGCAACCGCTTCAGGCATCAGATCGTTAAAGACTTTGGCGCCAAGGCTGCCACCGACAACTAATACTTTTAAGGCTTCATCAGCCTCTGGCTTTGGTTCTGCGCCTAAGGCAATCAATTCTTGGCGAATCGGATTACCAACAACCTTGGCCTTCACTGTGGTAAAGGTATTTTTAAAGGCACATAACACTTGCGTCGCAATCCGCGACAACAACTTGTTCGTCATCCCTGGGATGGCATTTTGCTCATGTAGTACCAATGGAATACCGGCTAATCTTGCCGCCACACCACCTGGGCCACTGGCGAATCCGCCCATGCCAAGCACGACATCGGGTTTAAACTCAGCAATAACGGCCTTAGCCTGCAATATTGAGCGCACCACTTTAAAGGGCGCCGCGAGTTTACGTATCAAACCATTGCCGCGCACACCTTTGATATCGATGAAATCAATATCAAATCCATACTGGGGCACTAAACGCGCCTCCATACGATCGGCCGTGCCTAACCAACGCACTTGCCAACCCTGTTGAGCTAGATACTTAGCCACTGCCAGCGCCGGGAACACATGTCCTCCCGTACCACCCGCCATGACTAAAATACGTTTTCCTGCTGGGGTCATCACTTCAATCTCCCTTGCACGGCCTGAACTAATGTCATGCGCCGTTCGTAATCAATGCGTAGCAACATCATGGCTGCCGCCGTCATGACCCATAAACTACTGCCGCCGTAGCTGATAAAAGGCAATGTCAGTCCTTTGGTCGGTAACATGCCGATACTCGCGCCGACATTAACCACAGTCTGGAAACATACCCAAATACCAATGGCGTAACCTAAATAACCTTCGAAGGGCTTATCCATGGCTAAGCACAAATTGCCCAAACGAATCGATCTCAGTGCCACAAACAGCAGCACAGATAACACGGCGATAATACCGATAAAACCTAATTCTTCGCCGATCACGGCGAAGATAAAGTCAGTGTGCGCTTCGGGCAGATATTCTAATTTCTGAATACTGTTGCCCAGCCCTTGGCCGAACCAATCGCCACGGCCATAGGCCATCAAAGATTGCGTCAACTGGTAACCGCTACCGAAGGGATCTTGCCAAGGATCCATAAACGATGTCACTCGTCGCATACGGTAAGGTTCTAACAACACCAAAGCCACAAACGCCAACACACCGGCAAAAATCAGGGCGAAGAAGTCGAGCAAACGTGCACCCGCTAAAAACAGCAGCCCAACGGTACCGACGAACAACACCACAACCGTCCCTAAGTCGGGCTGCATCAAAATCAGCACAGCGTAAATGGCAAATACCGCAATCGGTTTATAGAAACCCTTAGCGTTCTCGCGCACTTCCTGATGACGACGCACTAAATAGCCCGCCATGTAGATGGCAAAAGCAAACTTAGCGACTTCCGCCACTTGGATGCGAATTGGGCCGATCGATAACCAACGCGTCGCGCCGTTTACCGTAGTACCGACCACTAAAACCGCCAGCAACATCAAGCCCACAACCAATAGCAACATGGGGCTCCAGCGCTGCCAAGTTTGCATTTCAACTCTTAATACAAATGCCGCAATGACTAAGCAACCCACTAAATAACCCACATGGCGAGTCATAAAATAAAACGGGTTACCCGTGAGCGTTTGCGCTTCTGGCATTGAGGCCGACATCACCATCACAAAGCCAAAGCCAATCAAAGACAACACAGCCGCGAGCAAAGCACGGTCGTACAATTGCACGCCCGGCACTTCGGTATCACGTTGCCAATTGGGCATTGCAGAACGCAAACGCCCAAATAGGCTGAGTTGTCTTACATCACTCGCCATTGAGTTGCTCCACAAGGTTTCTAAAATCGTCACCTCGAGCCATAAAGTTACTGTACATATCTAAACTGGCGCAGGCTGGCGACAATAAAACGATATCGCCAGAGGTCGCCAATTCAGCGGCTTTAGCCACCGCAGCCGCCATAGTCTCGACTCTGACCGCGCCGTCTTTTAAGGCGGCAATCTTTTTGCCATCACGACCTAAGGTAATGAGATGTGTTACTTTCGCTAACGCCACGCCTAAAGGTTTAAAATCAGCACCTTTACCGTCACCGCCAGCAATCAAAATAATATCGCCTAAGTGATCACTCAAACCATCGAGCGCGGCAACTGTGGCACCGACGTTCGTCGCTTTCGAGTCATTGACATAGGTCACGCCATTCTTAATCCCAACCACTTCACAGCGATGGGATAAGCCGGTAAAGCTACGCGCCACTTTTGCCATCACCTGCTTATCAACACCGACAACATCCACAAGCGCCATTGCTGCGAGTAGGTTGGCATGGTTATGGCTACCAATCAGGGAGACTTCAGTGATCGGCATGATTTCGCTGCTGCCGTGATAAATCTTGCTGTCGCTGATACCCCATTCGTCCGCTTCTGGCGCAGCTAAACCAAAACTGTTTTGGTTCATTGGCTCTGGCGGTACGGTCAGTTTATCGTCGCGATTAAACAGCACGGCGCGGCTTTGTTTGTATAAACGTAATTTAGCTTCGCGGTAGGCAGCGATATCGCTGTATCTGTCCATGTGGTCTTCGCTGATATTCAAACAGGTCGCCACCACACACTTAAGGCTATGGGTGGTTTCCAATTGAAAGCTCGACAACTCAAGCACAAATAAGTCGGCATTTTCATGCAGTAAATCCAGCGCAGGCACACCGATATTGCCACCAACGGCAACGGCAATACCCGCTTCCCTTGCCATTTCGCCCACAAGCGTAGTGACAGTTGATTTACCGTTAGAGCCAGTAATACCGATAACGCAAGGTTTACGGTCAGCAATCTCACGGGCAAATAGCTCCACATCGCCAATCACTTCGATGCCCATATCCACAGCGGCACGCACCTCTGGGGTATAAGTGGCAATGCCGGGACTGATAATGATCTGCGTCGCTTGCACGAGATAACGGCAATCGAATCCGCCAGAAATCAGCTTCACATCAGGAAAAGACGTCGCTAATGTTTCGGCGCCCGGAGGCTGCCGACGACTGTCCATCACCAATGGCGTAATGCCCTTTCCACACAAATAGCGCACGACGGACAAACCCGTTGCTCCTAAACCTAACACTATGTGTGAATACTGATTTTGCATAACCAATTACCTTAACTTCAACGTGGCTAAGCCAAGTAAGACGAGGAATATCGAGATAATCCAAAAACGCACTATCACTCGAGGTTCAGGCCAGCCTTTTAACTCATAGTGATGGTGTATCGGCGCCATGCGGAAAATACGCTGGCCGCGTAACTTGTACGAACCCACCTGCAGGATGACTGACAGGGTTTCCATCACGAACACACCGCCCATGATCACTAACAAAATTTCTTGGCGAACGAGCACTGCAATTGTGCCCAGTGCAGCACCTAATGACAGTGAACCCACATCGCCCATGAAGACTTGCGCGGGGTAAGTGTTGAACCACAAAAAGCCCAGACCCGCACCGACAATGGCGGTACAGACAATCACAAGCTCACCCGAGCCAGGTAAATGCGGAATATGTAAGTAGTTCGCAAACTGCGCGTGACCCGATAAATAAGCAATCAAGGCAAACGCCGCCGCGACCATTACCGTCGGCATAATGGCCAAACCGTCGAGGCCGTCGGTTAAGTTCACCGCATTGCTCGAACCCACAATCGTGAAGTACGCCAATACGATAAAGACGGCGCCAAGTTGCGGCATCACGTCTTTAAAGAAAGGCACCACTAACTGGGTTTCACCTGGATTTGCCGCTGTGGCATACAGGAAAAAAGCAATGAGCAGCGCAGCTAAAGATTGCAGAATGTACTTCCAGCGCGCGATCAAACCTTTAGTGTCTTTACGCACCACTTTGCGGTAATCGTCGATAAAGCCGATCAAACCGAAACTGCCGAGCACAAACAACATCACCCACACATAGCGGCTACCGAGATCGCCCCACAGCAATACGCTGATGAAGATGGCGGCTAATATCAGCAAGCCACCCATAGTCGGCGTGCCACGCTTACTAAAATGTGATTCTGGACCATCGTTACGCACGACCTGACCAATTTGCAGTAATTGCAAACGCTCGATCAGTTTAGGGCCAAACCATAAGCTAAAAACCAATGCGGTTAATAAGCCTAAAATGGCTCGAAACGTTACATAGGAAAACACGTTAAACCCGGTATGAAAACGGGTTAAATACTCGGCCAGATATACCAGCATTTACACTAACTCCCCACGCCCGAAGGCTACTGTTAGTCCATCCACGACCCGCTCCATGGCGGCGCTACGTGAACCTTTAACGAGAACCGTTACCTGTCCCGGTAACTGGTTAATATGCTTTATGAGTTTTTCTACTAACGTCGCCACACTGTCATAGTGCTCCGCACCGAAAGCTTGGCTCGTATGCTGACTTAACGTTCCGGTGCAAAACAAGGCATCTATCCCCTGTTGCTTGGCCAGTTGCCCTAGTTCAGCGTGTAAAAGGGGCGCATTGTCGCCTAATTCTCCTAAATCTCCCAGTACCAGACAGCGATTTTCAGAAATTTCCTTTAACCAAGCGATTGCCGCCCCAACGGACACAGGATTCGCGTTATAGCTATCGTCGATTAGACGTACGCGTCCCAATTGACTCGGCTGCATACGCCCTTTCACTGGCGTTAGTTGGCTTAAGCCTTCGGCGATCTCTGTCAAACTTAATCCCAAGGCAATACAAACACTTGCAGCGGCGAGTGCATTACTCACCTGATGGCGACCCGCCAGCGGTAGTACCACTTGGCAAGATTCACCTGAGTAATTGAGCATAAAACGATAGCAACCATCGGCATTGGTCTTATGACCTGTAGCGATGACGTCGATATGACGTTTAGCGGCGCCATCTTGCTGGGAGAAGCTCAGTTGCTTATAAGGTCTTGCCTTAACGCTCATAAAATCGGCGAAGGCATCATCGGCGTTGATGATGGCGGTGCCATCGGCCTGCAGATGATTAAAAATTTCCGACTTAGCCTGCGCGACACCCGCCTGCGATCCAAATCCTTCTAAATGGGCACTGCCGACGTTATTCACCAGCGCCACGTTCGGACGCACGAGTCCTGAGGTGTAATCAATTTCACCTTTATGGTTAGCCCCGAGCTCGAATATCCCAAACTCATCCGCTGGCGTTAAACGCAGCAAGGTAAGCGGCACACCGATTTCATTATTGAAGTTACCAGCGGTATAGAGGATTTGATGCTTTGCCGACAGAATGGTCGCGATCATTTCCTTCACGCTAGTCTTGCCGTTTGAGCCTGTTAACGCCACGCAAATGGGATTGATTTGGTCACGGACATAAGCCCCTATCGCGCCCATGGCTTTTTGGCAATCGGGCACAATCAGCTGCGGAATATCAAAGGCTAACTCGCGCTCGACCATTAACGCCGCGGCGCCGTTCTCAATAGCGGTAGCAGCAAAATCATGGCCATCAAAACGCTCACCCTTTAAGGCTACAAACAGGGTTGCAGCGCCGATTTTGCGGCTATCACTGCTTAAATCTTCGATGGTGACGTCGTCACCGACTCGAAACGTACCTAAGTGTTGACTTAGGGTCTCGAGAGAAAGAGGGATCATCTTGATTGCTCCGATAACTGGCGTGCCAGGGCGCGTTCATCATAGTCATGACGCACACCTGCCGCCTCTTGGTAAGTTTCGTGGCCTTTGCCCGCCAGCAAGATCACATCGCCAGGTTTCGCCAATGCCACAACCTCTTTAATTGCTGCGATACGGTCAACCTGAGTCAATGCCTGCTGAGGGTGGGTTAGCCCTTGGATAATATCGGTAATAATTTGCGCGGGGTCTTCACTACGCGCATTGTCGCTCGTCACCATAATGCGGTCAGCATACTGTTCTGCAGCTTGGCCCATCAAAGGACGCTTGCCCTTATCACGGTCGCCACCACACCCAAATACGCACCATAAATCACCGACACAATGTCGACGTAGCGCGTTTAACGCTTGTTCAATCGCATCTGGCGTATGGGCATAATCGACCACTAAGGTGATGTTATTAGCAGTTGTGAAACGCTCCATACGACCTGCAACGGGCGTTAGGTATTGCACTTGCTCGGCTAACGCTTTCATATCAAAACCTTGCAGATACAAGGCTGAGAGCGCCGCAAGTAAATTAGAAAGATTAAAGGCACCAAGTAGTGGGGAGTGAATTTGAGTTTCGCCCTCGGGCCAGACTAAGGTTGTACTGACGCCTTGATCGTCAAACTTGGCATTTTTACTATAAAAAGCCGCACCTTGATGATCTTCAATACTAAAGCCCCACATTTGCGCAGGCACAGATTTAAGTTCAGTCAACCAAGATGCGCCAACTGCGTCGTCGAGATTCAATAAACCGTGACCTAAGGTGCTGAAACGAAATAGGCTTTGCTTAGCGGCGGCATAGCTTTCCATGTCGCCGTGGTAATCGAGGTGATCCCGCGTCAGATTGGTAAACACGGCAACATCGAAGGGGACTGCATCGACGCGGCCTTGCACTAAGCCGTGGCTCGACACTTCCATGGCGCAGACACTCGCGCCTATGGCTTCAAAGTCATGCAACTGACGCATTAGGGTAATAGCATCGGCTGTGGTATTGCCGCTATCGACGAGCTCGCCCCAGAGACCATTGCCAAGGGTGCCCATCACGGCGGCTTTGCGGCCGAGCGACGTTATCAGCTGGGCAATCAGTTGACTTGTCGAGGTTTTACCATTGGTGCCAGTAATACCAATCACCCCAAGGGATGTTGTCGCAGACTGATGCGCTAAGGGATAACGCTGGGCTGCGATGGCTGATACTTGGCGACTCAACTGGAAGAAATAAATCTGCACGCCGTGCTCGGCATTATCGCTGTGCAACACTTTGCCATGCTGATCAGCATCATCCGTGTGGACTAATACGGCTGCGGCACCTAAATCTAAGGCTTTTTCAATAAACTGTCTGCCATCGACCTTATGTCCTGGCAGCGCCAAAAACACATCGCCGCGACGTATTGCGCGGCTATCTAAGGTCAAATCGTTGAAGGACTGCGCGCCGGCATAATGCAGCCAAGGCGCAAGCAGATCCCGTAATAACATCATTCTGCTCTCCCGGCGGCAATACCCGCCAATTGCACTTGTTCTTTATCGGTAATGGGTTCAACGTTTAACATTTGCAGTGCGCCAGACATGACTTTGGCAAATGCCGGCCCCGCCACTGAACCACCATAATAGAGATCGCCCTTAGGCTCGTTCACGACCACCACTATCGCTAACTTAGGATTATTCGCCGGTGCAACACCTGCAAATAAAGCAACATAATCATCACCATAACCGCCAGCAACCGCCTTACGACTGGTGCCTGACTTGCCCGCAACCGGATAACCGTCAATATGCGCCAAGGTGCCGGTGCCACCTTTTTCTGTCACGCCGACCAGCATTTGCATCACATCGTGGGCCACATCTTCAGAAATGACTCGCTCACCGACGGGGGGCTTTTTCAGTTTCATAATTGAGACGGGGAATAAGGTGCCGCCATTGCCTAAAGTGGCATACATGCGCGCAAGTTGCAGTGTGGTTGCCGTTAAACCGTAACCGAAGGACAAGGTGGCGCGCTCAAAGTCAGACCAACGGTGGCGGTCTTGAATAACCCCCGCGCTTTCACCCGTAAGGTTGATCCCTGAGAAGCTCCCAAGCCCCATAGATTGATAGGTGCCGAGTAACTGCTGCACCGGAATAGATAAGGCCAATTTACTGATGCCGACGTTACTGGATTTAGCCAGAATACGCGCCAAACTCATGTCGCCGTAGTTGGCAGGGTCGCGCACTTGGCGGCCGCCTAAACGCATCCAACCCGGTGAAGTGGCAATAATGTCGGTCGATTTAACTGTGCCCGCTTCAAGCGCCGCAGCCACTACAAAGGGCTTAATGGTCGAACCTGGCTCGAAGGTATCTGTCATCGCGCGGTTACGCATTCTGAAGGTTTGCAGATTGTCGCGCGCATTGGGGTTGTACGATGGCGTATTCACCATAGCCAAGACTTCACCAGTGTGAATATCGAGTACGACGATGGAACCTGAGGTCGCTTGGTTCATTTCTGTGGTGCGTTTCAGCTCGCGGTACGCTAACTGCTGAATCCGTTGATCTATGCTGAGCACAAGATCATTCGGGCTTTCGCCTTCTTGGATAATATCGAGGCGCTCAACCACATGACCGTCGCGGGATTTACGCACTTTCTGTTTTGAAGGCGTGCCCGTTAGCCAGCTGTTATAAGCATTTTCTACGCCTTCAATCCCAACATCATCAATGTTTGTGATACCGATAAGCTGAGCAGTGATTTCACCACCAGGGTAATAGCGGCGGGATTCAGATTTAAGGAAAACACCGGGTAATTTCAGCTGAGTGATGTAGTCCGCGACCGCGGGAGTAATTTGGCGTTTTAAGTAGGTAAAGCGTTTGGTGGGATTACTGCGCACCCGATCTAATATGTCTTCTACGGGTTCATGCAACACATCAGCTAAAGCTTGCCAGCGGCGCATATCCGCAAAGCCATTGTTATCGTTAACTTGTTTAGGATCGGCCCAAACGGCACGCACTGGCACACTGACGGCCAACATGTCGCCATTGCGATCGGTGATCAAACCACGCTGCACCTCACGGCTCGTGGTCCGTAAAGTACGCATATCGCTTTCATGGCGTAATTTGTCAGGTTCGATAATTTGAATGTAGGCTGCGCGTCCCACTAGGCTGCAAAATAGCGTACACACAAACCCCACCACTACGTATAAACGCCAATGGATTAGTTGTGGTTTCTGCGGTTTGCTTACCCGTTTGATTTTCGCTTGCCTAGTCATATCTTCCCTATACTCACGGCACCTTTACCACAACTTCTTCGCTGGGTAACGGACGACTCATGTTGAGTTCCTTAGAGGCAATGCGCGTAATACGACTGTGTTCAGTCTGCGATTGCTCTTCTAATAATAAATTGCGCCACTCAATATCTAATCTGTCTCGCTCTTGCAGTAACTGGTCCCACTGGGTCGTTAGTTGGCGGCTAATATGGCTGCCATAAACAACCGCGACCGCATTGCAGAGCACGAGCAGAGCTAATAACAAGATCCATTTGTGCAGCCATAAATCGTGTAAGACGATCCGTGGCAGATTGATCGAGGGCTTACTCACAGTGCGCCCCTTAGTAATCTAAACGCTCGGCAATGCGTAACACTGAGCTGCGAGCTCTGGCATTGCGTTCGATTTCTTCGTCGGATGGCATAATCGCCTTGCCCACGGCGCGTAACTTACGCGACTTGTTAATTTGATCTTCAGTGACCGGAAAACCGTGCGGCACACTTTCGCCTTGGCTATGGCGGCGAATAAAGCGCTTCACGATACGATCTTCTAAAGAGTGGAAACTGATGACCGACAAGCGCCCTTGGGGAGCCAGTACATTGACGGCACCTTCAAGCGCTTGATCAATTTGATCTAATTCACTGTTGATATAAATACGTATGGCCTGAAACACCCGAGTCGCAGGGTGCTTATTGCGTTCTTTACTTTTAGTGATACGCGCGATCAAATCGGCTAAATCTTTAGTTCGTAAAAACGGCGTTTTATCACGATCCGCAGCGATACAACGAGCAATATGACGGGCGTTTTTCTCTTCGCCATAGGTCTTAAATACCCAAGCCATATCCTCAATTTCTGCGCGTGCTAACCACTGAGCAGCTGTTTGGCCTTGGCTGTTATCCATCCGCATATCGAGCGGGCCATCACGCATAAAACTAAAACCACGTTCGGCATCGTCAAGCTGAGGTGAAGACACACCTAAATCGAGTAATACGCCATCAATTTTGCCCACAAGCCCAAGCTCTTCGACATAATCGGCTAATTGGCCAAAACCACCATGCACGATTTGAAAGCGTGGATCGTCAGCAAATTGTTTTGCCGCTTCAATCGCTTGAGGGTCACGGTCGATTGCGATCAATCGGCCGTTTTCACCGAGTTGCTGCAACACTTGTCTTGAATGACCACCGCGGCCGAACGTGCCATCGATATAGATGCCATCGTCTTTGATGTTTAAACCGCCAACCGTTTCTGCTAGCAGCACGGATAAATGGGCAAATTCCTGACTCATTACTCTCTTCTTATTTAGTTATCGCGACTCGTTAAAGTGAAAAATCCGCGAGACGCTCGTTACTAGCAAGCTCCTCACTTCGAATCGTTTCCTGACACTCATCGATTTGCTGCAGCCAAGATTGCTCATCCCACAGCTCAAATTTGTTCAATTGCCCCACCAGCATGATGCGCTTATCTAAATTGGCATATTGCCTTAGCGGTGGCGGCAGTAATATGCGCCCATTACCGTCAAGCTCCACTTCGTGGGCGTAACCGAGTAACAGACGTTTTAACGATCTCTGGGTTTTATCGGTATCGGAAAGCTTTAACAACTTAGCTTCGATCAATTCCCATTCATGGATTGGATACAAGAGTAAACAGGCGGATTGGATGTCGACGGTAATCACGATGCGGCCTTGGTGCTCAAGCTGCAAAGGTTCGCGGTATCGCACTGGAATAGCGATCCGTCCCTTTGTATCTAAGTTGATAGCACTGGCTCCACGAAACACGCTAATTCATCCTTTCCTGTGATTCTTGATCCACAAATATCCACTATTTCCCACAACTGCTAAGTTTAGGGACAGTCGACAAGCAATGTCAAGGGATGGGATCCTTTTATAAATCCAGTCGGCAAGCGGGTTAGCAGCATGTTGAGCACTTAACCTAGCGACAAACTTTTGACATGAAAGACCACGAGAGATCGACTAAACAGAAGAAACTACAGGAATAAAATGCGCCGAAATATTCAGCAACCTTTTGCTTTCAGGCGCTTGCGATGAAAAAAATAGGGGATTAATTCTGTATTTGTGGGATTTTACGGGTCGAGGAATAACCTTAAACCCAAAAAAGTAACAAAATAAACTTAAATTCAACCTTATTAGACAGTCAAAAAAGAGTTGGATTTAGCACGAAAATCTAAATAATTATCCGAAATAAAGACGATCATCTTTTTGCAGATGATTGAATATTAATGTCACGATTGCGAGAAAGCTCAACTTTCCCACTCCAAATCCCGTAAAAGCACCACGCGAATCCAACAATTCACCTCAATTTTGCATTCGCTACTATTGTTCCTTCTCAACCACTATTGATTCCTTCTCAAGCACTGTAGTTCCTTCACAATAAGTGCCGCTTTGGTTAGCATCGATTGCTCGTGCTTAGATCTTAACCCACCTCATTCGCCTTAACGACTTAAACCGCGTATAGTCTAAATATTGACCGACTCCTGCCGATAACATGTTAAGAGGTGTAATAACAAGGAGGCGTTATGAGTGGATTGGATAGCATTTATGCCATGCTGGCGCAGCCAGTGAAAGCCGTGTTGCACCCTAAACGGGTCGTCGACCAAGTGAGTAGTGCCACCGCAAATGCCCCCGATAGCCATGAAACACCGCAGTCACAGTTACCCCCAACGTTAGAAGGGCGCGACGCGAAAGTCAGGGAGAGACGCAAAGATGCTGATAACAATAAGAATAAGAAACGCCGTGCATCGGATGAGCCTGAAGAATTAAAAGAAGGTGTCGTGCTTGAAGTCACCGACGATACCGCGGAAATCAAAAAGCCACCGAGCCAACATATTATTGATGTTGAAGTATAAATCCGTATTGATATAAACGGAAAAGGCGCAATCCTATTGGATTAGCGCCTTTTTATTCACCACAATCGAGTCATATTTCAAACCAACTCAAACTCAAACTTACATATCAAATTTAAGCATGCCTCAAGTCAAAGAACTCAAATTGAGTAGCTTAAGTCGAATAGCTTAGGCGCGAGTTCTGGCAACGGCATCCTGCCAACCTGCGTATAACCGCACCCGAGTCTCGGCATCAATATTGGGGATAAAATGCTTATCGATACAAGCTTTATGTTCAAGCTCTATGACACTCTCCCAAAAGCCCACCGCCAACCCAGCTAAAAATGCCGCGCCCAAAGCCGTTGTCTCACAAACACTCGGCCTTAGTACTTCGACATCGGTGATATCGGCTTGAAACTGCATCAAAAAATCATTGGCGACCGCGCCGCCATCCACCTTCAAACGCTTAAGGCTAACGCCACTGTCTTTGGTCATGGCATCGAGTAAATCTTTACTCTGATAAGCAATGGATTCTAACGCCGCCCGAATAATATGATTACGGTTGGCGCCACGGGTTAAACCAAAGAGTGCGCCACGGGCATTGGGATCCCAATAGGGCGCACCGAGTCCCACAAAGGCTGGCACCAGATATACGCCATTGGTATCAGCAACCTTAGAGGCAAAATACTCAGTATCACTGGCGTCACGAATAAGCCCCAGTTCATCCCGCAGCCATTGAATAGTCGCGCCACCCATGAAGACTGAACCTTCGAGGGCATAGTTCACTTCGCCCTTCGGTCCCACGGCAACTGTGGTCAGTAACCCATGGTTAGAGCGCACCGCTTTGGTCCCGGTATTCATCAATAAAAAACAACCAGTGCCATAGGTATTCTTCGCCATGCCGGGCTCGACACACAGCTGGCCAAAAAGCGCCGCTTGTTGGTCGCCTGCCATCCCTGCGACTTGAATTTCACTGCCTTCACCGGCAATCCGCGTAGTGCCATACACGCTGCAGGAAGGCTTAACTTCGGGCAACAAAGACAAGGGAATGTCTAAAGCTTCAAGTAACTTGTTATCCCAAGTCAGGCTATGGATATTAAACAGCATAGTACGGGCGGCATTGGTGGGATCGGTGACATGCACTTTGCCCTCGGTTAACTTCCACACTAGCCAAGTATCGATAGTGCCGAACAACAACTCACCGCGCTCGGCTTGCGCACGGGCATTGGGCACATTATCTAGAATCCACTTGATCTTAGTGCCTGAAAAATAAGGGTCGAGTAACAGGCCTGTGTTTTCACGGACATACTCTTCTAATCCTTGAGCTTTGAGTTGCTCACAAATTTCAGAGCTACGACGGCACTGCCACACAATCGCGTTATAGATAGGTTTACCTGTGGCTTTCTCCCAAATGACTGTAGTTTCCCGCTGATTGGTAATGCCAATCGCGGCCACTTCATCGCTGTGGATCCCCGCGCGCGCCAGCACTTCAACTAACACTGAACTTTGGCTTGCCCAGATCTCCATGGGATCATGCTCGACCCAACCCGGATTTGGATACAACTGGGTGAATTCCCGCTGGGACACGCTGACAATGTTTGCGTCGTGATCGAACACTATCGCCCTTGAGCTGGTCGTGCCTTGATCTAAGGCCACCACGTATTTTTTCTGCACGCTACTATCCTATCTGAACTCTCCGCCGCCTTTTTATGCCGGTGAGAGTTAACATGATCCACTACTTATGCAATGAATATATTCGCAATTTTCTGCCGTGACCAGCAAGCAAGCCGAAAAACAAAATAACGCCACCATGCTATAGCCATAAAAAAGCCCTGAAGATTCAGGGCTTTTTTAAACTACGTAGAACTTACATCTTGTAGCTCATCTGGATACCCGCAAGCCACACATCGCCGCTCGCTTCACCGTTAAAGTTAACGGCCGCTAAGCCCAGTAGATTTTGCTGTTCGTTGATTGGCGCATCGCCTGTTGCTTTGATATACGTCACCGCAAAATCAACATTCAGATTCTTAGTCGCCTGATAACCGGCGCCGACAGAGAACCACAGACGGTCAGAGTCTGGAATTGTAGTTGTGCGCCACTCGTCATTTGCTGCCGTTTTATCTAAAGCGACACCGGCACGCACTAACCAGTCATTATTCACTTGATAAGTGGTTCCCAGCGCGAAACGCCAGTTATCTTCAAAGTGTTCTTCTTTAACTAAATCAGACTCTAAATCGCCCTTAGGTTTAACGTCACCAGGGAAATAAGCCACCAGCTGATCAAATACACTCCAATCTGTCCAGTTCACGCTCGCGTGCATGGCCCAGTTATCGGTCAATTGATGATGGGAAGCAATTTCTGCAAAGGCGGGCAATTCAAGGGGTAAATAACCTTCGATAGACACATCTTGGCCGCCGGTATACAAGACGCCAGAAGCATGACCATCTAAGTCCAATTGCACGCCGCTGTGATACGCAAAGCCTAAACGGTGAGCCGGATTGATCTGCCAGCTTGCACCTAACTGCCAGCCGTAACCCACATCATCACCCTTCATGCTTTTCAGCTCAGTGCCACCAGGAGGTAACATTGCCTGCACAGGAGCCGGCAGAGCCGGTTTGATGCCATCGACCCAACCGGGCAATGACGCACCAATTTCGCCTTCACCATAAACGATACGTACACCAGCACCGACGCTAACAGCATCATTGATGCGGTACGCAATATTTGGATTAAACTCAACGGTTGTAACCGAAGTCTTGTTACCAAAAATAGCCGCGGCGTGAGTCGCAGGTAATTCAGTGGCTAGACCATAGTTAGAATTTACCGCTAGGCCCCAAGTCCATTGATCATTTAACTGATTTGAGTAATAAAAGTTTGGCACCAGTGCGTCATCGGCCACATCCAGTGCATCGCCACCTTTCATAACAACAGGATCTGGGCCAAGCAACGGCGAGCTAATGCTGACATCGCCAGTCACATCGACGTTTGGCATGACATAAATACCACCCGTCGATAACTGACGACCTTCGAGATAAGTCAACATGGCTGGATTACGTGCTTGAGCCGAAGCGTTATCCGCCATAGCCGCTTCACCGGCAAAGGCGCGGCCTAAGCCTGTGGCAGAATATTCGGCTAATTGAAAACCAGCGGCATGGAGTTGAGTCGTTGAACTTAACAAGGCTGCAGTGACAGCCAAAGTCAGAAGACGTTTTTGCATCGTTATTCTCTAATAATATTATTGTTATCTGTACTACTTAAATTAGTACTGCGGCGTTCAGGCAAAATAGAGCAAACACTCCATATTGAATGCGAAGCAGTTTACTTATGCAGAAGATGTTTGCAACCAAAGGAGATAAAACAGACAAAAACTCTAGCTAACGATGACTTTAAAACAGATTTAGTGACCAATATCACTATTTAAACAAAACTCAGCCTATATTCGCCCAGTTACTATTCGCAACGCTGATTAACTCAACATGGTTAAATAAAAAAATAACCATAATAAACAACAAAATAAAATAAAAAATCTCAGAAACACGTGTAAATCATTCAGATGTAACAAATTCAGCATAAATCACTATCGATACAAAAATTCTATGACACACAAACAGCAGTAAAAATTTATCACTTCAAATACAATTAGTTAAACCATGAGCAGATGATGATTTAAAACAAAAGCGCCTAGGTGGTAACCTAGGCGCTTAAATATGGACTCAACACCAGTACAAATGTGCGCTGAAAAACTAACGGCGCCAGCCTTGGATTTGAGTTTCGTACTGACTGATTTGCGCAGCATGGGACAAGGTCAAGCCAATCGCATCTAAACCGTTTAGCAGCTTATGTCTCGCCGATTCTGCCAGCGTAAAACTAAACTCGGCGCCCGACGGTGAAATTACTTTGCAGCTTGTGAGATCAACCGTAATTTGTGCGCCTGCTTCTGCCGTCACTTCATCCATTAATTGGCGCACCTGCGCGTGAGTTAACGCCACAGGTAACAGGCCATTATTGATTGAGTTACCGTAAAAAATATCAGCAAAACTCGGCGCAATAATCGCACGCAGACCAAAGTCTGCCAGCGCCCAAGGCGCATGTTCGCGGCTTGAACCACAACCAAAGTTTTCCTGCGCCAATAAAATCGACGCGCCTTTATAGCGGCTTTGATTCAATGAAAACTCTGGATTAGGCTGATCGCCCGCATCATCTAAATAACGCCAGTCGTGGAATAAGTGCACGCCAAAACCATCGCGCGTCACCTTAGACAAAAACTGTTTCGGAATGATCTGATCCGTATCGATATTGGTGCTGTCGATCATGACCGCAAGCCCGGTATGGGTCGTAAAAGGTTGCATTAACTTCTCCTCTTGGGTTTACGGTAATTAGTAAGGTTTACGAATATCGACAAAATGCCCCGCCACCGCAGCGGCTGCAGCCATTGCAGGACTCACCAAATGGGTACGACTGCCGCGACCTTGGCGACCTTCGAAGTTACGATTACTGGTCGACGCGCAGCGATCGCCCGCTTCTAATCTGTCATCGTTCATCGCCAAACACATAGAGCAACCCGGTAAACGCCACTCAAATCCCGCTTCGATAAAGATTTTATCTAAGCCTTCGGCTTCGGCTTGTGCTTTCACTTGGCCAGAACCTGGAACGACAATCGCGGTGACGCCACTCGCCACTTTACGACCTTTGGCATGCACAGCAGCGCTGCGTAAATCTTCAATCCGTGAGTTAGTACATGAACCGATAAACACCTTGTTGATACTGATGTCTGTCATCGGCGTACCCGCACTCAGGCCAATGTATTCTAAAGCCTTTTCCATACTAGCTCGGGTGCTTGGATTAGCTTCATGAATGGGATCTGGTACTTTGCCATCGATTGCCACTACTTGGCCTGGGTTAGTACCCCAAGTCAATTGCGGCGCAATATCGGCAGCATCTAACTCAACGACAGCATCAAACACCGCGCCGTCATCGGTTTTAATGGCTTTCCAGTAAGCGACAGCCTCAGTCCAATCTTCGCCCTTTGGCGCAAACTCGCGGCCTGCTAAATACTCGAAAGTGGTTTGATCCGGCGCGACCATGCCCGCCTTCGCGCCCATCTCAATCGCCATGTTGCACACTGTCATGCGGCCTTCCATCGACAGGGCTTCGATCGCCTCCCCGCAGAACTCCACCACGTAACCCGTGCCACCATCCATGCCGATTTTACCAATAATAGCGAGGACGATATCTTTGGCGGTCACGCCATCGGTGACATGACCACGCACTTCAATCTTCATGGTTTTAGCTTTTAACTGACGCAGCGTTTGCGTTGCTAACACGTGCTCAACTTCCGATGTGCCAATCCCAAACGCCAATGCGCCAAAGGCGCCGTGGGTGGCGGTATGGGAATCGCCACAGACAATCACAGTGCCAGGTAAGGTAATCCCTAACTCTGGGCCCATTACATGCACAATCCCTTGATTAGGATGGTGAATATCATATAAACGCACGCCAAAATCTTTACAGTTTTGCGCTAAGGTTTCCACCTGAGTGCGCGCCATCGGACTTAGGGCATCTAAGCTGGCGCTGCGAGTAGAAGTATTATGATCCATAGTGGCAAAGGTTTTTTCCGGCGCGCGCAGCTTGCGGCCCGCGACCTTCAAACCGCTGAATGCTTGAGGTGACGTCACTTCATGGACTAAATGTCTGTCGACATAAATGACCGGCGCTTCGCCCTCGGGAGAAGCAACGATATGTGCATCCCATACTTTTTGGTACAAGGTCTTTGCGTTCGTCATTACACACCTTCCTTTATAGCATTGGCGATAAAGTCACCCATTTCTGCCGTCGATTTAGCCTCGCTACGCTTGTCGCTGCTCAACAGCTCGCCAGTTAAATAGCCAGAGTTCAAGGCTTTGCTCACGGCGCGCTCAATCGCACTCGCCGCTTCTTCTTGTTTCAAGCTGTGGCGTAACATCAATGCTGCCGACAGAATTTGCGCGACTGGGTTAGCTATCCCTTTGCCCGCGATATCCGGCGCGCTGCCACCCGCGGGTTCGAACAAACCAAAGCCAGTGCTGTTCATGCTCGCCGAGGACAGCAAGCCCATAGAGCCCGTTAACATGGCGATTTCGTCGGATAAAATATCGCCGAACAGGTTAGAACATAACATCACATCGAACTCATCGGGACGACGTAGCAACTGCATGGTCGCATTATCGATATAGATATGTTCCAGCTCGACATCGGGGAAATCCACCGCCACTTCTTCAACCACTTGGCGCCACAACACTGAACAAGCCAGTACGTTGGCTTTATCCACTGAGGTGACTTTTTTACGGCGACCACGGGCGGCTTCAAAGGCGATGCGGGCGATACGACTAATTTCGCGGCGGCTATAACGCATGGTATCGAAGGCTTCTTCATTCTCGCCTTCGCCTTGGCGGCCCTTTGGTTTACCAAAGTAAATACCGCCGGTTAACTCGCGCACACATAAAACATCAAAACCACGGGCAGAGATATCGCTACGCAGCGGTGACATATGTTCTAAGCCATCGTGCAATTTGGCTGGGCGTAGATTGCAAAACAGTTCAAAATGTCCACGCAGAGGCAATAGTGCGCCGCGCTCAGGTTGTTCATTTGGTGGCAGTTTTTCCCACTTAGGACCGCCGACTGAACCGAATAGAATCGCATCAGCCGCTTCACACCCTTTTAGCGTGGCATCGGGTAGTGGACAACCGTGGTTATCAATGGCAATACCGCCGACATCGTATTGCGTATACTCGATATTTAAATCGAATCGAACTTCCACTTCACGCAGCACTTTGCGCGCCTCTGCCATCACTTCTGGGCCGATCCCGTCCCCTGCTAATACTGCTACTTGATAACTCATACGCCAGCCAACTCCTTTAAATGTGAATGCTTTATGCTCGACCTTGCTATTCTTTGGAAGCTTTTAGCGACTAGACGCCGCCTAGCTCTCGATTCTTTTGCATGCTTTGTTTGTAATCGGCGACCTTGTCTGCGCGGCACGTTAAGTTCATCACATGCACTAAAGCACGCGCCGAAGCTTCAACGACATCGGTCGCTAAACCTACACCGTGGAAGTTTTGCTCGTGGTAAACGGCGGTAATGTCCACTTGACCTAAGGCATTTTGGCCTACGCCCTTAGCGCCTAACTTGTAGCTGATGATGTCGATACGACGATCAGTAGCACGGGCAATGGCGTTATAGGCGGCATCAACGGGACCATTACCGGTTGCGGCTTCGGTTTTAATTTCACCGCCCACTTCAATACGAACGGTAGCTGTGGCAACGCCTTCGGTAGAGTCAGACTGCACCACTAATTGCTGCAATTGATAGTGATTGTCTTCTTCAGCCTGTGCTTCCATAAAGGCTAAGGCTTCTAAATCATAATCAAATACTTGTCCCTTTTTATCTGCCAATTTTAGGAACTCTTCGTACAGCGCATCCATATTGTAATCGTGCTCGCTATAACCCATTTCCTCCATGCGATGCTTGATCACATGGCGACCAGAACGCGAGGTCATATTTAA